>CAZPTT010000090.1:19625-27034 GCA_964589435.1 uncultured Pirellulaceae bacterium
TGATAGGACAATTCCATGCGATCCAATTTCGGCTCAAAAAAGTTCGGCTCATTCAATTTTGGCTTAGTTTTAGTCGCGGTGACGTGCTGCCTAACTCTCAGTTTGTTTGTCACACCTCCTTCTGCTGAAGCCCAGCAGAATTTGGTTTCGCAAAACTATACGAAACAGATGGTTTCGATCCCCATGCGAGACGGCGTCAAATTGCATACAACGATCTATGCCCCGCGCGACGCATCAAAAACGTATCCGTTCATGATGAACCGGACGCCGTACAGCACCCAGCCTTATGGCCAGGGCGAGTACGATTGGAGAATTGGCCCGTCAAAATATATGGAGAACGAAAAGTACATTTTCGTTCATCAAGACGTTCGCGGACGTTGGATGTCAGAAGGAGACTACGACAACATGCGGCCGCATGTTGACGGTGATTCAAAAATTGATGAAAGCTCCGATACATACGACACAATTGAATGGCTGTTAAAGAACGTTCCCAACAATAACGGCAAGGCCGGCATGTGGGGGATTTCCTATCCTGGCTTTTATACAGCCGCCGCACTCCCCGAACATCATCCAGCTCTCGTGGCAGCTTCGCCTCAGGCTCCGATTTCTGATTTCTTTTTTGACGACTTTCATCATCACGGTGCTTACCTGCAAAGCTACTTCGTCGCCACGTCGACGTTCGGCTATCAGCACAACGGCCCAACGCCGAAGCAATGGTATCAATCCATCAATCCGACGTCGCAGGATGGTTGGAACTTCCACATGAGCCTTGGCCCGATGAGCCAAGCCGGTCGGCTGTTTGATGACAAGAACTTTTTCTGGAAGCAATTGGTCGAGCACCCGAACTACGATGAATTTTGGCAGAAGCGAAGCATTCTTCCACACTTAAAGAACGTCAAAACCAATGTGATGACGGTTGGCGGTTTCTTCGACGCGGAAGATCTTTACGGACCACTCAACATTTACCGGGAGCTTGAGAAAAACAATCCTGACATGTTCAACACCATCGTGATGGGACCTTGGAGCCATGGTGATTGGGCTTATGTCGCCAATCCTTATGCCTTGGTTGGCAAAGTCGCGTTCGGTAAAAATGTTAGTGATTTCTATCAGCGAGAAGTCGAAGCGCCCTTTTTCGCGCACTTTCTCAAAGGCATCGGTGACCGACCGAAAGTCGAAGCCCTGATGTTCGACACAGGCGTTCGACAGTGGCGAGCTTTCGAGGAGTGGCCACCCGCTGAAGCGGCGCCTATCAAGCACTACTTCCGAAGCGATCGGAAACTTTCGACTCAACCACCTGTCGCAGGCGAGGCTGCTTTCTCTGAATACATCAGCGATCCCGCCAACCCTGTTCCCTACCGTCAACGACAAGACATCAAACTCCAATTCACTCCCCGTCAGTACATGTCCGACGATCAACGATTCGCTTCTGCTCGAAACGATGTCCTGGTTTTTCAGTCTGAACCGATGACCGACGATGTGCTTTTGACGGGTGATATTTTGGCCCACCTACAAGTTTCAACAACGGGAACCGCCGCCGACTTCGTTGTCAAGCTGATTGACGTCTATCCTGATGATCATCCATTTGTTCCAGGCTCAGAGCAGGGACTGAATTTTGCCGGGTTCCAACAGATGGTTAGAAGCGAAGTTATCCGAGGCCGATTCCGAAATAGCTATGAGAAACCAGAACCGTTTGTCCCCAACGAATTAGATGAAGTGAACTTGCCCCTGCAGGATGTTTGTCACACATTCAAAAAGGGCCATCGGATCATGATCCATGTCCAAAGCACTTGGTTTCCAATGATTGATCGAAATCCACAAAAGTATGTTGAGAACATCTTCAAAGCGAAGCGTGAAGACTTCATCAGTACTACCAACCGTGTATTTCACCAACCGGAGGCGGCGAGTTGGGTTGAGCTGAAAGTGATGCAAGAAAAATAGGACTTAGCCAGGCACAGCAAAATGACGTTTGCCAATAGACTGTTGGCGAAAGTTTAAAGTTGATTGATCGAGGATCGCGACTTACCGAGTCAATCGGTAACTGTTTCCGCGTGATTCGATTCGATTGACTGACGTTTCAATCGCTTGAACTTGCTTTTCTGACCATTCCAATTCCGAAACCGGCAAAAATTCGCTTTCGAACCGCTTAACTTCGAGGCAAGTCAATTTGGTCTTGATCAGCGAATTGGCTTGTTCGAACGTTTTCGATTGCCACAGTTCTGTCGCAACTGAAAGTAATCGGGCTCCGACAGCATCTGCAACGATTTCGTTCTCCTTGGATTCCCAAAGCCTCAAATGTAGCCTCCGCCAGTTCTCGCGAAGAAATTGGTCGCGACCGTTCATGTGTTGAGCGCCCGGGCTGACCAATCTTGCAGTATCTCCAGTGGATAGAGTTCCTGAATAAACAAATCGAGGACCGACGATTTTGCTCGATGGATTCACGTCTCCACTAGCCGCGCTCCAAGTCGGCACAGTCATCGTTATCTGACTCACTTGCGCAATACCTTGATTCAACGTTGCTCCGAAGCTGATTAATCGTTGTTGAACGAGTGAACCGACCAAAAACACCGTCATCAGAACTGCACAGGTTTTTGATGACCAGTTCCACTTGAAACGTTTTGACGATCGACCTGACTTATCAAAACCAATCGGTTCGTTGAGAGTGTCGTTCCAAAAACTGCTTGGCACGAACACTGCCAATGAGGCGACGGCCACGAATGGGTAAACACCAACATGTAGCGATAGATAGATCAGAATATGGCCGATGATGAACAAGGCCAACCAAGCACCTCGAAAGAATTCGTTGGTGCGAGGTAAGAACAGCGTGACCAGCGCAATCAAAGTCAAAACACAAAGCAACCAACCCAAGATTCCAATCAACTCGGGACGATCTGCGAGCCACAACCCCAACGGTTTCGTTTTGATTTCCATCATGAACCATTGACCGAGAGAAACTCGTCCCAAACAAGTCGCAACCGCGAACAGAAACACACCACTCAACGCCTGAATGAACATCGCGATACTGGCGATACTACAGATTCTCCACTGCTTTCGATGTCCTCTTTTTGATCGATTCTTCAATCCCGCATCAATTGACCAAGCAGCACCGATGGGCAAAAAAACCGACCACAACAGCAACATTCGCAGCAGCGTTACTCCATATTGCTGGATCAAAGGATTGCGGACGCTGAGCGACCAAGTTAACACAAGACAGACGCCGGCGACCCAGCGCGATTGAAACCCGACAAGCAGCAAAACTGCTGCAAACATGTGCAAACTAAAGAGCGTTTGCCCAAAGGCGATCGAGTCGTCAAACCAATAGAGAGACCAGTAACAGGATTTGGAAGGATTCAATACTTCCTTCGAAAGTTCGACAGGAAGCACACCATCGCCGCTAAAAAACGACGCAAAATCTGGAAGCAATTCAATCAGATAAAGGAGACTGACAAGAGCAATTCCAATTCTCAGCAACGCCAAGGATCGAATATCGATCCCAAATAATTGATCAAGCATCCCTCGAGGACTGGGAGGCGAAAAAATAGTGGGAAACATTTGGGAGGCGAAGAGAATACTAGTCGCTAAATAGGGTGACAACGAGTTGCAGAAGAGTATAGCTGCAGAACCGAATGTTCGGTAACTCTCAAGAGCAGAATCTCGCCGTCGAACGCTGGGAATCCAAGAAACCGATGATTTGAAACGCCGCGTGGGGAAGACTATCCAAGCCTACACCACAATTTGGTTAACTGCCAAACAAACGATGCATTGGTCTTTGCTTATTCCCATTCAATTCATATCGGAAGTTATTTCGGAAGTCATGTCGCTTAAACTCAACGACTACTCGGTCAGTCTGGTTTGTCTTGCCAAATTCTTGGAAGCTTCCTGCATTGCCAGCCACCAACTCAAAGCACTTGCGATCGCAGCAGTGAGTAGAGACGGAACAACTCCGATCGCCGAGACCAGTCCCTTCAAGCGTGCGAAGTTTAAATCGAAATGAACTGCTAATCCCATCGCAATTGCACCGAAAACCAAAAACAGAAAAATAACCATGATGATCATGGCGTCAGAAATGTTGGCCCAGAATTGGTAACGAGTTGAAACGAACCATAGCATCAACCCAGCCAGCCCGAATGCACCTAACTCCACTACGATTCCTGCAGCTAATTGAATGGGCTCCCATGGAAACATTAGAAATAGTGCAGCGATGACCCAGGCACAGGCGATCAGGCTGCGCTTGGCCTCAATTTGGATCAGCTTTCTGGAGGTGGAAGCGCGGTCGATCCCCGCCCCAATGATCCACAGTCTTTCAAAATAGGTTTTGACGTCTCCGAACAATACGGAGGCGGGGAAACCCACTAAGAATAGAGCCGAAAACCAGAGCATCGCCATCATGGCTTGCTCATTTCCACGGCTAAGTAACATCAAGACCGTCGCGAGTAGAAAAAACAACGCCACGAAACGTGTTTCCGTGGTCGTTGAAAACGACGTTTGAGCAACTAGACGATTGATTCTGGCAAACCGGCTACTTCCTGCCACATTTGATTTATTACCAACATCGCCGGTCGCTAAATTCCGTTCTTTGGAGCTGTTCTTTTGTTCGCCCGCAAGTTTTATTGGTGTGCTTGGCTCATTCAGGTCGATTTCGGTGCATTGCAAACCGCGATCGATTTGACGTGACGTCGAATAAAACCAAAACCGAAACAGGATGGCGACGCCAAGCCAACCCGCCATCACGCCAATGATTCTTTCCATGCTCGATAGTCGGTCAAAGACAAACGATGATATCCATTTCGTTATCTGCTCCTGTTGGCCCAAATCACGCGTCGCCACCAGCACAGTTCCCATCAAAAAGATGATAAACATCATAGAGATCGGAAGGTAAACATATTGAGCCATCCGATCACCCGATCCGAACCATAGTCCGCCGGTTACAGACACCAACGCCATTCCCAGCCACAGCAACGAAAAACCATTGGTTGCAATGATCAGTGTCGCCACGACAAGCCAGGCCAAGACGGTTGCTCCAACCGCCGTCAACGCCATCTTCTTGTTCATCTCGGGAATAAACAAACTCGTATCCCACCGGCGAAAGTTGAAATTCGCTTGCCCGATCCCCATGCAAATCATGAATGCAATGATTAACGAGAGGTGAAACACTCCCAGTACGGCGCAAACAATTGACAAGACAACACCAAGGCAGGCACCTCCTCGGATAATCTTGGAGTCCGTCACGAAAGAACGCGCGATGAGCGTGTATTGGTTCATGATGTCATTCCCATAAACAGTTCTTCCAAACCAACACTCTCGATGTGGATGGGAATCCCTATCGACTTACTGAGTTCCTCTGATTTGTCGACGTTCCAATCACGTACCCAAACCTGCAATCGCTGACCGTCGATTCGACTGCTGATGAAACCATCAAGCTCACCGAACTCGCGAAAGAAAGTCTCCTGTTTATCCGTGGAGTTTGACCGGACAAACAGGCACTGAACCTGTTCTTTCAAGTTGTCCAAACCTCCGTGGTAATTGATTTTTCCTTCATGCAAGATCGCGACGTCAGCAGCCACGCGTTCGATATCTGTTGTGATATGACTGGAAAACAAAATGGTCTGATTGATTTCGTCATTCAACATCAACAATGCCCTTAGAAAGTCATGCCTGGCAACAGGATCTAGGCTGGCGACCGGTTCATCGAGAATCAACAATTCAGGCCGGTGGCCGATACCCAACAAGATGCCCACTTTTTGTTGCTGACCAAAGCTAAGTTTTCCAATCTTCGACGAGAGTGGCACATTCCATTCGTGGCGGAAGCGTTCGACCAAGGCCCCATCCCAGCGGTCATAGAAACTTCCAATCAACTCGATCGCCGTGCTTACTTTTAGGAAATTCAAATCGCTAAAGCGCTGAGAAACATAGCCAACTCGCTGGCGGACTTCGGCGGAACTGTTCCAAGCTGATCGGCCGAACAAGAGCGACTCACCTACCTCCGGCTGAAGCAGTCCCACCGCCGTTCGAATCAGCGTCGTTTTGCCAGATGCGTTACGCCCCAGCAAACCCGTAATCGAACCCGGCTGAAGTGCCAGATTGACACCATCAAGCACTTTCGCCTCGCCATAACTTTTTTCGATGTCGATCATCGCGAGCGGAAGGGCATCGCTGGTGACAACGCTTTTTTGCTGTGGATCACTTGAAACTAATTTGCTCATCGTTCCCCCTTTTTCTTCCATTGTTCACGAATCAACTTGGAAAGGTCTTTTTCAGATAGACCAAGATGTTGTGCGTCGGCGACGATTTGCTTGATCGATGGTTTGAGAACATTAGCCGGTTTGACAGCTTTTTTGATGACGACCATTCCAACTCCGCGTTTCCGCTCGACCACCGACTCTGTTTCCAGAATCGAATAGGCCTTGGAGACCGTCATCGGGTTGACGCCCAGTTCACTCGCTAAATTTCGCACCGAAGGTAGCATGTCGCCATTTTCAATTTGCCCTCGATCAATTTGGCGAACGACCTGATCGACAACTTGCCGATAAATCGGAACACCCGAATTAAATTTGATCGAAAACATGCTTCACTTCACCATTCGTAAAACGAACGAACGCCATCAAACCGCAGTAAAACCTTGCAGCGGCGAAACTACTTCACCCCATGCCCATTTCCAGCCTTCATTCAGACAAAGGCTCAAATGCCTTTGTGTATCACTGTATCAATACACTTATTCGAGTCAAGAAGATTTTCAGGTTTTTTTGACGGTTAATCTTGAACGATGAGAAAGTGCGTTAGCCCAGTACTGGCGGACACCGGTTTTTGGTTAAGCAGCTAAAGCTGCGCGATATCTTCTTTCAGCTTCGTTTGGCGTTTGGTAGTCCAAGGTCTGATGAATTCTTTTTGAGTTGTAAAAGGTTTCGATGTACTTGAAGACGCTGATGCGTGCTTCATCGAGATTCTCAAACTCTTCGAACTTGATCCATTCGTGTTTCAACGACCAGAAGAAGCGTTCGACAACGGCGTTGTCGTAGCAACATCCAGTTCGACTCATCGAGCAAATAATGTTGGTGGTTCGCATGATCTTTTGAAACGCTTCGCTGGTGTACTGGCAGCCGCGATCACTGTGGTGGATCAACTCTTTTGTGTCTGGCTTTCTTGATTCGATGGCGCTGCGAAGTGCGCTTGTAACCAGCGGTGTCGTTATGCGATCACTCATTTCCCAGCCAACGACTTTTCGACTGAACAAGTCAATCACCACAGCCAGATAGCCCCATCCATCGAGTGTCGGCAAGTAGGTAATGTCAGCCACCCATTTTTGATTCGGCGCATCCGCATTGAAGTCTTGCGCCAGAATGTTTGGCGATGGTTTCTAACTTGGATCACTGACCGTTGTGGTTGGTGTGAACTTGCGCGAAACACGACTTTTA
>CAZPTT010000091.1:0-1547 GCA_964589435.1 uncultured Pirellulaceae bacterium
GATCGCCGGTGACTCTGAAACTGCGATGCCCGAAGAATGAGCGGCCATGCATGTCCGTGGTTTTGACTCGCAACAAGTGTGTGCCAGGTTCCAGCGCACTTCCCAAATTTGTCATCCACAAATGGTGGGAAACCTTCGGGGACGCGAGTTTCGGCTCGACAGGTGGGCTGATCAATTTTTCAGATTCGACAAGTGCTTTGTAGTACGGGTCGGGAACAATCTTCTGCTCGAGTTTAGTCCACTCTGAGTCATCATCGATGGCCATTTCAACGGTCGATCGAGATGATCCGTTGTACACGTTAACCCAAACTTCGGTTTCAACGATTTTAGATTTTTCAACCACATTCGGTAAGTGGATCCGCATTTGTTCATCGGCCGGTCGACCAGCTGCTTTGAAATCCATTTGATAAGTGTCGCGCGTAAACGTCATGGTGGAATAGCCATTGGGAGCCCCGTCACCCATCGTGCTGTGAGGGATTCCCCGATCATTTTTGACACCGCCCCACCAACTGCCGCTGACCGTCACGTTGATGATGTGGTGGTGTTTTTCTTTCCCCTTGAAACCCTGCTCTTCACCCAGAAATAAGTGTTGATGGTAATGTTGGTGACCAGCGATCGAGACGCAAAAAGGTCGGTCTTGAATCAACTCGAACATTTGGCCTTTGTCTTTTACCGAAGTGATTGGGCAGTGCATCAACAAGACAACCATTTGAGTCTCAGGAATCAATGCCAGATCATTCTTGAGAAACTCTAGCTGCCGTTCACCAAAATTTGGGAAGTAGTGGTAGCGATCTTTCGTTTCCGTCGGCGCTGCCCAATCAATATTGTCCATGACGACGAAATGGACTTGGCCATAGTCGAATGAATAGTAGGTGGGGCCGTAAATGTCTTCGAATGTTTCGTTGATATGCTTTCGTTCGGTGGCGTCTAAATTTAGATCGTGATTACCGATGATGTTGTACCAAGGGATTCCGATCATCGCGATCGACTGGTTCATCGGATCGAGTGTTTCGAGGTTGTCAAACGCAAGGTCTCCAAGCGACACTCCGAATGAACTGCCCATGTTGTTGCCAATTAATTCGGAGACGACATCGTGCGTGATGTAGTCGACCTCTTGTTTGTTTCTAGGTTGCGGATCGCCGAAAAGGATGATCTTGAAATTTTCCGGTTCCGATTGTTGGTAAAGCGGAAAATCAATCGACTTCGGTAGGTTGCCAGTCGGTTTGGAGCCGGGGTATTTAAGCTGTGGCGAACCGTTGGGTTTGTGGACGTAGTAAAACTCAGGCAGATTGTCGTCGCTTAACGAACTGCGAAAGCCCGTTGGCTTGATGACGAAAATGACTGAATCTTCTTCGAGCGGCAACTCGTATTGGCCGCGCTCATTGGTTTTGACGATCTCTTTTCCGTTGGAGACTTTAACGCCGGAAAAATAGTTGTCGTTAGGGCCCAGTTTGCCGTCGGCGTCATTGTCGATAAAGACGACTCCCGAAGCCACTAAACCAGTCTTGCTGTCTTGAGCGTCGGCGTTCTCGGTTGGCGTGGTTGCC
>CAZPTT010000091.1:1647-26850 GCA_964589435.1 uncultured Pirellulaceae bacterium
CGGAAATGAGAGCAAAAGGACACCAAAGGTAGTGAAACGACTCGGTGGCAATCTTGTCAGCAGATTTTACTCTCACTAAAATGAAGTTGCAGCCCAATTTGGCAAATCAACTTCAAATTGGCTTAACATTCAAAATTGCTCAACATTCAAAATTGCACAACCTTAAAACGTTGATCGAATTTGACTTACCAAAACATTCTCTAAGCTCTCGAGTGCATCGTGACGACCGAATTTACCGACGCTGAACTTGAAGCCTACTTGGATGAATCGTTGGACTCGACTCGGGCCGCGGAGATCGAGCAGTCATTGCGAGACGACCGGGAGTTGCTTCAGCGTCTTTCGCGAATTAACGGCCGCCGTGACGCGGGCATCCATACTCTCGGTGAAATTTGGCGTCGGCATCAAGTCGCCGTGCCGACCGTCGAAACAATGCAAAATCACTTGATGGGTGTGTTGACGACTGAAGAATCCGATTACATCGAATTTCGCATGAATGAGTTGAAGTGCCCGTTCACAATCGCCATGCAAAAGGACTTGCAGGCTCAGCAAAGCGAGAATGCCGAACTTTCGAAGACTCGCCGTGAAAAATTCTACAAGACCAGTGCCGGGTTGTTGAAGAAGAACGAACCGGAATAGGTTTCGCGGCGTGGATTGGGTCAACCAGTTACTTCGAGCCGTTATTAAAGGAAGCCCTTCGCGTTCGCTACGGCGTCCGACCCCCGCGCAAACGGCGATGTCGCGAAGCCTGCCGGATCCAAAGAAGGTCAAGGAGTCCAACAGGCGCGCCGCTACGGTGTATTGAATGGCACTAGGTCAACGGCTGCGTTGACCAAGTCGCATCAGCGTTATGCCCTCGCTTGCGTGGGCATGCTCACGCAAGCGAGAGCATGGCACCCATCATTTTACCCGTCATTTCAAATTTGACGGGCCACTGGATCTATCGTCCGTGGAGCATTTCTCGACCAACACCCTACTTTGTGTTGCCACCTTCAGGCCCAATCGGTTTCTCAGAAAGCGATTTGGCTTTCAGCACTTTGCTTTTCTTTGCGTCGGTCACTGAGTACTTGAATCCTTTGCTCGTTCCCGCCGCACCTGTTTCTCCGTCTTTGTTAATCGCGATGAAATTGATATCGAGATTGTCCAAATTCTTCGGGTCGTTTTCGGCGATCCGTTTGATTGCCAGTTCGCAAGCCGCAGTGGGACTGGCTCCCCATCGCATCATCTCGACAACGAGAAACGAGCCGCAATGTCTCATCACGTTTTCGCCTAAGCCCGTCGCGCCAGCAGCTCCGACTTTGTTGTCCACGTAAAGCCCGCTGCCAATGATTGGCGAATCGCCGACACGTCCCGGAATCTTGTAGCCCCAGCCACTGGTAGAGCAGCCCCCGTATAAATTGCCTTCCGCGTCGATTCCAAGCATCGCTATCGTGTCGTGAAGGTCTTCGTTGATCAGCGGTTGCTGGGATTTGTTAGACTCGTTCGATTGGTCAAGCTCGTTTGATTCCGCTTCTCCCGCTGATTCCTTTGCCTGCTCGGTTTTCCAGTCTTGCCACTTTTCCTTTTGTTTTTCGGTCAGCAGGTTTGTTTTCGAAAACCCGTTTTCAAGAGCGAAATCCAAAGCCCCTTGTCCGACCAGCATCACATGCGGCGTTCGTTCCATTACCGCGCGGGCAACCGAAATCGGATGCAAAATGTCTTGGATTCCCGCGACACTTCCGGCGTTGTGATCCGGTCCCGACATGAAGCAAGCATCCAATTCGACCTGCCCAGTTGCATTAGGAATGCCACCGATGCCAACCGACGCGTTTTTCACATCGCTTTCGGTGACCCATATACCTTGCTCGATTGCGTCGAGCATCGTTCCTGAGCTGGCGATTTCAAGGGCTTTTTCGCAAGCGAATTTCCCGAATGGCCAAGTCGCGATGAACCGAATTTGGCCATCTGGGTTCGAATCATCATCAGCCGAATTAGAAACGGGCTCAGCACCTGAGGCCAATGGCTGGTTCGGAAGAGCAGCAGCAATTGCTCCGGTTGCCGAAAGCCCGGCGGAGCGCTGAATGAAACGTCGGCGATCAATCGTCATGCAAATCTCGTGGGGCAAAATCAAACCGGAACTAGACCGGGACAGGAGCGATCCCGTAGTTGGCCAAAGTGTTTCTCAGGAATTCAAGTTGTGAATCATCAAGTGCCACCATTGGCAAGCGAAGCTCTCCTGAATCTCGTCCCATTTCTTTCATCGCTGCCTTAAGCGGGATTGGATTGGAAGAGATTCCCAACAGGTCGCGACATAGAGGAAACAATTTGTGGTGTCGCTGTGTGGCGTCTTCGGTATCGCCTCGTCGATAAGCTTCCACCATCGCGATCATGTCTTGCGGGACAATGTTACCAACGACGGACACAACGCCTTCGGCTCCAATCGAAAGAAGGGGTAGTGTTAAGCTGTCGTCGCCACTGAGAACCGTAAGGTCGGTCATCGAAAGGATCTGAGAAGCTTGATCGAGCGAGCCAGTGGCTTCTTTGACCATCGTAACGTTTTTGAACTCGCCGATTCGAGCAATCGTTTCTGGCTCGATGTTTTTTCCGGTTCGCCCCGGGATGTTGTAAACGCAAATCGGAATCTCGACGGCTTCAGAGATCGCTTTGTAATGTTGGTAGAAACCTTCTTGGGTCGGCTTGTTGTAATAAGGCGCGACTTGCAGGGACGCATCGGCTCCTTCTTTAGCCGCCCACTCGGTCAAGCTGATTGCTTCATCAGTGCTGTTGGAGCCTGTGCCAGCCATCACTTTGACGCGACCAGCGGCAATTTGAATTGCTTCTGAAATCACCCGCTCGTGTTCGGGATGAGACAGCGTCGGAGATTCGCCCGTCGTGCCGCAAGGGACAATGCAATTGGTGCCGGCTTCAATTTGAAACTCAATTTGTTTTTTCAACGCATCGGAATCAAGTTGGCCGTTCGAAAAAGGCGTTACCAAAGCAACTGACAAACCTGCAAAATCTGATCCCTTACGTGGCATCTCTATCTCCAAATCTCGTTCAATTTTATGGCGGCGATTGTCCCGCGTTGTTAGCCCAGATCATACGAAGTTTAAGGCCTTCGTTCCAGTGGCTCTGTGGTTCTCCTTGTGGTTACTGAGGCTGAAGCAAACAAAGGTTCTTCATTTCACGAACGGCTTGCTGGAGCCCAACGAAAATCGAACGAGCGATAATGCTGTGACCGATATTCAACTCTTCCATTTGCGGGATTTGGGCAACCGGTAGAACGTTTGAATAGGTTAGTCCGTGGCCGGCATGAAGGTGAAGGTTGTGGCTGACCGCGAGCGCAGAACCTTTCGACAAAATTCCGATTTGCTCGTCGCACTCAGCGGAAGTCTTGGCGTGGGCGTAACTTCCCGTGTGAAGTTCGACCGCTCCGGCTCCCAACTCTTTCGACAACGCAATTTGTGCTTCCGCCGGATCGATGAATAGGCTGACAAAAATTCCCGCGTCAGTCAGTTGCTTAATCGCTTGTGAAATTTTTTCACGGTTCGCAACAACATCCAGTCCACCTTCCGTCGTCACTTCCTCTCGTTTCTCAGGAACGAGGCAAACCTGATGGGGTTTGATTTCACAGGCGATGTTGAGCATCTCATCGACACAGGCGCATTCGAGATTCAGCCGAACGTTGACGGTTTCCTTGAGGACACGCACGTCGCGGTCTTGGATATGCCGCCTGTCTTCACGTAAGTGAACCGTAATTTGATCGGCACCGCCAAGTTCCGCCATCGCAGCGGCCCAAACGGGATCAGGCTCAGTCGTTTGTCGTGCCTGACGGACGGTCGCAACGTGGTCGATGTTTACACCTAGTGTGGGCATGGCTCTACAGTTCGAATTTCAAATTGTGGTTAAATAGAATTGTTTGGGCTGCACTGATCATTGGCGCGGGCCCCTGTGTTGTCTGCCTTGGTCAAAATGATTTCGAACTGATCGCCGTAGTGATTTTGCACTTTGGCAATCAGTTCGTGAGCTTGTTCAATGTTACCAGCTATCGCGAAAACACAAGGTCCCCATGACGTTTGGCCGACCGCAGGGACGCCGGACTGTCGAATAAATCTAACCAATTCCGTGACGACCTTGCCGTTGTAGGGGCCGCCTTGAACTGATTCAAAGAACATTCCACTCTGATGTCCGAACTGGTAGACCGCTTCACCGAATGATTTGTAGTCTTCATTCAAAACGCTCGGAATGATTTCCTCTCGAACGAGGCCGATCATTTTGTTTCGTTGTTGTTCGGTAACTGCGGGCAATTGCCCAAACGCTGCCATCTCGCCTTCTCCAGAAAGCCCGGCTGACTCCCTCTGCATGACAAGTACGACCGGCCAATGTTCAGGGAAATCTGCTCGAAAATCCAAGGGTGCGATTTCATCCGCGGTCTTGCCGCGATCGACCAATAAGCCGCCTTGAAAAAAGCCGTAGCTTCCAATCGCTGATCGCTTGCCTCGTCCGCAGGCTGACGATAATTCTTCCGGGCCGGGTGTCGGCAAACCAAGATAATTAATCATGGCCGCCGTCGTGCAAAGAGCCAATTGGGTGCCTGAACCCAATCCTGAATGTCTTGGCGGAGCAGATTTGATTTTCAATGAGATTGGCAGGTCTTTGACGGATTCAATCGATCCTGAAATCAACTCAGAGGCTTGAATCGTATGCGAAAGCCGCTCGAGACAGAGTTCAATCGCTTGACGGCAAGTTGCGGATTCTGGCCCCTCGATCGCAAAAGACTCGGAAGCCGAGACCTCGATTTCGGTACGCGGAGATTCGACCATCAGGCCCATGCCTCCAAATCGACGTTCGCTCGCATCGGCACCGATGGAGAAAAGCCCAAAGTGCAAACGACTGGGCGATGAAAGGTTGACGATTCGAGTCATGATCTAGGTGGCGGTGTCTGCTAAGCGGAGTGGAAGTGCTTTTGAGGAAGTGCGTTCACTTTTGTGGAGTACGATCAACAAATTTCTGCAGCAAATCGAAAGCCGTTTTTTCTTGCTCGCCGCCTGTTTTAGTGACGATCGTTGCGAGGCGATGATATTGATCGGCGATTTCTTCAGTCGGCAGGAAATCCAAACGCGTGGCAAGGATGGCAGCTTCGATGACGGCGTGTTTGGCTCGGTTGAAGCCGAAGAAGTCTCGGTTTCGCTCGGCGTGAATCGTTTTGCAATTGAGCGAAATGCGTGGGCCGATTTCATCGATGAACTCAACTTCAAACTCGTACCAGCGACACGAACTGGCGACAACCTGACAAGCAGCAACCTTCGCGGGTTTAAGTTTTGGCGTCGAGTCGGAGCAACCAATGGCAGCACGGGCAACCAAACCAACGTCGTCGGTAATGTGAAGAACGCCAGAACGAGTACGTTTCAAGTTCGCAAATGTGGTTGAGGTGTTAAACGGGCGCAGTTCGAAACGCGACATGTCGTGACTGACAGTCGGCCCCATCGGCGAAATGTTAGTCGTGCCGTCTTCATTCAAGCTGGTAACAATGGCTTCGAGAATCATATTGTTGGAACCGGTGGTCGGTGTGAAAGCTACTTTTGGCCAGGAACTGTTTCGAGCGATGCGTCTTCGCAATCTATATTCGCGATGTTCAAAAAGTTCCGAAGCATTAGCGAGCCCGTCCGTGTCAAAATTGATTCAGGATGAAACTGGAGGCCGACCACCGGCAGCGATTTGTGCTCAACGGACATGATCGTATCGTCATTGGCTTTGGCCGTCACCGCTAAGCAATCTGGCAGCGAAGAACGTTCGGCGACCAACGAATGGTACCGCCCGGCAACAAAAGGCGAATCGATTCCTTGAAACAATTCGGAACCCAAATGCGTAATCTCGCTTTCTCGGCCATGCATTGGCTGGTTGGCCTGAATGATTTTGCCACCGAAAGCCTGAACGATGGCTTGGTGTCCAAGGCAAACTCCAAGTATCGGAGTTGATTCGAAGCATTCGCGGATGACGTCGAGTGAACAGCCGGCTTCGTTAGGGGTGCATGGGCCTGGCGAGATGACGATGGCATTCGGGTTCATGTTTTTGACATCGCTGGCCGTCACGGCATCGTTGCGAACAACCTTGGTCTCGCAGCCAAGCAAACGAAAATACCGGGCCAGGTTGTGAACGAAGCTGTCGAAGTTGTCGATGACGAGAATCAAAGTCTGAGGTCGCTAACAGGTTGGATGATGTGAAGATTGATCGACCAAGGCGAATGGAAATGTCGCTTGATTCGATTGGACATTGTACCGCAAAGACGTTTACTCAGTGACCGCACGCAGCATTCCTGCGGCTTTGGTCCAAGTCTCTTCGTATTCGCGTTCAGGGTCGGATTGGCTGACAACACCACCACCGACTGGAATCTGCCAACGCCCGCCAGATGCTGTGATCGTCCGAATTAATATGCTGAAATCAGCCGCGCCATCAAAGCCGAGGTACCCAAGAGCACCGCAATATGCGCCACGCGAATTCGGTTCCAACTCCGCAATGATTTCCATCGCTCTAATTTTTGGAGCTCCCGTGATGGAGCCACCAGGGAAAATCGATTCGATAAGGTCGACCAAATCAGTGCCTGGGTTCAGCCTGCCCTGCACTGCCGAAACGAGATGCAGAACACTTTGGTATTCTTCCAGTTCGCAGAGTTGAGTCACTTCAATGGATTCGTCGACGCAACATTTGGACAAATCATTACGCATCAAATCGACAATCATCGTGTTTTCTGAGCGATCTTTTTCACTGGCGGTAAGCTGCTTTCGATTGTGAATGTCGACCATCGGAGTGCCCGTTCGCCGGCGCGTTCCTTTGATGGGCCGAGTCTCAACAACTCCATCTCTCACTGCAAAAAATCGTTCCGGAGATGCACTGACGATTTGAGCATCGCTGCTGCCCATGTCAGCGAGATTGAAGTAACCGCTAAACGGCGCGGGATTGCATCGCCTTAACCGTTCGTACAAAGTCGCCGCGTCACAGTTGGCTGGGAAAAACAACTGCTGAGACAGATTGATTTGAAATGCATCACCCGCGTAGATGTAGTCAATGCATTTTTGCACCGCAGCCTTGTAGCCGTCGGCTGAAAAGTTGCTACTCAGTCCGGTCGGTCCATCAACCGGAAACTGATTGGCTGGTTGGATTGAATTCGATAAAACAGTCGGGAAAATGTCAGCCGCAGTTTGGTCGGCCGTAGATTGGCCTGTCACGAATTTGTCTTCAGCTAGTTGAGAGGACTGGGTTGGGGATTCTCCGCTATCCAGCCATTCGACTATCTGCTGGATGCGTTCCTCAGCTCGTTCCTTTCTTGCCCCAACGGATGCGCCAACGGATGCACTGGAGGATGTTCCAGCGGATGCTTCTGGGAATGCTTCTGGGGATGCGTCTGGGGATGCGTCTGGGAAACCGGATGAAAAAATCCACGCGCGGTCTTGTTCGTGGTCCCAAGCGATGACTGCGTCATAACATCCCATCGCTAACACTGGCAAATTGAACTCGTCTGCTTGGTCGGCGCTGACCGATTCGAATGATTGGTTCAGGTCATAGCTCAACAGACCAGCCACGCCGCCTTGAAAGGGAGGCAGGTCAGGCACCTTGCTCAAACGAAATTTTTTGAGTGCCGAACGAACAGCGGCAAGTGGCTTAGGAGTTCCAATTGCACATTCAATCCACTCAAAAGGGTCGGCCATCAAAAATGTGTAGCGACCCAACGGCTTGTCTTCCGCCGATTTAATTTGCATCGAGCTATCAAGTAACAGGCAGCCGGGTTGGTCTTTGAATGCCTGGAACGCACTGGTGACTTCGGGGGCTGGTACAAGCTCGAGCACAAGCGGCTCGATTGAGTCACCGATGATATTGGCTTTTGACCGTTCGGAATCAGCAGATGAGTGTGGCACTTTTGAAAACAAGTCTGAACGATGGCTGATTAAGTTAGATTTCGCGAGTAACGAACGATCCGGATACGATGAACAAATTTTGTTAATGATCACAGTCGTTGAGGTTTCCGCCCCTAATTTATAGGTATACCCAACTTGGGTGCCAGCGGTCGACTGTTTGACAAGGGCGGTCGCCAAACGAGAGAATCGGCAATGTCGCGTAAGTTTGGCTTCTTTTGGAGATTGCGGTGGTTCGTTTTTTGAGTCTTCTTTTTGTGTTGACTTTGCCTTGTCTGGGCTGTCAACAAGCGGCTTCGCCCTCCCCGCAAAAGAGAACAATGGAAGATGCGATGGCTCCCGCACATGACGATCCGAATTCGCCGGGAATTCGTGATGAGGTTTTCGTGGCTGAGATTGGCGTCGTTGCACGCTACACGATTTCGATTCCCGAAGGCTATGATCCGGAGAAGCCGACGCCGCTGATCGTGGCCCTGCACTATGGTGGAACGGTGACGCCTCACTATGCTCGTGGAATTGTGGAAGGATTAGTTAATCCTGGTTTGAGTGAGTTGAACGCGATCATCGTCGCGCCGGATTCGGTCGCCGGGCCTTGGAACAATATCAGCAACGAAAAAGTCGTCCTGGAAATCATGGATCTGGTCGGTAGCCAATACAAAATCGACGACGCTCGAACATTGTTGACTGGATTCAGCATGGGCGGACATGGAACTTGGTACATCGGCAGTCGCAATCAAGACCGATTTTCGGCGATGATTCCCGTCGCAGGTTCGCCGATCGTAAAGGAAGATGTCGAGTGGAGCACGCCGGTTTATGCGATCCATTCGCGGGCTGATACCGTTGTTCCGATATCGGCGACCGAGGATTATATGACCGCGCAGATTGAATCTGGAAACAAGTTGATGGTCTTCAAAGCAGTCGAAGATCTTTCCCACTACAAGACAGGGAGCTTTTCTGTTCCGTTGAGGGCGGCGGTGCCGTGGGTGCAAGCGATTTGGAGCGACGTAGCAACTGGGCCAAGCAATACGAGAAAGTCGAGCTCATCAAATTCACCAGAATAGAATTGATGCAGCGAAAACTATACCGTCTTAGTCGCGGTTCTTTCGTTTCTTCAGCCGATGGCGATCGACCTCGGGGCGAGTCAAGAATCCCCAGTCAAGGGCTTCGTCTTGCGTGTGCTGTTTTTCTTGGAGTGCATTTCAAATGGTGCTTCAATAGAACGTACCAATAACTTCTCCGCCAGCACGGGTTGCAAGTTCGGAAATGACTTGATTGGACTCATAGGCGAGGAAATGAACGGATCCGTCACACATTCCAAAATGAGCGCCGCCAGGGTGGTGGCTCCAGAAATGCAACGTGTCACATTGTTCGCTGTTCCCTTTTCCAAATTGGTATGGTCCCAGATCGCATTCCTCAAGATGAGTCACCCTGTTCCCAGATAGGTCGTTCATTTCAGCTACTCCAAGCAACATGTCAGGCGAACCGCTACCTCCAAACCCGAATCCGGTATACCACCATCCATACCAAAAATCGTTGCTAGGTGGCCGCTCTCCAATCAGCAATGTGTTGGCGGTGCCATCGGTAATTCGTGAAATTGCTGTTCGAGAGTCAAGGTAAAACACTCCATCCTCTTTTGTCCAATTGGTTCCATTGACGCCAAGGTAGTTGGTGGAAGCGACCAAGCGATTTTCATGAGTAAAGTGTGACAGGCCAGATGTTGGATCTGACGGACACCCAAACATGGATACCGATTGTTGAAGGTTGGGATGATCAAACGTTCTTGGATAACGATGGAAGTCGCTAACCGCCTGGTTCCATCGGTTCTCCTGTTCAATGAATGGCAAGAGTTGGCTTAACCAACTGAGTGAGGGCAATGAAGCCGCATCGAACGGATTAATTCCGTTGGGCAACAAACCATGAGCTGATTCATAGTTGAGTGTAGCCAGCGACAGTTGGCGAACTTGGTTTGAGCAATGGGTTCTTCTCGCTGCTTCACGCACCATCTGAACTGCGGGCAGCAACATCGCGATCAAGATTCCTATGATTGCGATCACGACGAGCAGTTCAACGAGCGTGAAACCAGGGCGAGGAGAAATGGCTTGATGCTTTTTTGTGGCGCATTTGTTCATGGTATTTTCACAACGATTGGTAGGCCCCAACAAGTGCATCGCTTATGCACAATTAATTGGCTGATTTTCTTCGCGAGACAAAAATCAACAGTCCAGCAACAACTGCTAACGCCAGTCCCATTCCCGTTCTCCATAATCTGTTTTTCTTTTTGGAAGTGGCAAAAGCCGGTTCGGGTATTCCGTAATGTGTAAGGAAGATCATTTCTTTTGTTAGCCCTTCAGCGGGTTCTATTGACAAGACGGTCGTCGTCGTTTTCCGTTTTGTCTTCCATTCGATCTGATCCACATCAAGCGTAACAGTCGACGGGATTTTGGAATCTTCCGATTCGAACTCACAAGAGACTGAATATGTTGTCTCTGGATCAGAAGTGACGCGTTCTTGCCGTACGCAAATTCTTCGCTTTAAGTCGAAAACTACTTTGTATTTATCACCAGCTTCGGTTTGAAATGCAACCAAGCCTTCGTTGCCATCAATAGAGACTTCTTCCAATGTTATATCTGGTCGGCGACCCAATTCCGAAAATAGAATATCTTGCCCAAGCGCGTAGAACATGAATGAAAATTGGTGTCGCTGTTCAGACTCGGAGTCGCTGTCATGCGGAATGACATTTGACAAGAAGAAACTGCCCGGCTTACTATCGACCTCATTCATCCCAGCGTTGTAAACTTCGTTGTAAATCGTTGCGTACGGTAGCGACTCAGGAATCTGATTTGGTGAATCAAGATATTCGCTTAACAATTCTAATCGCTCCCCGAAACTTATGTGCTTAGCCTTTACGCATTGGATTCGAACGCTCAATCTGTTTTTTGATTCGATTTCTTGGGTCACCATAGTGACCACCGACAGATTGCGAAAAATATCGTTCGGAATTTCTAGCTTGGCAGTGATTTCCTCGATTGCTCCATTTTGGAATGGTATGCACACAGTAGAAATTGCAAGGATCGACGCGACCCTAAATAGATTCGAAAATTGGAGCAATTTGTTCATTCGATTCCCCATCAATTGAAAGAAAGGGTTGCATCAGTCTGATGCAACCCGCATGTTATGTTGCCATTGCTTCTGCGAAGGGAACCCGGTTATGGATGACAGGTGCAGTTGTTCTTGTTCAAGTTTTGACCACAGAACGGTTGCCCGGCTGGGCAATTGTTTGGGCCACAGTTGCCAGGAACTCCCGGGCATAATCCGTCAAGTGCAACTTCTCCCAGTGTTAGATCAGCTGACGCAAAGCTAACGAGTGCTAGAGACAGGAAAGTGGCGGCAGCAAAATTAAGCATGAACTTCTTCATAATCACATACTCCTAAAAAACAGATCCATATACGTCCACAGCAACAACGTTTTGCTGAGGGCTATCTAGATAAAAAACCACCCTTTGATGCATGAATCCGGGCTTCAAAGGTGTTACTTCGATTCGGAATTGTTTGGTTGAGTTCGGTGCTAGGCGAAATGGTTTCCGGTCTTCCAACGAAACGCAAGTGCAGGATGTAGTCGCGCCCAGCACTTTGGCCTCGTTATCACTCTTGTTCACTAAATTGATAACGACTGTCTGCTTGCAATCAATTTCTGTTTTTCCAAGGTTGATCCTTTCGGCAACGATTTGTAGTGGTTCAGGACTCGCCAAGAATGTATAGGCAATAAAAACCATTCCAATTCCGCAAGTCCACCCAAGCCAAGTAGACGCCGACTCGGTTTTCGAGAAACCGGAAGTCAACTCACGCCAACCATTGGCGATGCATCTGCGAGAGTTTTGGCTAAAAACTAAAAGTGCCAGGACACCGCAGTCAAAACACAAGACTATCCAAGATGGAACTTCTAACGCCCCGGTGCATCCGCACGATCGGTAGCCCATCTGCCAACGGATCGCAGAAACAAGAAAAAAAACAGAAAACAAGCCTGTGTTTAGCAAGCTTAACCAGTTTGAGTTTGAACTCCGAAAGTTCTGGTATGCAACCCAAAATTCAACACCAACTGAAAACCAAATGATTAACGTCGGGAATCCGATTTTTATGTCCGCGAATGGGTCGGTCAGCAGCATCCATAGTTTGAGGAATGCCGTTGCCAACAGTATTATGCCCAGCGAATAAGAGAAGATTCGGTTCACGATGTTTTGAATCCGTTATTTTTTTGATAAGCGTCGTGATCGTAACGTTGGGGGGGGGGCGCGTTGCAAGTAGCAAGCGGGAGTATTCACAAGAATTTTTCAAAATTCCTAGATGAGACTTTCTTCGTCTCTAGCGCTTAACGGTATACTATTCACGGACACGAACTAGTCTCTGGAGTCAATCGTGAAAATAGTTTCCCAATTTCTTTTACTTGTGACCATTCTTGCCGCAATTGCCTTCGCATTCTTCCCACACAAAGAAGTAATGTCGATCAATGTCTGCGTAAAGATTCTTGGCGATTTGGCACCGAATCACTCGGTTCCAATTCATATTGAATTGTCCAACCCGAATCGTTCTAAAGCGAAACTGGTCGGGCTTTCGTCCTGCTGAGGCGGAAACTGTACGTTTCAGTATGAAACGAAAATTCCACTAACACTTGCAGCTAATTCAAATGAAACTTTTGTTCTTGAGATGACGAACTATCAAACGGGCGAATACAGCCAGTTATTTACCGCTTTTTTCGACCACGATGGCGTGCTATCGCAACAAGAATTTACACTCGAGGGGTCAGTTGGCGACTCAGATCTTGTTGCAGCCAGGACTGATGCTTCAACCAATTAGAATGGGCATTCCTTCACTGACTAGCCCAGTCCATTACTTCCGCTTGAGTTGCTCCAGCAAAATGACAACTTCAGTTTGAAGAGTCGGTTCCAGTTCCGCCAATCGCGATAGGATGTCCATCGGTTCGTGAACGACCGTCAGAACGATGATACAATTATCGATTGCGACATCCCTTTTGCGAGTCAATTGTTTCATCTCTAGTCGCGGTTCCTTCGTTTCTTCAAACGATGACGATCAATTTCCGGTCGCGTTAGGAAACCCCAATCAAGGGCTTCGTCTTGCGAATATTGTTTCCCTAAATGAAGCGCCGTCATTGCTTTACACATTTCGTAGCCCAGATAGAACGCGTGCGACGCGTCGAGATTGGCGGCGCCGCTTTCCGCCAGTTGATCAAACACGACGAACGGGTCAGCGTCAGAAAAGTGCTTTCCGCTGCCAAGCAAATGGACTTTCTCTTGCTCCGCAAAAATTCGGTAGTTGTTGTCCTTGATGTTTAAGGCGAGCTCTTCGATTTGCTCCAGACCAAACTCAAGCACTTTGGCATCACGTAGCTGTACCAGTTCCTCGGACAAATGTTTGGGCGGAACAGATTGATTGATCGCATAGTGAACCAGTCGTCTGGCAATGTCGCATTCTTTGACACTTGTGCGAGCCCAGTTGATCACTTGGGTGGTCAGCACACTGCGAATTTGCAATTCTTGGCAAATGGCGAGCAAGACGACGTTGACGCCTGCCGAATCGACATCAGTCAACTCGGTAATGTTGCCGATTCCCATCATCATTTCAGCTTCTGGCCAGCGCCTCCGGGCCTGCATATACCTTTCCAAACTAGCCGCGAATCCCAGTCCGATCGGTTCCAAAATTGGATCGATTCGAAGCGGAGCATTTTTACTTGCCAGCAAGTCGATCGTTTCTTCCATCGAGTGAATGTCGCGGATGTCGTCAGGAATGACCACCACTTCACACCCCCAATCGGGTGCGGCCTCTCGATTCGACGAATTGACAGACAGAACCAGTTCAGCTCCCGCCGCGACCGCCGGCGAAATTTCTGCTGGATTGAGGCTGTCGATCGAAACACGATGGCCTTCCGCAACCAGCGCAGACACGACTGCCCCCACGCCCGCCCAGCACGAATTTGGTTCGCAGCCAACATCGATCAACGTCGCGCCATCATTTCGCATCTTGCTTGCCATCGCCAAAATGGATTTCAAAGTCAGTCGAGGCGCATGATTAATTTCGGCGATGATCTCTATGTCCCAATTTCCGTAGCCGTCGGTTTCAGCTTTCTGGTCGAAGAATTCCGGCAACCGGCGCAGATCTTTTGGCCCGACTTCGATTGGGATGGAAACTACATTTTCAATCGGCGAGAGGTCGCCATCACAGTAACCGGGCAAGATTAGCTTTGTCGTGCCGGCTGGGATTTCCAATCGAGGCGCAATCCATTTTGGCGTCATCAAGGCCGCCACGGTGATCGGCAAGACTTGAATGGAATATTTAAAACTGACGACGACCGAGAGCTTTTTCAACGTGTTGCGGAGGGCTGTTTCCGCCAGGCGTCCCGTTACAAAATGAATGTTTTCTTGTGGCATCTAATGGCTGAGCGGGAAAAGTTCGGACAAATGAGCGTGCAAAGTAGCAATATTCGAATTCAATTTTACCGATACGAACAATTCGCTTGAGACAAACGCACGTGTTGCTTATTTTGGAACAGATGTGCTTCGTCGAACACCATAGGTTCTCCAACGCATATTCGCGCAAGTTGGAGCTCTATTATCAAGGTCACTTCCACTCACCTCCTTTGAAGTCACAGCATTGGGCCCGTCATGAAAGCACTCCGCTACGCCAAACGGCTTGTTGGATTTGATTCGACCAGTCATCTGTCGAATCGATTGATCTGTAAGTATCTCGAAATGAAATTGACCAAGCATGGATTTGTGGTCGAAAAGATCGAGTACATGGACAAACGCAAAGTCCGAAAAACGAATCTTGTTGCTAAAAAAGGCGGCGGCCACGGTGGCTTGGCGTATTTCGGTCATTCGGATGTTGTGCCCGCGAAGCGATGGTTTACGAAAAAGTTTGGGCCGTTTGAACCGGCCATTGCCCGTGAGAGGCTGTACGGACGTGGTTCGTGTGACATGAAGGGTTCGATCGCATGTATGCTCGCCGCCGCGCAGATGTTTGCTTGGGATGATTTGAATCATCCTCTCTATTTTGTGGTGACGGCTGATGAAGAAACAGGATTCCAAGGGGCTCAATGCGTGGTGCAGGAAAGCAAGCTTTACCGCGAAATGGTGACTCACGGCACCAAAGGAATTATCGGTGAACCCACCTCGCTGGAAGTTGTCCATGCCCACAAAGGCTCGGTCGAGATTAAAGCAAAAGCGCGCGGCGTGGCGGCTCACTCAAGCTCACGGGCTGGTATCAACGCGAATCTTGCGATGATTCCCTTCCTGACTGAGATGAAGGCAATTTATGACGAGCTTGAATCGGATCCAAAATGGCAAAACGATTTATTTGATCCGCCGTCGATGAGCCTGAACATTCGAGTTCGTGACGATTCTCCTGCTCTCAATGTTACCGCCGCGAAAAGTAGTTGCTCGATGTATTTGCGAACGTTACCGGGCGTCGACGAAAGTCAAATTTTGAATCGCATTGAAAAGAAGGCGAAGGAGTGTGAGTTGACGTTGGAGATGAATCGTTGGGGTGATAGCTTCTTTGCGGAGCCTGATTCGGAGTTTGTTCAGGAATCGCTCAAGCTGGCTCATCGCCCCAAGCCCAAAACGGTTTCGTATGGGACGGATGGCGGAGTTTTTTCCGAATTGAGTGACAAGATTGTTTTTGGTCCTGGCAGTATCGCCCAAGCCCATACGCGGAACGAATGGATCGCACTTGAGCAATTGACTAAGGGGACTGACTTGTATGCCAAAATGATTCGACATTGGTGTTGTCGTTAAAAAGCCACTGGCGCGAACAGCGTCTGTTAGGCTCAAAAGGAATTCGGCGATTGCCGTGGAATCGAACGAAGATGGAATCTGAAATTGCAATCGTCGTCGCCGAGCACGATGATTTGGAACGCGTTCAGGATTTTCTGCGTCCCTTCATGGATGGGAAGCAGCTGTTGGCGCGTACGTCGATCGAGATGGAGTTGATGCTCAAGCATGCGTTCATCGCGATCAGCCAGGGACAAGTGGTTGGCTTTGCGGCGGTCGAAATCTATTCCAAAAAGATGGCAGAAATTCAGTGCCTGGCCGTCAGCGACCAATGCCGCCGTCGAGGCGTAGGCCGATCGCTAGTGAATCGATGCGTCGAACGAGCCAAGCAGGAAAAGGTTTGCGAGGTGATGGCGATTTCTTCATCAGAAGAAATGTTCATGGCTTGCGGTTTCGATTATTCTCTGCCGAATCAAAAACGGGCGTTCTTTATCCAGCCTGATGCCAAACCCAGCGCCGAGAAGTAGTCGTGGTTGAATTGAGTGTGCTTAAACCCAATACCGTTCAATGAACGTAGCTACGCTCGCCAGAGCGTGGTTTGATCGTTGTGAGCCCTTCTTCATTGAACACTATTGTGCTTAAAGCGAGCAGGTTCTAGTTCAGGGTGTTTGAGCCGAACGTGTTTACGCTGAAATCGTGCGAGTCAAAATCGTTTAAGCTGAAGTCGTTTAAGCTAAAGTTGATTGAGCGAAACTAATTGAGCTTTTCGGCAACAAACAAAGACACCCTCCCGCTTGCGGGAGGGTCGGACGCCGTAGCGGCGGGGGAGGGTTGGAACCCATGGATTCTGGTTGAATTCGCTGCTCAAAAAAAATTAGCCCGCTCCTCGTCAGAAAATCATAAAGTAGCCCAGACTGAAAATTCCTGCGTCGACAATCATGTGGCTGATCCACGCGCCACGCAGCCCTCCCTCTCGGCGATACAACCACGCCCAAACGACTCCTCCGATTGCAACGGACAGCGAAAGCAGATACGCAAGCGGCGAGTCCCAACCAAAGAAAAAACCCAACACGACAACATGATGAGCCATGAAGCCAAGGCTCGAAAGAACATTGGCGAGCCAAGTTGGGTGAAATCGGTCGAGGAAGTCAAAGACGAACCAACGCCAGTAGTACTCCTCCAGAAATGAATGGCACAACGCGTAAAATATTCCAAGCGCCAAGAACTTCAGCGGAGTGTTGGCACCGATCGATAAGACTTTGTCTTTGACCAATGACTTTAGGGTTTCGCCTACCGGTTGGTTGGCGATGAACAGAAAATAGACCACCAGCATGGCGACGACGACCAGTAAGCCAAACCCAATGCCGATCAGCCAGTTATGCTTGGTCGAGCTTGCCGATGTTGGGTTAGCATTTTCTGTAGCAAGGCTTGGCCTTCGCAGTTTGTAGCGGTGGAACATCCAAACGAACACTACTGGGAATCCGAATTGGACGACCTTTCCAATTCCCATCGCGGTCTGTTGAATTGTCGGTTCAGCCAGTCGGAGCCATTGGAAGTAAACGAGCGTTACGATGGTGGGGAGGATCATGGCGAACCAAACCGCCAGCCAATCTCGTCTTGAGGACGTTGAACTTGGGGAAGTTAATTCGCTGCTGGGGGCTTGGGGCATGGTTCAAATGTAGTTGGGGCTGATAAGTTCAACAGATTCGAATATTGGCTTGCTTTGTTAAGACTCAGCTTCTTCGAGTGGCCACTTTGCGGATCGCAAATGCAACTTTCTCGATCGTCTCGGCCGGCTCAAGCAAGAACGGATGGTGAAGTAGCAGTGTTTGATCCGCAGCGATTTGGCTGTTGGTCAACTCTCCGACTTTTCGGCAGCGTCGTGACGAGCGTCGAGTGAAGCCACGAAAACCGACATCGATCGGTACACCTTCGGCTTGAATCGCCGCAATGAAATCGGCTCTCGATTGGCCGGTAGCCTGAGTGTCAAGAATCCAGGGCAACTTGTAGTACGCTGGAAGCGTCGTCTGTTCATTCGAACCGCAAGACGATGGCAACTGAGTCAGTCCGATGAGGCACTCAATGTCACGTGTTTGTTTGGTTAGCTGTGTCGCACTTTCGTGGCGTCGCTGCGTCAATTCCGTAAGGGATTCTAGTTGTGGGCATAACGCGGCAGCTTGGAGTTGGGAGAGGGGAAAGGCTTCATTGCCACGGCTGTTGAAAATAAGGCTACGTTGGAGAATTTCAGTCGAGTGCGTGATCACAGCCCCGCCCCGCCCCGCTGAAAGAAGTTTGCTTCCGCCAAAGCTCAAGCATCCTACGTCGCCGAGTGAGCCCAAAGGTTGGCCGTTCAGTATTCCGCCGGGGGTTTGGCAAGCGTCTTCGACAACCGCAATTTGATTATCGTTTTGGGCATTGTGAGAATCGACGATTTCCCGAATGGCATTCAAGTCCGCAAGTTGCCCATGCAAGTGGGAGACGATCACAGCGCTCGTGCTGTCCGAAATGGCTTGTTCGAATTGTTGCGATTCGATGACCCAACCGTTTTCGATAACATCAACCAAAACCGGGAATGCACCCGTCGCCTCGATGGCTCTGAAGTTGCCCGGGAAATCGTAGCCTGCCAAGATCACTTCATCCCCCACTCCGACGCTGACACCACGAAGGGCTAGTTCAACAGCGATCGTCCCACTGGAGCAATTCAAAACATGTTCCGTTTCGAACCGTTCGCGGATTCTCTCGGTCAATTGCGTTGACCAGTGGCTGTCATATTTTCCCCACGAACCATCATTCATTGCCGACGCAACGGCTTCTTTAATCGCGCTCGTCGAGGTTGGCCAATTCGGTGGAGACGAATTGAAAACTGGAGTGCCACCGTCGATTGCCAAAACTTCACTTGCCAAAATGTTGCTTTCTCGAAATCAGTTGAACGGGGGCGGTATGCAAGTTAACCGAACGGGTCTAGCTGTTATACCTGTGTGGCGGAGGACATGCCAGAGAAAGTGCATTGGAGTATACTTTGTTTGCGACTGCTGTTGCCGGTTCGTTTCTCATTCAAATTTGAAACAAAGTACTAACTAATGAAACCAATTCGATTCTTGATGATAGGTGGCTTTCTCGGCGCAGGGAAAACGACAACGATTGGAAGGCTGGCCAGCCACTACGTCGCCCAAGGTTTGAATGTGGCGTTGGTAACCAATGATCAAGCTTATGATTTGGTCGATACGCATACGCTGCGCGCCCAAGGCTTTCAGGTGGGCGAAGTGCCGGGAGCCTGTTTCTGTTGTAAATTCGATGACTTGATTGACACGGTCGGATCTCTTTCGGAAGACAAAACGCCGGACATCGTTATCGCTGAACCAGTTGGCAGTTGCACTGATTTGGTCGCAACCGTGATTGAGCCGATGCGGGAATTGTTTGGTGACCGGTTTGAAATGGGGCCGTTGGTGGTTCTGCTCAAGCCCATTCACGGAAAAAAGATCCTTGCTCAGCAAAAAGGCAAAGGATTTTCACCCAAAGCAGAATACATTTTTCTCAAGCAGCTTGAGGAAGCCGATTCGATCGCGGTCAACAAAATTGATAAGCTCAGCGAAATTGAGCAAGCTGACCTGTTGGCATTGATCGGCGAGCGGTTCCCGGGCGTTGACGCGTTCGGCATCAGTGCCCGCGATGAAATTGGACTGGAACGATTGATCGCCGCCGCAGAAAAGAAAACTACTAAACGGCAATCCATGATGGAAGTCGACTACAAAACTTATGCCGAAGGCGAAGCTGAATTGGGATGGTTGAATTGCCAGATCAAGGCGGAATCTGGCTCGGCAGGATCAGATTTCGCAGATTCACCAACGCGTTTTGAATTGGATTGGTTGGTTCTCGAAATGGTCAAGCGAATTGGATTCCGGCTGCAGCAAGCTGAATGCGAAGTTGCCCATTTAAAAGTTTTGGGGCAAACGCTGAACGATTCCTCGATCGCGAATTTGGTCGGGTCGGAAGCTGTCGCCGAATTGAGCCTCGCCAGCGAGATCAAAACACTGGCGGCAGATGTGCTGGTCAACGCGCGTGTCGCCGCTAGTCCCGAAGAACTTGAGGCGATCGTTTACGCGGTGTCGGAAGAACTTGCCCAGGAAATCGACGTGAAATTAACAGTCGGGAACCTGCAGAGCTTTCGCCCAGGCAAGCCGGAGCCAACGCATCGTTCGACTGGCGGATAGAAGTCTTGAAAGTGGAACGACGGAAAGTGCAAAGCTGTTAGCGACATTTCGGTATGCCGAACCGTTGTCGCCAGTTGTCCGCAAAAACGTGGTCAAATTTGCCGCGTTGTCTGGACGCTAGCATTCGTGGCGCAGCCGTTGAGGCTACGTTGCCGTTGAGGCTATCAAGTGAATCAAGTAATTCTCATCACGAATCTTTACTTGATTTAACTTCAACTTTATTGGCTTGTTCTTGGCAGGCCCAATTTGGGGCAAGACTTGGCTTTTTGGCGGCACCCTTCTGCGATTTTACAAAGCGGCACGGCTCGTTTGTTGTGGCAGTGCGCGCTCTTGTTGGTTGTCATGGTGCAATCGGGATGCATGGTCTCAAGGGAGCAAGCATTTCGACGCGTCGCCACGATCGCCAACTTCGCCGGTGGCGAGAATGTACAGGTTCGTCAGTTGAATCGCGATTCAACTTTTGCCACGCTCGGTCGATACTTTGCCGAGCGCCCGGTTCCCTCCGAGCGAACGATGCAACTGCTGCGTCGGTACAGCCTTCACGATCGCTACAAAGAAGAAGCTGAACCTGTTATTCGATGGCTACAAGAGTTGGTGAAAGAGCGCGCCACGATGGAGGAGATTCATGCGCTCGCAGAAATTTCTGAACTGCAAGCCAGTTGGTTGGCTGAGCGTGGAAAATCAGAAGAGGCGACGGATTACTATGCCATTTCGATCATTCACGCGTACCAATTCTTGTTCGACAAGAAGCTCGATATTGGAAGGAACGCATACGATCCACAGTTTCGAAGCATTTGCGACATTTACAACCGAGCCCTCGAAGGAATCCTGCGCGGTGTCTGTAGCAACGGGACGTTCGTGCCGGGCCGGTCGGTCAGCTTCGGTAAAGGCAACAATACGATTGAATTTCAAGTTGAAATCGAAGGTCGTTGGAGCAATCAGGAATTCGAGCGATTCGAGTTGGTCAGCGATTATCAAACGGATGGCTTGGCGAATCAATATCATCGTTACGGGCTGGGCGTACCACTAATTGCGGTTCGCAAGGAGCAGGCTGTTCACGCACCCATGGAAAAGTACTATCCGCCCGATTTGACGATGCCCATGACTGCATTTTGCCACTTCACATCCTTTGATCAGTCGAAGAACGTTGCGGTGGGAGAAGCAAAAGCCATTCTGAAGCTGTACGATCCACTCGAGCGATCAACGGTAACGGCTGATTCACAAGTCGTTCCTTTGGAAAGTGATATTACGACGCCGCTTGTTTACAACCTTCGAGATCCAATTTTGAGTTCGGGAATCCTTGAAACGGCAACTCTGCTTAATGCAGAACTTGCACCGGATGTTTTTGGAATGTTCATGCTTGAACCCTACGACCCCGACAAAATTCCGGTCGTGATGGTGCATGGGATTTGGGACAGTCCGCTGACCTGGATTCAAATGTTCAACGATTTGAGAGCCAATCGAGAAATTCATAATAACTACCAGTTTTGGTTTTACGCGTACCCGACGGGCCAGCCATTTTGGCTGTCGGCGCGGCAAATGCGAGAAGACCTCGGCGCAGTTCGGATCGAGCTTGACCCACGGGGTGACTCCCAATCGTTGGACGAAATGATCTTGGTCGGCCACAGTATGGGTGGGCTGGTTTCGACGCTTCAAGTGACCGATAGCGCCAATCATTTTTGGGATATGGTCAGCGACGTTTCGATCGACGAATTTAAAGGCGAACACGAGGCGCTCAAGTTACTGCGCGAGACTTTCTTTTTTGCTCCCAATAAATCTATCCGTCGCGTCATTACGATTGCGACTCCGTTTCAAGGAAGTGTATTTGCAAACAATGCAACGCGATGGGTTGGCAAGAAGTTCTTCACGCTACCGCAAGCGGACGCAGATAATTTGAAAGTCGTGGCGCGGCAAAACAGAGATCGGCTAAAGAGTGAATTTTATTTGACAACGGCGACGAGCTTGGATTCGTTGACGCCGGATGCTGAGGTTTTCAAAGCGATGGCAGACGCTGAATTGTCGAACGCAACCCGGTTTCATAATATCGTCGGTAGCGTTCCAAGACCGTCCCTCCTGAGCGCGGTCGGCCGTCAGCCACCAGCCGTAGGTGATGGCGTTGTTTCATTGGCCAGTGCCAGAAATAGTAAGGCATTGTCTGAACGAGTTGTCCCGGAAGATCATTCCAAAGTTCATCAGCATCCCGCTTGTATTTACGAGGTGCGGAGAATCTTATTGGAGAATTTGGTCGAGCTTGATCGAATTCGAGAGCGAAATTTCCCTGCGTTGCCGCAACGAGTGGTCGAAAAAGATTCACGCGACCCCAACAGGCGTTTGCTGCAAAAACTTCGAAGTGACGATGCGCAAGATGCCTCAGCGGCGGACAGTTTGAACAGCGATTCGCCAATCATTGTCGATCCAGCCAGCGTTGAATCGGAACCGATTCAAACGATCGTACCTGTGGGCACGCCCGCAAAGATCGGTGCAAAGCTGCAAGTTCTGGAGGCGGTGGAGGCAGTGGGGGACGCTCGCTCAAGCCAACGGCGGACAGTGAAATAAGGAAATAATTCGTTTGGTTTGAGGTTTCCTAATAAGACCCAGTCGCAACGGGCATGCTCATGCGCTGCAGCGCAAGCCAACGCAAGCCAACGCAAGGCACCCGCATTTTGCGAGCGAATAAGAGACGAGGCGATGGTTACTTCTTGTTCGTCATTTGTTTGACGATCTCTTTCAGTCGGTTGTGTCCCAACGATTCAGGTAGTCGTTCGCGAAATTGAATCGAAGCAGGAGGTTGCGGCTCAAAGGCACTTTTGTCTTGCTGCCTGCCAGCCTCAGTCGATTTCGGTTGTGCGATAAGTTTGGGTGTTGTTCGGTCACCGGGGAATGGAAGAATCGTTTTGACCGCCGGCGTTTTGGTCTCATTGGAAAACACGATTGCAATCTCTGCCGCTTCGGCGTCAGGCGTAGTCGCGCTGACGGAAGTGACGGAAGGCTCAGCGGCTACGGGCTTTGCGTTTGCTTCGGGCGATTTTGGCAGGTCTTGCTGAACCGGCAACTCACCACGAATAACTTTAACATCCCGAGGCGCATCGATTCCAAGCCTGACGGTATTGCCTTTGATTTTTAGGATTCGTACTTTGATTCCATCACCGATTACGATTTCCTGATTAAGTTTCCTTGATAGAACTAACATGTTTACATTCCTTTGCTGAGGTAGAAGTGCCAAAACAAAGAGCGTTTTGACAAACTTATCCTATGCAGGAAGTATGCCATTTCCATTGGCGAAGTTATGCTTCTGTTGCAACCTGTTGCAGGGGAAAGAGTTGCGTACTGCCAGCAACGATAGCTACCATCAGACAACTAAGTGGAATCGTGTCAAATTGGCGTTACTGTTGTAAAATTTTACAATTGGATTAAAGTCCGCCGACGCTTAGAGAATGCTAGCAATCAAGAGGAAACGGGCTATTTGCTGATTCTTGATTTCATTAGGTAACTGTTGCAACCGCGACTTAACGATCCTCGCGGTACACGAATTGAGTGGCGGATTCTGAAGCAGCAATGGCAATGTTACTGGTTAGCAGAAGCAGAAAGCCGCCGCGGCTCTACTCGATGTCGCTGCTCTCACCATCGCGGTTCTCGTGGTCGCGGTTCTCGAGCTTGTCTCGTAAGCTGGCTGCGAGTTCGTAGTCTTCCTGTTCAATGGCTTGGTCGAGTTGTTCTTGCAGCGTTGCACCGACGCTGTACTTTTCGCGCAGGCCTTCGCGAAACTCATTCAATCGCACCACCAATTCGTCTTCTTCAAATTGGTCTTCCGCATCGTACTCAACGAACAACTCGTGAAGTTTGTCCAATCCGACGTTGACTTCTTCAATCGCCGATTCTGCGGCTGCAGCATTTTCAAATTCTTCGTCTTCGCTGTCAATGTGCGCCAATGCTGCGGCTTGAGTGCGATGATAAAGTACAAACGGACGGTACTGTTCGTGAGAGATAGTCCATTGTTCGTCTTTGGAATGTTCTTTGCAGAAATCCATCAGGCTGAGAGTGTGGTCGGCATCTTTGACCGCGCGAGAAAACTCTTTCAACTGAAGCCAGCAGACACGTCGGTGATAAAATTGGACGAACTCACGATCAATTTCAAGGCACGTGTCTTCGTCTAAATCGACTTCACCATTTTCAATTTTCTTGACTAGGAAGTCGTAATAAGTTTGGGCGCCTTGAAAGCGATTTCCGTCTGGGCGACCTTCGATTTCCAGTTGGAGGATTCCCATGTCGACACGCATTTGCAGAACTTCGCGTTGTCTGGATTCGAGCAAGCGAACGTTCACGCTGAGCGGATCGAACGGCCATTGTTTCAGGATTTCGTCGATGTCTTGTTTTCTTTCCATGACACGGATTCTCCTTGTTGCGATAGCTTTAGAAAAGACCTCTCACTAGAAAGAAGTATACGTTGACCATCGGTCGGGCGAACGGCGATTATTTAGCCGGTATTTGTTGCAAGCGTTAAAATCGTCACGGATTGACATCGACATTCAACACAACCCGAACGTCTGTTGTAGTTTGAATTTGGATTGATGATGGTCGCGAAAGTCCGTGCCGTGCCTCGATTGATGTGAGCCATATTGCCCGTCATTTGAGAGAGTGCGCCGCCGGTGTACTGAAGTTCCAACAGTCAACTTAGTCGTCGAGTTTTGGTGAACGTCGCGAACGCTTTTTTTCGCCCGTTCGTTTCTTGGCTTCGACTCTTCGTTTTTTGGCAGAATAAGACACTTTCTTGGGCTTGCGAATTTTTGGCGCGGTGGCGACCGCCAGAATTAGTTCTCGCAACTTATGAAGGCAGTCGGCAACGTTGCGCCCTTGGTCTCGGTAGCGGTGACTATTGATGACCAACTCACCCTCTTTGGAAATTCGATTGGCGTAGCGGGCGAGGAATCTTTGTTTGACCGCTGCAGGCAGGCTCTGCGTTTTCTTGACCGACCAACGGAGTACTGCTTTTGAATTGACCTTGTTGACATTTTGACCTCCGGGGCCTGGCGAACGCGCGTAACTAAATTTAAATTCCGAAACCCGAATTGAAATTTTTTCATTAACAGTCAACATGTTGTTTGATCTCAGCGGCGCAGGATTGTGGTCGGGTACTCTAGTTTCGTGCATCATCAGGAAATTGCAAATGTCAGATTGGTTCGAGACGTCCAAGCGGCTTTGTCGGCAACTTTCGGGCTTGAAAATCGTGGGGCTGTCTCGCCTTGGCGCAGGATTGGATTTGAGTCTTTTTCGAAGGTCAAGCCTTGGCGTAGTGAGTCTTTGTTTGGTTGGGCTTTGTTTGGTTGG
>CAZPTT010000092.1:0-3755 GCA_964589435.1 uncultured Pirellulaceae bacterium
TACACGGCTCCCGGAGCGACACCCAACAGTCAACTAATCGGCAGTAACGCCGTGATCGCCATCACGATTGATGGATCTTCTCTTGGGTCCAATGCATTTGGCTTTAACGTTGCAGCCAACGACGTGGAGATTCGCGGAATCTCGATGGTCGGGTTTGGCAATGGCGGAATTGCCGATGGAACAATGATCACTGTCGGAACGAGCGTTGAAAACTTCACGTTGGCGGGCAGCCACATTGGCGTCGATGCGGCGGGGACTACGGCGAACGGAGCTCGTTGGGGAGTAATCTTACGAGGATCCAATCACACGATCGGTGGAAGTTCGTTGGCTGATCGAAATGTGCTTTCCGGTAATGACAGTGCAATCTTCGTAACCAACGTTACCAACTCAACGATCGCTGGAAACTATATCGGCACCGATGCGGCTGGCACGACTGACTTGGGCAATGGAAGTCCTGGTATCTGGTTGGAAGGGATCACCAACGATATCACGATTGGCGGCTTGACCGATCCAGAACGCAACGTGATCTCTGGAAACAACGGGGACGGGATTCGGCTGCGTGGTGCAAACGTCGACAACGTTTCAATGGTTGGAAATTACATCGGCACCGATGCCAATGGAGCGACCTCCCTAACAAACGATGGTAGTGGAATCCGAATCGAACTTGGGGCGAATAACAATACGGTCGGTGGGACAAATGCGTCAGCAAGAAATGTCATATCCGGAAACAGCAACGATGGAATTCTCATTGCGGATGCCGGTTCGAGCTTGAACCTAGTATTCGGCAACTACATCGGTACCGATGTCAGCGGACAAAGCGCTGTCCCCAATGGAGCTGGCTTGGCCATCACGGCCCCCAACAATCGGATTGGTGGTGGAGTCGCTGGTGCTGGAAACTTAATCTCAGGTAACAGTGGTGATGGAATAAAGTTCCTTGGCACCAATGCGACTAACAATTTGATACAAGGAAATATTGTTGGCCTAAATGCGACGGGCGATGCGGATTTGGGCAATTCTCTTGTGGGAATCGCGCTGCAGTTAGGCGCCAATAACAACACGATCGGAGTCGATGGAGATGGTATCTCCGACGCAGGTGAGGGAAACATTGTCTCGGGCAACAACACCCTTGGAATTCGGATCGTCGATGCTGGATCAGACTCGAATATTGTTGCTGGAAACAGGGTTGGTACCGACATCACCGGAACCATAGCGATCGGCAATGGTGAATCAGGAATCGCAATCCAAGGCGGTGCATCTAATCGTATTGGAACAGACTCAAATTCCGTTTCTGATGAACTTGAACGCAACTTGGTTTCGGGCAACACACAATCTGGTGTGTTTATCGAAGGCACTTTGGCGATTAATAACACAATTGCGGGCAATTACATTGGAACTAACGCAGCGGGCGCAGCGGCACTGGCCAACGGTATTCATGGGATTCTGATTTTCAGTGGCGCCCGATCGAACATCATTGGCGGAAGCGCCTTTGCAGATCGGAATGTAATTTCCGGAAATGTGCAGAACGGAATTCGTCTGGATAATTCGTCGGACAACACGATTGAGGGCAACTGGATCGGGCTCGATTCGTCAGGCACATCAGCACTAGCAAACACTGGCGGAATCGAACTTTGGAATGGCTCGCTCAGAAACGAAATCGGTGGCGCTGGGGCAAATGAAGGAAACGTGATTTCAGGAAACGCCGGAACCGGAATAGTATTCCGAACTGGCTCCAACGAAAACGTAGTGCTTGGCAATTTGATCGGAACCGACAGTTCAGGCACGAACCCGGTTGCTGGTCAAGGGGGTGGAGTTTCGATTAACGCATCTTCGAACAACATCATCGGTCGCACTACCGCAGACGGAAATCACATTGCCAATAGTTCAACCTTGGGAATCAATGTCACAGGTTCAGCTTCCACTGGCAATCAAATTTCCGGCAACGAGGTTATAAATAATGGAACCGGCGGCGGGCAGGGAGTCGTCTTTCAAGACGGTGCCAACGGCAACGTTTTTGGAACCAACGGAGATGGAAACTCCGATGCAACCGAGGGCAACTCGGTTCAAGGAAGCAATCACGGAATTTGGATTGGCCACGTTGGCACTTCCAATAACCGGATCGCAGGCAATTCCATTGGAACTGTTATCCCGAACTCTTTAGGAATCTACATCCTCGCCGGAGCCAGCTCGAACACAATCGGAACTAACGCGGACGGGAATTCTGACACCAATGAACGAAACATCATTTCAAACAACACGGGACATGGAATATTTATCGACGATGCCACGACCGTGTCCAACACGATCGCCGGAAACTACGTCGGACTAGACGCATCCGGGGCTGTTCTTGGCAATGGATTTGACGGAATACGAATTCATGACGCGGGACTCAACACTATCGGTGGATCGACACCCGCTGCCCGCAACGTCATATCCGGAAACACTCGAGAAGGCATTTACGTTCAAGCTGGAATCAGCAACACAATTTCCGGGAATTATATCGGTACCGATATAAGTGGTTTGGCAGGTTTGGGAAACCGTCGCGGCATCTTTTTCTTTGGCGGATCGAACAACGTCGTGGGAGGAACGACTGCAGATGAACGCAATGTGATTGCGGGAAATACTGGTTTAGGGATTCAAATAAGCGATGGCTCCGACGACAACGTAGTGATCGGCAACTACATCAGCGTCGATGCATCCGGCGACACGCTGCTTGCCAACAATAACGTGGCGATCTCGATATCGAATTCTTCCGGCAACCGAATTGGTAGTGGTGTAGTTGGAGCGAGAAACATCTTTGGCGAAGGAATCTCGATTTCGGGAGCGAACCAGCCCAACACCTTCGACAATAAAGTCCAAGGCAATAATATCGGTGTTGGAGTTAGCGGAGGCACTCTTGGTTACGCGGGTGAAGGCGTTGACCTCGCACTCGGAGCAACAGGGAACTTCATCGGCACCGACAGCGATGGCGTCAACGATCTAGCCGAAGGCAATGTGATTTCGGGCGTGTCAATTGGAGTCCGTTTCCAATCGAACTCCACCGCCAACTTCGTCGCGGGCAACTTGATTGGCTTAGCTCCCAATGGAACAACGGCCATTGCCAATAATACCGGCATCGTGATTGGTACGAATTCAACTGGAAACATTATTGGCGGCACAACAGTTGCCGCCCGAAATGTAATTAGCGGCAACACTAACTCTGGGATTCAAATAACCGGCTCCGATAGTAACCAAATCATAGGCAACTATATCGGGGCAGACGTTTCTGGAGCACTTGGTTTAGGCAACGGCTCTCACGGAATTGACGTTGGCAGCGCGAACACCGTCGTTGATTCCAATATCATTTCAAACAACGGTGGAAATGGAATTGATATTGATGGCGCGAACGCTGTCGTCGTTTCGAACGTGATCAACGGCAATATTGGTGACGGGATCACCATCAATACATTCGCTAGCGGTGGGCTTTACAAAAACAACATCGTTGGCTTGGGTATGGATGGTGATACCGTCATTCCCAATAACGGTTGGGGCATCAGAATTGCCGGCGACAACAATGTGCTTGGTGGTTCTCGCACCGAACGAAACGTGATTTCCGGCAACGGAAATTCCGGCGTATTAATTCTTGGATCTGCGGACGGAACCACTTTTAAGGGTAACTATGTCGGTACCGACATTACCGGCCAATTCGATCGTGGCAATTCGGAAGAAGGCTTGATTGTTCGTGCTGACAACACGGTAATCGGCAGCCCGATTGTTGG
>CAZPTT010000092.1:3855-26827 GCA_964589435.1 uncultured Pirellulaceae bacterium
CAAGCCGGAACAGGCAACAAAGTCCAAGGCAACTATATCGGAACGGACGCCAGTGGAACCGTTGCGGTTGGCAACGCGATTTCTGCTGGAGTCAACGCCGCTGGCGTATTCGTTGGCTCGATGGGTGGTAATGCAGTCATCATTGGTGTTGATGGAGATGGTACCGGCGATGCAAATGAAGCCAACGTAATTAGTGGTAACTTTCGATATGGCGTTAGTATCGAAGGGGGCAGCTCCAATCTTGGCAGTCACATCGTTGCCGGCAACTTGATCGGGACGGACTGGACAGGCAAAGTCGCCGTGCCCAACCAAGCGATTGGCGTTTTAGTCGCCGATGTCGACGACGTTCGAATCGGGACTGACGGCGATGGAACGTCGGACGAACTGGAAGCCAATGTGATATCCGGCAATCGTTCGTTAGGAACCGGCCCTTCATCCAGCCCAGCCAACGGCATCGTAGTAATTGACACTTTTTCGACGGATTCGACGGATACCGCAAACACGATCATCGCCGGTAACCTCGTCGGGCTGGACAAAGACGGCTTGTACAAGATCCCGAACGATGGACGGGGCGTCTTCATCAACCACGCATTGGACACGACGATCGGCGGAGCAAGTCCGCTTCAACAGAACGTAATTTCCGGCAATGAAGACGGAGGCATTTATGCGACGGGGGCACGAGCCACTGGGCTGCAAATCCAAGGTAACCGAGTCGGAACCAACGCTGCCGGCACTAGTCGGGTCGGCAATGATTCGTATGGCCTTAATATTTTTGATGTCGATGGTGTCACCATCATTGGCAATCACTTCGCCGGCAACTTAATCGGCGAAATTAACTTGAATGATTCCGATGGAACGATTGTTCAAAACAACCTCATCGGTGTCGACGGCTCTGGATCAATCAACCTCGCTGGCGATTCCGCAAACTCGGCGACTGCGGATATTGCCGTTGCCGTACGTGCTTCGACTGGAGTAATCATCGGAACCGATGGCGATGGAATCAACGATGCAAATGAAGGCAACGTGATTGTTGCCAGTTCCAACGGCCCTTTAGATTTTGCAGTCTCAGTTTCCAACGCCTCATCAAACACAAGAATCAGCGGCAACCAAATCCAAGTCAACTCACTCGGCACCGAGTCGCTGGGCTTCAGCCATGGCGTCAGCATCCTGTCTTCTGACGGAACGCTAGTCGGAACTGATGGCGACGGCGTGTCTGATGCATTGGAAGCAAACCAAATCGCACCGCTTGATGGTGTTGGCATCAATATCAATACCGCAATCGGTACTATCGTGGCGGGTAACTTGATCGGCGTCGACAAGACTCAGACCGGTTTGCTCAGCCAACTTGGCATCAATTCGGGAATTCACATCGTTGGCAATGCTGATAACACGCGAATCGGTACCGATGGAAATGGGACAAGCGATGCGTTGGAAGCTAACATCATCGGCGGATTCCGCCACGGGATTCGAGTCAACAATTCGACACAAAATGTTGTCAAAGGCAACTTCATTGGCGTCGCGTCAGACGGTGTGACGGCACTTGGAAATGACCGCTTCGGAATTTTTGTCACGCAAAATCCTGAATTGATTATTGGTGACCCGATTTCCGATCTTGGCAACACAATTGCATTCAACGGATATTCCGGTATCAGTGTGATTGATCCGACGTCGAATCAGATCGACTTCCTCTCAAATAAGATTTACGGCAACGTGTTAGGAGCCATCGACGTTGGTGGCAATGCCGTCGTCACTCCAAACGATGCGGGCGACGTTGACGGTTTTCTAAACTTCCCGGTCATCACGTCTTCCGAAATTGATGGAGGCTTGCTGACGATCGAAGGATTCGCGCGCCCAGGCGTAGGGCTGAACTTCTTGTTGTCCGATCCACTAGCCAGCGGATTCGGTCAAGGCGTTATTGAAATCGGAAGCGTTGCCGAAGGTGGAGCTGCCGATCTTGATGTGACGACTGGCACCTATACCTCGGCAGACGCTGGCGGATTGAACGTCGGCTCGGACACGACCAACCGTTTCCGATTCGAATTCAATGTTGGATCCGCTGTTGAGTTTGGCGACACCGTGACGGCCTTCGCTGTCGAAAGTGGGATGCGAATTTCTGAATACAGCAACGCTCGATTCGTGGGTAACCCCACCAATGATGGCCCGGGAAGTTCATTGCCGCCAGTAGTTCCGCCGGTGCCGAACTTCTCAATCGTCTCCGGAGACAGGCTTCAACAGAACGTTACTTTTGAAGACTTTGACTCGACATCGTGGACGGCTCAGGTCGACTTTGGTGATGGAACAATCGAATCCGTGCCTGTCGTCGGAAGAACTATCCAGCTAGATCATGTTTATCCAGGATCTGGAACCTACAACGGCACGATCACAGTCACCGACAATTCCAACCAATCGACAACGGCCAACTTCACGACCAATGTTGCCAATGAAGCTCCCGATGTCGAATTCAATCTCTTCTCGATCACTTCACCAGTTCAAGAAGGTTCGCCAGTTACGGTCACAGGACAGTTCAATGATTCCGGTGCGCTCGACAATCACACGATTTTGATTGAGTGGGGTGACGGCGCGACAGATTCGATTGTCGTGAATGTTGGCGATCGCAACTTTAGCGCATCGCACACTTACCTGGATGACAGCAATCCAACGGGTTCCATATCAGCCGTCGACGTTTATCGGGTTACGGTTTCGGTCGTCGATCAAGACGGCTTGAGTGACGCCACGCCGATCGGTTTGCTGTTGGCAGAAATCCAGAACGTGTTGCCTTCTGAACTGAAAGTCAACTTGTCTCAGAATTCCGCGTTTGAAGGCGAGACGATTACGTTGGATGGTTCTTTTGTCGATCCCGGCTTACTCGACACTCACATCGTCCGCGTTGATTGGGGCGATGGCACACTTCCAGATACGATCAGCCTTGCGGCAGGCGTGACGTCATTTCCGGCTTTCCAACATGTCTACGCCGACGATCAAGCCGTTGGTGTTGACGAGTATGAAATCACCGTCGAAGTCATCGATGACGACCAGCCACTCGAGCCAGTTCAGGTGAAACAAACGATCACCATCGACAACGAAGTCCCATCACTGATGGGGCTCAGTTTGGGAGCCCTGACCAGCATCAACGAAAACGGCTCTGTCACACTGACGGGAGCATTCTCTGATGCCGGCATCAATGACCGTCACCGAGTCGAAATTGATTGGGGTGACAACTCGACACCAACGATCCTTCGACCTGGACAAGGCCTTACCTCCTTCAGTGCCGATCACGTCTATCTGGATGACCCAACAACTGGCTCCGACTTCACCATCTCTGTTAAAGTCAGTGACAACGACACTCCCGACAACGTCTTTAATGAAAGCACGATTAATGTCACCGTCAACAACGTGAATCCGGTCGTTGGCCCGCTTACGATCTTTGACGCCGATGGCAACGTGACGACCGGCCCCGTCAAGGAAGGCGACACGGTTACGTTGACTGGTTCGCTCTCAGATATTGGAACACTCGACACTCATAACGTACTAATAATCTGGGGCGACGGCTCAGCCGGAACCAACGCCTCGGTCGACTCAACCAATCGGACTTTTTCGGCAACCCATACATTTATCAATGATGGAACAGGCCCACTCGATCGAGCCAGCATCAACGTGATCGTCACCGATGACGATGGCGGATCTCAAACAGCGCTGCAGCAGTTGATTGTCGACAATGTGCTACCGACCGTGAACGTCATTCCAGACGGAACCAACGCGGATCCGAATTTCATCACGCTCCGAAGCGATGTGTTTGATCCAAGTTCGGTTGATTCAGTGAACTTAACTTACACTTGGGAAGCATGGTTGGGTTCAGCAACTGGCGCCCCATTGCAGACCGCAAATTCCACGGACTTCGTGCTCGACCGATCGGCAAATGTCAACGGCGACTACACCGTGCGGCTTACCGTTGCAGACAATGTTGGCAGTCAAACGTTTGAGACCGCCATTCGAGTTGGTACCAACGCGGTCGATACGATTGTCATCACCGACGCTGACTTTTCGGCCATTGGCCAAAACAACTTAATCGTGTTAGCACTGGGCGAGCAAGATGTCATTGACGGCTCTAGCGTTTCGCCGGGCAACAACCTGATCCTCGACGGTGGAGCAGACACAGATCAACTATTTGGCGGAGCGGGTGACGATGTTTTCTATCTTCACGATGGAGATGATTCCGCCAACGTCACTACCTCCGCGGGTGGCACGGTCACTCCGGTTCAACTTGGCAATATCGAAGCAGGCAATGACCGTTATGTCTTGACGCCGAACAGCATTCTGACAGTCGTCGATACCGAAGGAGACAACACACTCGATTTCGCTCCCGCCACCTTTGGCATTTCGTTTGACCAAAACTTACTAGACGGAACAGCCCAAAATGTTGATCCGATGGGTTTGACGACTGGCTTGCACGAAGTCAGCGCGATGGGATCATTTTCTGAATTGGTTGGTAGTTCGCACGACGACGTACTAACCGCCGCCGAGGGCGGAACCGTGAGCGCTGGCGGAGGCGACGACACTTTAAAAATCGCCAACCTTTCAGCCGGCACGACGACAAGAATTTCTGGAGACGACGGTGCGGACACACTGCAAAACTCCGGAGTGTCCACAGGCATGATCGACTTCTCAGGTGACTCAGGCGCCGACCTGTTTGAAAACATGGGGACGATCCAAGACATCGAGTTCACCGGCGGTGCGGACAACGATGTCTTTATGAATGCCAACGGTGGAACGATCAATGGCATGATCGAGTTTACGGGCGGAGCCGATAACGACAAGTTTGAAAACGCTGGAACGCTGACCGATATTGTTTTTAACGGTGGTGCAGACAACGACATCTTCATGAATTCTGGCGACGCGCTGGGCACGATTAACTTTGGCGGTGACGAAGGCGTCGACACCTTTGAAAACTCAGGAACCGCGGCAGCGATCGTTTTCAGCGGCGGCGCTGACAATGACGTCTTCAACAACACCAGCCTCACGACTGACTCGATTAACTTCAGCGGAGACGATGGAGTCGACACATTTAATAACGAGGGAACAGTTACAGGAACACTTGTTTTCAATGGCGGTGCAGACAATGACGTCTTCAACAACAACGGTGTTGGAGCGAATGTAATCGACTTCAGCGGTGACAACGGTGTCGACACATTCAACAACATGGGCACAGCAACTCAAATTGACTTCACCGGTGGTGCGGACAACGACGTCTTCAACAATTCCAGCACCACGGCCAGCATCATCAACTTCGGAGGGGATCAAGGTGCCGACGTATTTAACAATAACGGTATGGCCGGCACGATTTTATTCACTGGCGGTGCCGACAACGACGTCTTCAATAATACCAGCGTTTCAACCGCCGACATCACATTCAATGGCGGTGCGGACAATGATGTATTCACCAACTCTGGAACCGCCGGCAGCATCCTGTTCTCCGGTGGAGCCGACGATGACTCGTTTAACAATGCCGGCGTGAATTCTGGCATGATCGACTTTAATGGCGACACGGGAGCGGACACTCTCACCAACATCGGCACGATCACCGACATCGACTTTTCCGGCGACGTTGGCGACGATGAATTGATCAACTCGGGCATTGTTACAGGAGCGATCGTCTTCACTGGTGGCGCTGACAACGATGTATTCGGCAATCAAGGTACTGCCGGGGCGCTAACATTTGAGGGCGGTGCTGATGACGACATCTTCATTAACGTAGGCACGACGACCGGCCAGGTCTTGTTCACCGGAGACACAGGTTCGGACGTTTTCGTCAATGAAGGTACCGCCCAAAACCTGACTTTCAACGGCGGTGCAGACAACGATGTGTTTGACAACTCAGGTGACACGGTCGATGTACTGGAGTTTATTGGTGACATTGGATCTGATGCATTTCGCAATACCGGTTCGGCGACGACGATTACGTTCAACGGTGGAGCCGACAATGATTTGTTCGTTAACAGTGGCAACGCGACTGGCAAATTGGAATTCTTGGGTGACACGGGAGCCGATGAGTTTCTCAATTCTGGTTCCGCCCAAACCCTTGAGTTCGAAGGCGGCGCAGACAATGATGTCTTTGTAAACTCCGGCACGATCAGTGGCATGATCGAATTCGATGGTGACACCGGTGCCGATGCATTCAACAATCTCGGTAATGCTTCCGACATTGTGTTTACCGGCGGAGCGGACGATGACTTGTTCGTCAACAGTGGCTCGGTCACCAACTTGATTGATTTTAGCGGTGATACTGGAGCCGACAGTCTTCAAAACAACGGCTCAGAAATTGGAGCCATCAATTTTGGCGGTGATACCGGGGCTGACATCCTGATTAACAATGGCAGCGAAGTTGGAAGTTTGACTTTCGACGGTGGAGCGGACAACGACACGTTCGTGAACTACGGCGAGAATGTCGGTTCAATCGACTTCACGGGAGACGATGGTGTCGTTGCCAATGCCGGAGCTAACAGTGTGGACACGCTGATTGTTCGCGGATCGGGAGACGGATCGGGCACCGTTATGTTTGACGGCGGTGCCGGGGCCGACGCATTTCAAAATAATGCAGTTGGGTTTACCCAATTTGAGTTCTTCGGTGGAGCCGACAACGACGTATTCCAAAACAATGCATCCGGAATTGACAACATCGACTTCACGGGCGACACCGGAGCAGATGTATTCGAAAATAACGGCGCGAACGTAACCGACATTGATTTCAAAGGCGACGCCGGAGCAGACATTCTCGTCAACGATGGCGACAACGTATCGGGCATCCTCTTCACTGGTGGAGCGGACGACGACACGTTCTTGAATACCGGCAGCGGCGTTTCCACGATTGAATTTGGCGGGGACACAGGTGCCGACACATTCGCCAATAGTGGCTCAGGTGTCGATGGCATCTTGTTCCGGGGAGATGACGGTGCCGATTCGCTGGTCAATCGTGGTGAAGGAGTCAACGGGCTGATTTTCGAGGGCGGTGCCGACAACGACGAATTCATCAACTCCAGCTCAGCCGTTGGTTCGAGCAACCTCAGCTTTACTGGAGACACCGGCGCGGATCTATTCATCAACGATGCGGCCAATGCAAGCGGCCTTACATTCAGCGGCGGAGCGGACGATGACGCTTTCCAGAACAACGGAATCGGTGTTTCCGGCATCAGCTTCAATGGTGATCAAGGCGCAGATGTACTGATCAATACTGGCGCGTCGGTCATGGGAATTGACTTCGGTGGCGGAGCTGACAACGACACGTTCGTCAATCGATCCAATAGCGTCTCTGGACTGAATTTTGGCGGCGACAGTTCGCTGACTTACAACACCGCTGGCGAACCCGTCTTCACACCGACCAGTGACGGCGGCATTGATACGCTGGTCAACGAAGGCAACGACATCATTGACTTGGTCTTTGAAGGCGGCGCGGACAACGACGTATTCATCAACAACGGTGACAATGTTTCCGGAATCGACTTCAAGGGCGACGATGGTGCCGACACGCTGCTCAACACGGGTTCCAATGCCATCGACATCGTGTTTGCTGGCGGTGCCGATGATGACGTTTTGCAAAATACAGGCAACGGCGTGATGTCCATTGAATTCACTGGGGACATCGGATCCGATGCTTTGATTAATAGCGGTGGAAATATTGACGTGATTGATTTCACCGGTGACGCTGGAGCCGATGTACTGATCAATAAAGGCCAAGGCGTCGGTCAAATCATCTTCATGGGTGGTGCGGATGGAGACTCGTTGCGTTCGCAGGGAAGCGGTTTTGACAGTATCGAATTTGACGGCGACACAGGGGCTGATTCCCTGGTTCAAAGCGGAGTGGGCAACGTCGGCTCGACAGTTGTATTTACTGGCGGAGCCGACAATGATCTGTTCGCATGGCAAGGCAACGCGGGACTGACCACAGTCGATGCAGGTAGTGGCGACGACTACATGCTAATTGATGGCTCCGGCCAACTGAATCTCGGTGGCGGATTGGGCAACGACTACTTCGTGATTCAAGGCAACCCAAATGCGGATGTCACGATCAACGAAATTGCCAATGCGGACACGGACACGCTTAACTTCTCTGCGTTCAACGGTTCGGCGCTAGACCTTGATTTAAGGTCAACCGGCAACCAAGCTCAATCACCTGAGTTTTCGATTACGCTTTCCGATGGTCTGGGAATTGAAAACGTGATGGGCACTCCGGGTGCTGACCGAATTTTGGGTAACGCACGAGACAATGTCATCTCGGGTGCGGAGTTTGAAGAAGCTTCGTCGAATCCGCTTGCCGGCGACCGGGCTGAAACGCAATGGGTGCTTTTGGACTTCGACACACGAACCAACGAAGCCGGCGAGCTTGGCGAACATGAGTACACGCCAATCGAACGGGCCGAAATTCTGCGACTGCTTCAGTTGACTTATTGGGGACCAGATCCTGCTTCCGCTGACCCAAGCAATCCAGATCCGAATGTCGCGGATCCATGGTTCAACATTCAATTTACAGAGAGCGCAACGGACATAGCCGTTTCTGATTTTGTAACGATCTTCTTCAACGAAACACCGGAGAGTGGTCGGCCAGGTGGTGGGTCAAGTGAAATTGACTTGGGCAATATCAATCTTGGCGGAACGGGCAGGGTGCAAGTTAACGGTTTGCTGGGCGGCGAATTGACAGCCGAAGATGGTGAGTACGAAGAAGGCCTCGTCGACGTCGGGTTGCTTAAACCAGCGGCGACCAGCGAGAACTTCGTCTTCCTGTCGACCAAAATCGCGGCGCACGAACTGGCTCACTTGCTTGGCCTGCGGCATCAGGATTCATTCGGCCCAATTGGAACAGGTGTTCATTCGCCACCTGGCATTGACCAGTACAAGCCGACATTCAACGGCCCATCCGGTGGTTTTGAAACGACCGACCACTTGTTGACGACGGGTGCTTCGGTGGGAACCAATCGATTCAATGAACTTCGCCTCTTGTTCTTTGGTGAACGGGAAGCGGTCAAACTGGCTTATGCGTTCGCAAATCCAGGGGATGTGAACGCGACTGAGTCGGGCGTTCACAATTCGATCGCGACCGCCAATCCATTGAACTTCGCGACCTTGGCAGTGCCCAACACTTTGCAAGACGGATTGAATTCGGAGAAAGAGTTCTTTGTCGACGCGGCATCGGTCATCGGCTCAATCCAATTGAATGGCGGCACGAGCGAAAGCGACTTCTATTCGTTCAGCGGAACGGCTGGCGAATTGATCAACATCAACATTTCATCGCGGGCATTGCGAGAAGACGGCGAAACGACGGACGGATTTGTCGATTCGTATATTCGCGTGTACGACTCAAGCGGAGCCTTGGTTTCCTACTATGGTGGCGACGCCGTCAACGATGACGAGTTTGAAAGTTCCGACTCGACAATCATCGATCTGTTGATTCCTGCCAATGACACCTACTACGTTGAAGTCGACACCTTCAGCCGGCTACCGGGCGACATCGGATACCCAGAAGCGGTTCAACTCCGAGCTGATCTTGAGCAAAAAGAAGCTGACGGCACGATCACTCCGAACGAGCAAACGTTTCTCGAACGTTTGCAGGATTCGCTCGACGACACGGACATTGGAAACTACCAGATGTTCATCTACAAATTTGGCCAAGCCAATCCATCAGATGACATTGACAACCTGAAAGGGAACGGCGGCAATGACACATTGATCGGCGGCCCGGGCGACAACTATGACTTGGTAATCCCGGTCAGCCCTGCTGACGCAGGTTTTGAAGGAACTCTGTTCACCCGACAAATCACGTTCACCGATCGCGGTGCAAGCTCGTGGACTGGATCGGTTGACTACGGTGATGGCACGGGAACATTCCCGCTGGCCATCGCGGACACCGGTAGTGGCCCAACCTTCGACTTGAGCCATTCTTTCGTCAACGACGGGTCATTTACGATGACCGTTACTATTTCCAATGACATCGGCACGACCGAGTCGCAGACGTTTGACATCGTTGTTGCCAATGTGGCTCCGGTGGCAACGCTGGTTGTCGATAGCACATCGTTCGAAGTCGGATCTCAGATCGACATGACCGGTTCGGCCGTCGATGCAGGAGCAGCCGACACGTTAACCTTCAGCTACGAAGTATTCATTGATGGTAGTAATGTCGCCTCCCACTCGGGTGGCGGCGTCGACCTCTACAACTTTAGCTTTATCCCAACGGTAGCTGGAGACTACGAGATCGTCTTGACCGTCAATGACGGAACCGAGAACTCGCTGCCAGTCAGCCAATCCGTAGCTGTGTCCGACATGATCGGAGCCGTCAACGACATCGCCAATTTGAATGAAGACGACAACATTTTCATTGACGTTCTCGACAATGATGATGTCCCAACGAGTTTCACGTTGACAATTGATTCGATACCTGGATTTGGTGTGGCCACGATTAACGGCGACAACACGATCACCTACACACCATCGCAACATTACTTCGGCAATGACTCGTTTACCTACCAACTGATGGACAACTCGAATGGGAACGTTTCCATCGCAACTGTTAACGTGACGATCGCTCCGGTGAATGACGATCCGGTCAACGGTGTCGACAACACGGCAGTTCAAGCCGACGAAGGCATGACGGCTACGAACTCAGGAACCCTAAGTGATGTCGATGGGGATACCCTGACGTTAACCAGTTCACTGGGCTCGGTCGTCAATAATGGCGACGGCACTTGGAGCTGGAACTTTGACACAACCAATGGGCCGTCGGAAAGCGCCACTGTTACCATTTCCGCAGATGACAACAACGGCGGAACGGCTCAAGTCACTTTCGACTTGACGGTCAACAACATTGCGGCGACACCAAGTATCGATTCGATTACTGGCAGTTCTGTCGGAACACCGGTGGACGTAACTGCTTCGGCGACGGATCCGGGGAATGACGATCTGACCTACACTTACGAGGTCTTCATTGATGGCAGCACAACCGTTGCTCATACAGCAAGTGGAATTGATCTCACCAACTTCAGCTTCATTCCAACTGTTGCCGGTAGTTACGCAATCATACTGACCGTCAACGATGGAACCGATTCTGTTTCGGTCAGTCAATCAGTTGTCGTCATCAACCCGCTGGATGCGGAAGACGATGTTGCAACCGTGAAAGAAGAAGTCGCAACCAACATTGACGTGTTGACCAACGACACATTCGTATCGCTGGCGTCTATCGCGATTTCGATCGTGACGGATCCATCCAACGGCGTGGCTGTTGTTAATTCCGACGGCACGATTGGCTACACATCATTTGTCGACTTCGTCGGCAACGACACGCTGACCTACCAGATTGACGATGGCAACGGCAACGTGGAAACTGCATTGGTGGAGATCACGGTGACGAATCTTGTCGACTTCGCCGGTCGCGTCTTCAACGACTTTGACAATGACGGCATCTACGAGCCAGGTGATGGCGAGTACGGATTGAGCGGGGTAACCATCGAAGTTCGCTCCGATGACCTAAGCACTTTGGTCGCCACGACGACCACGCTTGCCGACGGAACCTATTTGATCAACGCCAACGCTGACTTAGGTGACTACCAAATCGTCGAGGTCATCGACGAGGCGGCTGACTTTGGCTTACTCGATGGAATCGAAACGGCTGGATCAATCGGCGGAACTGCCATCAACTCTGCTGATTCAAATTCGATCAGCGTTTCCATCACAGACACCACCAGTGACGGGTCAGACTACCAGTTCGCAGAGATTGAGCCTTCTGATTTGTTCGGAGTGGTCTGGGATGACGCCAACAATGATGGTTTGATCGACATGGGAGAAATGGGAGTTGGCGGCGTAGAAATTTCAATTAACGGCGTTGATGACCGAGGGAACGCTGTAACGGAAATTGTTACAACGCAAGGTGACGGAAGTTATGCGATCGTCAATCTGCGACCTGGAACTTATTCGGTTACCGAATCTCAGCCTGCCGGATTCACCGACGGAGTTGATATTCTCGGAGAAGTCGTTGATCGTAATGGCTTATTGGGCACGTCTGGATTCGTTGACGGCAATGACAAATTCTCAGGGATTGTGTTGACGCCTGGTTCAGAGGGAGACCTGTATAACTTTGCCGAGGTCTCACAAGAAGGAACTGACATTGGCGACAACGTCACGGCAACGATTGGTTTCTGGCGAAGCCACTGGGGCCGCCATTTGATTAAGTCACTCAACGGCGGGCAAAATTCGACGGACCTAGGCAACTGGATGGCCACGAACTTCCCGAACCTTTATGGCCCGGGGGCGGTCTACGACGCTCGTCGCGGACGAGACATCAGCATGGATATGACCGGACGGACGAACAAACAAATCACGAAAGTGTTCAAGTATCTATACCGGCGAAACCATCGAACCTCTGCGGCTGGCGGGCCATCACGGATCGACGCTCAACTGATGGCGGTCGTGTTCGCCACTTACGTGACGAGTTCGAATTTGGCGGGCGGCAACTATGCGTCTTGGTATGGTTTCAATGTAACGCCGGAAGGAATTAGTGCGGCTTTGATTGACGTCTCTGCGGTGCTTTCGTCTCAGCAAATTGCGGACCTCGACATTCAAGTCAACAGTGACGGCAAAGCTTCCATCATGGAAATCTTGTCATCAGCCAACGACATGTCCACGCTCGGACTCTTGTTTGACGCCGATGGTAGCGGCCACATCGACTGCGACGAATGGCGTCTTCGATTCTTGGGCAATTGGCTGTACTGGTTTATCAACTTCAGTTCGAGAATCGGTGGGTGTTAAGCAACGAACGCTGATCGTGCCCGTCGATGGGTGGGCACGATCTTGATCAGTCGTAAATGTTCGAACCGTTATTTTCCAGAGCGATGATCATAGTGGAACGTAGTTGGTTTCGCAGGAATTCAGCGTCATCGAGACTTAATCCGCAGTGATCTAAAACGATCGCGTTGGCCTGGTTAAGTCCGGCCAGAGATTTGAAGTCAATCGGGACATTCGACGGCGATTCGATTTTTAAACTACTCAGATTCTTCAGTGCCGCGCACTGACTCAACCATGCAGACGAAACCTGAGCATCAGTCACGTAGACATCGGCCAAGCCAGACATCATTGCTAGAGTTGCGGAGGATTCGTCTGCGACTTTTTCTCCTTGGCACGAAATGACAACCAGTTCGACTTCTTGCAGAGATTTCAGGTACCTTCTCAACTTCATCCAAAAATCGGGACTGGCTGCCTGCTGCCCCGGAATACCCAGCACTTTGATATTGAGAAAGTACTGGTCGCCCAGCAGTTTCCGCTGCCAATTCGGAGCGGAGATTTCCGGGTGTTTCTTTGGGAGGTTGTGTCGGTTTCTAAAATAGCGAAAGTGAATGTCTTCGCTGGCCAAAAACATGGTCGTTCGGCTATTTCGCGTTGCGTGCTGATAGTACCAGCCGAAACCTAAGCAAGTGATCGTGACAACGAGTAAAAAGCATCTCAAGCCAAAGCGAAATCGATGCCGCTTTGCATGGTGGTCTGCTTGTTGCTGTATGAAATTTCTACTTTTCATAAACTTGCCAAAAGTCGGATTTCAAAAACGGGCCAACCTCTTCTCCATCTCCAAAAGAGGTCACCTCTCGGCCAGCTTGGTTCTGTTTCGCCAATTCATCCAACAACTCAACCAGCGAGTTTGCCATAATTCCACAGGGGCCATCCAGCATCTCAATCACTTTACCGGTTCGAATATCAAAGTGAATTTCATAGACATCCCAATGCATCAGCGGAATAAGATACGGTTCGAACCATGTCGGTGTCGCGCCGACCACCGGCACGTCAAACGGCTCGCCATTGGGGCCATGAACATAATTGAGCTCTACGAGAAATTTCCACCAATCGACAATTTGCTTGGCGGTCATGATTTCAAAACCGTCATTGAAATCCGAACCATTAGCAAGACAAATACGCAAGAATGCTTTTAAGTCCTCCGGAAGTTCTTGGCGCGTCTCCAATTCGATAAAGTGAATCTCCTGCTCTGTCATCCCGATCGGGTCATCTGGCAAAACAACGTCCATCGAGGCGAGGTAGCCATGCCAAGCTCTGTTCATTTCGGCTTGAATGACTTCCGGGTCAAGCTGTCGCGCCCCAAAGACGTTTTCCGCTGGCTGCTTTGACGAATGAGCTTTCGCAGTCGCACTTGAATCTTGGCGGCAACCAGTCATCACGTGAAGGCTTGAGCAAAGAGCCAACATGACCATCAAGATCACATACCAAGAATTCACTCTCATTTCGAATTGTATCCAAAGGTTATGAAGACGGTCAAAATTAAATTAAGTGCGACCCTACCCGAAGAGCCCAAGTTTTTCAAAGCTACTTTCGCGGAAGCGAAAGGCAACGTTGCCCCATCCTGTTTTCTCGGTGAAAAAACGTAGAATCAAGGTATGCCTGATCCGCCCACAACCACACCAGAAGCTCCCGAGAAGAAACTGACCCAGTCGGTGCAGCGTCTTAATGGAGTCGGCCCAGCCCGCGCGGAGATTCTGGAAAAACTTGAAATTCGAACGGTCGCCGACCTGTTGTTTTTCTTCCCACGAACGTATCAAGATTTTACAGAGCTTCATAACGTCACTGAATTGGCGAATGAGCAATTGGCCAATATTGTTGGAATCGTCGACGACATCGATCATATGGTTACAGGCGCGGGAAAACACATCCTTTACGTTTTGATCAAACAAGAAAACCAGTTTGTACGAGCCGTGTGGTTCGGACAATCTTTCCTAACGAAGAAGTTTCAAATCGGCCAACGGGTGCTGTTTCGTGGCAAAGCAAAACTCACTGGCGGTCGTTTCCAAATGACTCATCCGCGTGTCACCTGGCTTGATGGAGAACAGTCCGCAGAAGACGAACGGCGGCTGCTGCCCGTGTATCCACTGACCGACGGTATCAATCAAAAACAAATGAGAGAACTGGTCGAGCAAGTCGTTGATCAGTTTGCAGGCCTGGTACAGGAAGCATTCCCGGACAGTCTTCGCCAGCAGTATTCGGTATGCGAAATTGAAACTGCGATTCGCCACATTCACGCCCCCAAGAATCACGAGCAAGCCGAAAACGCTCGCGGACGATTGGTCTACCAAGAACTTTTTATCCTGCAATTGGCGTTGGCGATTCGGCGGCACCAAATTCAGATCGACAACGTCTCACCTCAGCTTCCTTTGACGCCTAAGATTCGCTCTCGAATTCTCGGACGCTTGCCCTTTGAGTTGACGGCCTCTCAGTCAACTGCTTTTGGTGAAATCGCCTCCGACATGGGCCGTGCGTTTCCCATGAATCGGCTGTTGCACGGAGAAGTTGGCAGCGGAAAAACGGCCGTCGCCGTCTGTTCAATGTTGCTCGCTGTCGCGCATGGAAACCAAGCGGTTCTTATGGCTCCCACTGAAATTTTGGCCGTGCAGCATATTCGCACGCTCAAAACACTGTTGCAGAACAGCCGAGTCCGAATCGCGCAATGGACCGGTGGCATGAAAGCCTCTGAACGAAAATCGAATGCGGCGGCGATCGAGGCTGGTGAAATCGACATTGTGGTAGGAACGCAAGCCGTCGTCGCGTCGAAATTAAAATTCCACCAGTTAGGTTTGGCGGTGATTGATGAGCAGCATAAATTTGGTGTACGACAACGGGCGCTGCTGAAGCAATCGGGTCACGACCCACACTATCTCGTCATGACCGCGACTCCGATTCCTCGCACGATCGCCATGACGCTTTTTGGTGACTTGGACGTGTCAACGCTTGAGCGAACCAGCGGCATCGGTCACAAGGTTCATACTTACCTCGGGCAAGAAGAAAGTCGCGAACAATGGTGGGAGTTCTTTCGCAAGAAACTGAAAGAAGGCCGACAAGGATTTGTGGTAACACAGCGAGTCGATGCGGAATCCGAATCTGGATTACATAGCGCTGAACGACTGTTCGAATCGCTGGTCAACGGCCCCCTGGAGGAGTTTCGTGTCGATGTGTTGCATGGCCGGCAATCGACCGAGCAAAAAGAAATTTCGATGCAAAATTTCGTATCTGGTAAAACCCAAGTGCTTGTGGCTACCGGCGTGATTGAGGTTGGCATCGATGTTGGCAATGCGACAATCATGACCATCGAATCGTCAGAGAGATTTGGACTGTCGCAATTGCATCAGCTTCGCGGCCGAGTCAGCCGTGGGCAACATCCAGGTTTCGTTTGCGCGTTCGCCACGAGCGACGACCCGGAGTCCAATGAGCGGCTGGCGGCCTTCGCCAGTACGGCCAATGGTTTTGAGTTGGCCGAAATAGACCTGCAGATTCGCGGGCCGGGAAATTTATTTAGCTCCCAGCAAAGCGGCTTTCCTCCTTTGATGATTGCCGACCTGGTACGTGACGCTGAGGTATTGGCCAAAGCCCAAGCCGACGCACGCCAACTCATTGCTGACCATCCTGAGCTCAAGGATGAATCGCTAAGCCGGCTGAAACAACTGGTGTTTGCTCGTTACGGTCATGCGCTCGAAGTCAGCGATGTTGGGTAGTGACTTGATCGACCAAAATTTGCATGGCGGTTTTGCTTTTACGGAAGTATGTCCCCGTCAGCACATGGAACTCGCTCAATGACTTAGGAGAACTGCAAAGCCTGCTTCTTTCGTAGCGGAACGGCGCGAGCCGTCCGGCTGTTGACGCACCGGGTGGCTTGCGCCAACTCCGCTAATAGCGACTTTGCAGTTCTTATGACGAAAGAACAAGTTTTCCCGATCGATCGCCGCTGAGCTCAAAGCGCTACTAATGCCGATACTGGTATGTTAGGCTTATCGTTCAAGCCATCCACTTGAGGGATTATCAACCAAAGGGATTGTCAAACTCCCCATGTCAAGTTTGATAACAAGTGAAACTGTCCGGGTGTTGGATGCTTCCGATTCAATTCAAGCAATTTCAAGGCGACTTGGAAGCGGCGATTCTTGCCGGCGCTCCGCTTGAAATCGGCGATGCCAAAGACGGCATCAGCGGAAAACTATCGCTGTCCAAACTTGACCAAATGCAATATGTGATTCAACCTCACTTGGACAAAAACGAATCGCTCGAACAAGTCATCACCGCGCATCCTGAACTGCCCAAACGCTACCAAGCCGCATTGCAGGTCTTCGACCGAACTGGATCCATGTCGACGGTGCTGGACGGTTTGACAACGCGAAGCATTGCCCAACGACAAGTCGGCAAAACACTACGCTGGGCTTTTGTTTACTTGATGGTGCTACTGACCGTTTCATTTACTGGCCTCTATCTGTATTCGATCAACGTTGTCCCCGTCGTCAACGATATGCAATCCGACTTGACGCTGCCTTCAAAAATCAAAGTTGATACGAGTGAGCGATTTGATGTCACGCGTTGGACGGCTCCGCTCGTGTTGGTTTACGGCAGCGTCCTGATTGGATTACTATTTTTTGGTTGTCTAGGCGGCACTTCACAAATCGCGATGTGGTTGGGCGGTACAAAATATGTTCGTTGCCGGACATCAACGACGGCATTGCGAACTTTGCAGATGATGATGGAAACGAACACGGTGAACGAAACAAACTCGGCGGCAAATCAAGCAGCTCGATGGGCATCTGTTAGTTGCGATTTGGTGGGTGCTGACGAAGTTGTAAAAAGAACAACCGAACTGGCATCTCGAGAGCCAAAAGAACTCAATTCACTCGCGGACTACATGGGATTGTCGGCCAAACACAAACTGGCTTACCTCAAAGTCGCCACGCCTATCGGATTGGTTACCGTATTTGGCGGATTAGTAGCATTGGCGTATTGCTTCGTCATTCTTTGGCCCGTTTTCTTGATGCTACGAGACATGTCGACGATCGGCACCTAAGTCACTTCACTCAGACAAAATGTCAGCAACAAACAATCAACAAACCGAAAGCACATTCGCTGAACGCTGGGGCGAAATCTACAATGTTCGCGCCCAGATCGCAGACGAATTGAACCAAATGGCAGTCGATTTACCCGGCCAAGCCAGCAAACACTTGCGATCGCTCGGGCGTTGGTTCAATGGCACGGCGGACTATCACGATGCGTTGCGACGCGCCGACGTGCTTTCGATTTGCTTGCCATTGGCGGAGCTAGACGCATCCCAACCCATTTCACCCGCCGACATTTCACGATCCGTCCGTGCTGGCTTCCGGTCGCTTACACGAAACTCTTCGGTAAGCCGTCGCTGGACGAGCCTGTTGATTTATCCGTTTTTACTAGTCTGTGCGGTTGTCGTCCTCGCGATTGGATATAGTTTCTGGATTTCGCCAGAATTCGAACTCATGTTTGAAGAGTTCGGCATCGAATTACCCGCCATCACGAAATTGACTTTTCAAATTGCATCCATCATTCGAAATTTTGGGTGGTTACTGCTGTCGTTATTTGTCGCCTTGGGCGTTGGATTTGCAATATTCAATCGAAGCGGCAGTGAACGAAGAGCGTTTGGATTGAGCTGGTTTGACCAGACGATGATGAGTGCCAGGAATGCTGCGGCATCTTGGGCTTGGCATATCTCGCTGCTATTGGAGGCGGGACTGACTCAGAAAGACGCGGTGCAGGCCGCCGGTGCTGCGACTAGCGAATCATGGCTGAAGGAAAAGAGTCGCACTTTGGTCGAAAAAGAATGGTTGCTACTGCCGGATACACCAACCGCGGAAGTCGTTGTCGATCCTAATGTTCATTCTTACGCGTTGGACGAACCCGTCGCGAAATCGAAGACTCAACAAACGAAGGTCTTCGTCAGCCCCAAACTGCGTCTGTTGGATTCAGCAATCCGTCTTCCACTTACCGACGGCAAGATTGCGATTCTGAGAGAGGTCGCGAATTACTATTGGGATCGTAGCCGAAGTACAGGCGACTGGTGGCTGCAGTGTCTTATCAGTCTGATCATTTGGGCGGTTGGCCTGTTGGTCGCATTCGTTGTTGTTGCACTGTTTTCTCCGCTACTGGCGATTGTTAGCGGATTGACAGGAAAGTGATTACCATGAACGAATCTGTCCAAGGCCACTCTGGTAATTTAAACGCTCTTAGGCGAACCGTCTCCGAGATGCTCGAGTCGTCGACACCCCGACAACGAGCGATGTTTGGTATCCTGGCAACGTCGCAACGATACGAACTTGATCCCGCTCCACTAATCAAAAGTTTGGCAATCGAGTTTCCCAGGCACAAAAAATACCTGGCCAACTCGTTTGCCCAACGAATTTCCGATGGTGAAGACATGGTCGATGTTTTGGAGGAGACTCCGGACATTCTCAGTTCGTCCAGCGTACTGGCGCTTCGACTGGCGAAGCAAGCGGGAACATTGCCGGACTTGATGACGGCTTACTTCGATCGGCCCAATGATTATGAAGCGCCGTCAACTGAGCTGCATGATGATTTGTTCGCAAAATTCAGTCGTCTGTTTGTACAGACGACGATCATTTGTGCGTTGCTGACTTTTATGATGCTCACCATCATTCCAGAGTTCAGCAAAATGCTCGAAGAGTTTGGGGTCGAAACGCCCGGTTTTTTGCGACTGTTCGTATTTGCGGCTGACCTTGTGTGCCGATTTGCGCTTATCTTCCCATTGCTTTTCATTTTCCTACTACCATTTTTCATTCCAACACTTCGCCGTTACCTTCGCCGTTGGAACCCGGTGACCTGGCGCCAACGACATCTGTCCACTTCCGAAGACCGCCGTCGCAGTCTTGCCATGATTTCGGAAACTGGCACTTCGCTGCCGACAGGTTTGGCCATGATGTTCAAAAACAAATACCTGCGTAAGATATTCAAGAAATCGTTTGGCACGAATTCTTCCGTTGACTCGTCCATTGAGACCGGCAAAAATCAATGGGACTCACTGGCCTCCAAACGAATTATCTCGCGACGCGAAGCCAAATCATTGTCACTAGCTGGCAGCGGCGAAACGGAAGCTTGGTTACTTCGATGGTTCGCGTCATCTCAACGCAGCCGACGTTCAACTCGAATTTCGTTGATCGCGCGAACTGTCATTGTGTTGATCAATGTTGGACTGTGCGTGCTGGTTGTGTTGGCCGCGGTCGCCGTGTTCTCGACGTTAATCCAAATCATGGCGGGGCTGAGTTAAGACATGATTGAATGCTTGAACATGATGGAAAATCTGAAATTTCGCAAGCGACAGTCTCGTGATGGATTCACGATGCTGGAACTGATCGTGTCATCGCTGTTGATGATCGTCATCATGAGTTTCGTAACAACGCTTTGCTTTCGAGTGAATCTGGTTTGGAAAGACATCGCTCATCATCGCGTCGCCGCGGGAGAACTTTCCAATCAATTGGAGACGCTAACGCGACTGTCCACCGACGAAGCCCAATCGGCTTTGCAATCTTTGGAAGCCTCCGAAGCCAGCCAACGAACTCTAGAAAACCCAACGCTCACTGGCGTGCTATCTAAAGATGAGCTTGGAACCCGAGTGACGATTGAGATCAATTGGAAGCGTCGTTTTCCCGGCAAGCCGATCGTGTTAGCCGGATGGCTGAATCCGGAAACTGATCCTTCAAAGGAAGCAAGCCAATGAATCGATTCGGTAAAAAGCGACTTGCTAATCGACAACCTGGCCAACAAGTGAGGCGCGGCTACACATTAATTGAACTTGTCGTGGTCATTTCAATGACGAGCGTTTTGCTGGTTGTCGTGGTCGGCTGGCTTCACCAATCGCTCAAGTTCGGCTCTTCGATGCGTGAGCGACAACGAAATCATCGCAGTTTGACAGAATTGGCTTGGCAATTGCGGGACGATGTTCGGCAAAGCGAATCCATCGCGGTCGAAGACAATAATCGTTTGGTCATCAAATCGCTTGGAGGCAACACCACAAGCTACACGCTTTCGAATTCCAAATCTGTTGTTGAACGCAAAGAAAACGGAAGTTCGAATCAACAATCCCAATTTGAATTATCCGACAGTTCCGTTGCCCACTGGGATACCTCCGAAATGCCAGACTGGATTTCCCTAGTTGTTTCAAAGCAGCCTGATGGTAAGTTTTCGCCTGCCAATCAAGCGACGACCAACAAGGATTCTAAAAGCAACACAATGCCGGGGGATCCAATACTGACCCACGAAGAACATCAGAAGCCGATCGATCTTCATGTTCGAGTTGGCCCCAATCGTTGGACTGGAATTACCAAAGCGGAGGGACAAGAATGAGCGCGCGACAAAATCATTCACGTCGAGGTGCGATGCTAGTTGCTGTTCTCGTTTGCTTGGGCGTCGCCATGACGATCATCCTGGCTTCGGTGAAAATGAGTGTTTTGCACCGACAGCAATTGCGACAGGATTTGCAAATGGAGCAAACGAAGTGGTTGCTTGACGCCGGTGTCCGCGCGGGCATTAAGAAATCCAAAGAGGAATCAAACTTCAAAGGCGAAACGCTGCAGGTCACGCCAGCTCTTTCCACAAGTGTTGGCTATCCAACGGCGACGCTGGAAATAATCGCCGAACCGGTCGACGAAGATCAGATTCGTTTGCGAGTAACAGCGAATTTGGAGAGCGATGCCAAATTCAAATCAACGAAACGCTCCGCAACCGTCTTGCTAAACAAGGCTCAGGCAGAACAGCTAAAGTAAAAGACGATTTACAGAGACAAGCCAGCGTTAACCAGTGCTAACTGATAGATAACGAAAAACAAAAAGGACGCGCAATGGAATCTAGAATACGTTCGAGCCTTTCCGATCAAAACAACAAAAAAGCGCCGCTCCAACGAATCGGCCGCAATCAGCAGCTTGGCTTCACTCTGGTTGAACTGCTGGTTGTGATCGCAATCATTGGAATACTGATAGGTATGTTGTTACCCGCAGTCCAACAAGTCCGCGAGGCGGCTCGGCGATGTGTTTGCGCCAACAATATCGCCCAACTCGGGCTGGCAATCCACAACTACGAATTCGGAATGGAGCACTTGCCCGCTGGAGTCACCGACAATGGCGGCGCCCCGATTCTGACACAAGAGATTGGACAGCACGTTAGTTTTCTCGTGGAGCTACTGCCATTCATTGAACAACCTGGCATCTACAACAATTTTGACACAGCCATTGGAACCTACGCCGTCGCCAATGCTCCGGCCAGAGAAATGCAAATCCCAACTTACAATTGCCCTTCATTCAGGTTTCAAATCAACTCGACCATCACTGCCGGAGTGACCAACTATGCCGGTTGCCATCACGACATTGAGGCGCAAATCGACAAAGATAACAATGGCGTGTTGTTTCTCAACAGCAAGATCCGCTACGCCGACATCACAGACGGAAGCTCGAACACGATCTTGGTGGGCGAGTTTCTGCCAACGGAAGACAGTCTCGGCTGGGCATCAGGAACCCGGTCTTCTCTGCGAAACACTGGAGTGATTATCGACATGTCCGATTGGGAACTTTTAAACAGAGTCCCGGAACCAGCAGATGTCGTGGGCGGGTTCGGTAGTTCACACCCGGGCAGCGCGAACTTTTGTTTGTCCGATGGATCAGTTCATCCGCTGAGCAATGGGATCGATGCAAAACTGTTTACTTATCTCGGACATAGAGCCGACGGCGAAATGATGGGAACTTTTTGATCAGATGCAGTTGTCTTGCCTTCCTATCGCCCGCTGTTCGCCTTTCATCGGCCCTGACTTAATCCGCAACGATCTTGCCTGGCTGTCAGAAATGCTTCGCGTTCGTCAAATAGTGGAAACACAGATTCCCCAGGCAAGTTCGAAAACTAATTTGACTTGCAAAAAAAAAAACCGCTAGATTCAAAATCAAATACTTATTTCACTAAATGGGGTTTGAAATGAAAATGAATCGAGTGCTTACCACTTTCTTAACATTTGCAATACTAGCTGTGGTTTTCAGCTCGCAAACGAACGCACAAGGGCCGGGACAACCGTGGCAAATTCTGCAGCCGGTAAACGGGCATAAATTTGTTTCTTCGTCCCCGATAACTACTCTTTACGGCCTTGCCATCAAACCCGCCGGTACTC
>CAZPTT010000093.1:0-4797 GCA_964589435.1 uncultured Pirellulaceae bacterium
CTGATCGACTTCGGCCTGAAGCTTGTCACGCAGAACCGGCATTCCTTGGGTCGACGCATAACCGTTCTTACCGTCCTGAATGGCTCGGATCAGCTCGTCTTTGATCGGCGGCGGCACATCAAAATCCGGCTGGCCAATCGAAAGGTTGATTGGATCTTTGAGCTTGGCGGCTAAATCAAACATTCGTCGAATGCCGCTGGAATCAAAATTTCGAGTTCGGTCAGCAATCCAGCCATCAAGTTCAGTCATCTGATTTCTCTCCAAGTGGTTTTTCATCCGAAGCAGACATTCTAACGTGGAAATCCGAATCCGTTAGAGCCTCAAACCATGCCCCAATTGACCGCACGAAACACGGCCACTTTGTGAATCAAAAGTTCGAGTCGGTAGCGGTTGTGAGAAACGAAACTCGGACCTAGAATTCGAGAAGCCAGTCCCAAAATGCTTGGAAGCTTTGATGAGCGAACTCCATCACGAGTGCGGCGTCGCCGCAATCTATCACCTTCCCAATCAACCCGTCAGCGAGCTTTGCCCTGGCGAAGATCGACATTACGCGTCGACGTTGATTCCGCGCATGCTCTTGGACATGCAGAATCGCGGGCAACTGTCCGCTGGAATCTCTCGTTTCCACGAGCACCCAGAAAACGGCCAACTGATTGACACTTACCGAGAAATTGGCAGTGTCCAAGAAGTCTTCCGGCTGTCTCATTCTGCCAAAGCCGCCAGCCTGATGAAACAGTACAGCGGGCCGGCTGCCATTGGGCATGTGCGTTACGCAACGTGCGGCAAAGACGACCGCAGTTACGCGCAGCCTTTCGAAATCCACCATTTCAATCGCCGCCAATGGTTTACGTTCGCTTTCAATGGTCAGCTTGCGAATTATCCAGAGTTGGCCGCCGAAATTCTCAGTCATTCAGACAACCATCTGGTTCGCGAGACCGACACCGAAGTCCTGATGCACGCCTTCAGTCAACAGATTGAAAAGCAGGATTCGGATTGCCTGATCGAGATGATGCGAGAGGTCGCGAAGAAGCTCGATGGCGCTTACTCGCTGGCAATGTTGAACGCCAAAGGCGAAATGCTGATCGCGCGTGATCCACTTGGCATCAAACCGATGTGCTACGCCGTTTCCGGTGCGATGTTTGCCGCCGCCAGTGAGAGCGTGGCGCTGCTGAACCTGGGATTCAAACGAAGCGAAATCGAATCGCTCAAACCCGGACATGCGATCACGATCGTGAATGGGAAAATTGAATTCCATCAGTTCGCTGAACAACCGGGCCGAGCCCATTGTTTCTTTGAGTGGATCTATTTCGCCAACGTCGCCAGTACGCTTGATGACCGAGGCGTTTACACGACTCGGACAAACCTCGGGAAAGAGCTTGCCGAACAGGAGCGTGCCGCAGGAATTTTGGAAATTGATGAGGACACAATTGTCGTCCCAGTTCCTGACACCAGCAAAGCCGCCGCCGACTCGATGGCGTTTCACCTCAAGATTCCTTCCCAAGAGGGATTGATCCGCAACCGTTACAGCGGCCGAACCTTTATTGAATCATCACAGAAACAACGTGCCGCTCGAGCCAAGATCAAGTACACGCCGCTGCGGGAAGTGCTAGAAGGCAAACGTGTGATTCTCGTCGAAGACTCCATCGTTAGATCGACGACGATGAATTCGCTGCTGCGTCGAATTCGCGAAGAGGGCGGGGCGAAGGAGATTCACGTTCGGGTCGCCTGCCCGCCGATTGTGGCTCCGTGCTATTACGGAATCGACATGTCGACGATCAAGCAGTTGTTCGCTCCGAAATTTTACCCTCCCGGCGAACTATTGACCGATGAGATTCAAGATGAAATGGCCTCCAAACTTGGTTGCGATTCTCTTCGCTATTTGCCGATCGAATCGGTCGCCCGGGCCATCGGAATCCCGCAAGATGGACTGTGCCAAGCCTGCATCACTTGCAAATATCCAACACCAACAGGCCAGCGGCTTTACCAAATTGACGAAGCAAAATACACGGCTGGCGAATCCGTGGCCGCCGATGATGACGATCGAGCCGTTGACATGAGCGGCCCCAAAGTCGGCTTGGCGTAATTGCCGGACGCGGAAAATTGATATCCATTGGAACTGTATCCGTCAGCAAAGCAGATCAGGCAATTTGCCTAACCCGGTTTGACGATTATTAATCGAGAAATTTTCATAGGCCAAGTTCGGCTACAATTCAGACGTGCAACAATTCGCCCTTGTTCAGGAACCTGAGATGGGATTGGACACAATCGAACTCGTCATGGATGTCGAGGAAACGTTTAACATCAAGATCGCTGACGAAGATGCCCAAACCTTAGAAACCGTCGGCGACTTGTACGACCACGTTATCAAGAACGTGGCGACTGCACCCACGGGAAAGTGCTTGACAGCATCCGCTTTCTACGACGTGCGCGCAGCACTTGCCGACTGTGGCATTCAAGATCGCTTTGGCCCTTCCACGCCGTTGACGGCAGTACTCCCAAGACCTAAACGCAGGTCTTTCTGGTCCAATTTATCGCGGTCGATGGGCCTGAAATTACCAAGCCTCGTTCGGCCATCCTGGGTGGTTAAACTGAACATCCTGGCAACCGTCGCTTCGTCTGGTGCCGCTGCTTATTGGCTGATGGGCAGCGAGCATACAGAGATCCTGTTTCCGCTTTTGGCGCTCCCCAGTTTATTCCTATTTGGCTACCTCGCCGCCGTTGCCACGCAACCATTGGCAACTAACTACGCACCGTCGTTCGAAACGTTTCGAGGACTTTCTGAACAACTGGTTGCCATCAACTTCAAAGAAATTTCAGCAAAGCATGGTCCGATGGGGCGCAATGATGTTTGGGCCGTGCTACGAAGGCTGATTGCGACCAACCTTGGCGTCGATGAAAACGAAGTTATTCGGGAAGCCAACTTTGTTCGCGACCTTGGATGTGACTAAACGATCCCTCAATAGCTGATTAAGCAATGGTCAAATATGCCCTCGGAACACTTCTTGTTTTTCTTGCCAGTTCAACATGGCTGTTCCTTGCCTGGTCAAGCGGCAATAAAACCAACGATTGGACTCCGACTCCGGCGAAGGTCATCCGCAATGAAATGCAAGAGTCAATTAACAGTCGCGGCCGTACGCGACCTGCTGGCTGGCTAACGACCATCGAATACGAGGTCGACAAAGTCCAATATGAAGCGATTGTCGACGAATACTTGGTAGGCAATGAAGCGACCGTCTTCGTCAATCCTGAAAACCCCGCCGATGTCGCGGGCAAGGCCGGTGCGAGAATTCAAGACATGGGGCGACCTATGGTCGCCACGATCGGCTCCGGCCTGTTCGCGATTGTATTGTTGCTGATCGCCTTCAGCCCAAAAGATGATTGAGTTTGGCGGATATTAACTGCGGCTTCATGGGTTGCACTTTGGAAATTTCCTACGGTGAATTCTTAATTTACCGCGCTCAGTATCAGTTGAATTATTAAACGCGCCCTCGGATAAAAGATATGATGCGCAACGTCGCTGGCCGAACCTTTGACGCCGTGCCGGTCTGCATGATCGTTACCGGAACAATTTTCTTTGGCTACTCTTTTTCGTCGGCTTGCATTTTGATTTTTGGTTGGATCGCATTTCGACTTTGGTGGTTCTACCGCTCTGCAGTCAGTTCAGGATTATTCGATGATTGAATTCGGACAGCTTGCGAGTAAAAAATGAAAGTCGAGCAAATAAATCGCCCGGGATCGTGGCGTCAATTCGGCATCTCGACTGTGCTGATCGTCACCACGTTGGCTGCAATCACGGTATCGGCCGCACTTTATTTTGAACGATCTCCTAAGCTAACCAAGATTGAAGTGCTGCAAATGGCAGATGAGTTTGCCGAACTCATTCTCAGCAAATACGGGAGTTTTGATACCAACAATTACCCGAACCGGAATGCGAAATTCGATCGGGAGTCGAAAATTTGGTACATTTTTTATGAGAAAGATGGCCGTCAGACTCCAGGCGATCATTTCTCTATCACGATTCACGACGAGACCAACGAGATCGAATTCATGGGTGGAATGTGACCGGCCAAGAACCTGCTCGGTACATTGACTTGGTTTCTTTCTCAAGCCAAAACCAAGTGATCAAAATCTTGGCTTGATCAAACCTTCTTGAATTCGGCGCGGAACACATCATGGTCGAACTTGCGCATGCGCCGTTCAAAATGCGTTCGATAATCCATGTCGTGTTCGGCTTCTCGAACCTCGACGTCATGTGGCCCGCTCAAATCGGAATGCTCTTTCATCATCCCAACGGCTTGTTCGAAATACTCTTCGACATCCGTCCAAAAATGAAAGACGCCATCGGGAACAAGCACGCGTTGTAAATCGGCAATGAAACCGGGCTGAATGACTCGCCGGCGGCGATGCCGTTCTTTCCACCACGGGTCGGGGAAGTAGACGTGGACGGCGACGGCACATTGATCCGGCAAGAACTCGCGGAAGAGTTTCAGTCCGTCACCGTGCAGCATGTGAGCGTTCGTCCGCTCAGCTTTCGCCAAGCGATAGGCCGCGAAGTTACAATACTTATTCGCAACTTCATTACCCAAGTAGTTTCGCTCGGGAGTCTTGCCCGACTCGTTGAGCACGAACAAGCCTTTACCACTGCCCACTTCGATTTCTAAATCCGCCGTTTGCGCAAACAAGCTTTGCGGGCAAAACGGAGCCTCCAACTCTTCGACTTCGGACAAGTGCCCGCTGAAGTTCACGGACGGGTCTAGTTTGGGAAGTGCGCGGCGGCCCATCGAAATTCGGCTTTAC
>CAZPTT010000093.1:4897-5978 GCA_964589435.1 uncultured Pirellulaceae bacterium
ACAAAGATTGGCCAACTGATCGAATCAATCAAGCTTACGGAGTCTTGATCTTCTTGTTCTTGATTTTGCGTCCACGGTTGTTGGCAGGGCGCTTGCCATGGTTGGCTTTTTTAACTTTGTGACTTGGCTTGGCCATTTGTCTAATCCTCAAATTTCAATGAATTGTTGAGCAACAAGATTACCAACACAATCGGCTGATCGTAAGGTCTAACTCGACGTTTTTTGCCGCTTCGACCACTCGTTTTATGGCTTGCATTTCGGCCCAGCAGCCCTCCCGCTAGCCTTTGCTCAGCCCGGAAATGATGGCGATCAAGGGCGTCGCGTGAGAAATCAACGTAATTCCAAGGGAAATCAGCCACAACAGCAAAACTGCAAATGCGGTTACGCCCGCCAGGCGATGGTTGCCTCGGCCATCGAAAGCGAAATAAGCTCCCAAGGACAGAAAGTGAAAGAGCGTCGCCAACGCAACAAAAGCCCATTTTGAGTGGCCAATAACCAGCACCAGTTTGGTCATGTAGGGCAGGGCAATTCCAAATTCCTCGTAGAGCGCGGCCAAACGGTCAGACACAAAAATGTAGAAGACGATCAAGACCAACCAACAGAACGCGTTGAGGCAAACGAACAAGACAGGGCCAGGGAATGGCTTACGAAATGGCTTACGAAATGGCTTACGAGGTAGGTTTGGTGTTGGCTTAAGATTTGAGGTTGGCTTATCAAAACCATCGGGCTTATTCAAACGCTCTTCCTTTGCTGAAGCTGACTGGTCATCGAATGAATTTTGAGCCACAGCCCCATCTTGGCCCTCCCCCATCTTGGTCAAACAGTTTGTTGGCTCGGCGATGCTGAGTTGACTATTTTTATGGGTGCCATGCCCTCGCTTGCGTGGGCATGCTCAATTAAGCGAGAGCATGAAACCTATACGAGAGCATGAAACCAATTATTTCTGGTTTGATATGGCCACCAGTCAATACAAATAGCTGAAGTGAACAAATCCACTAACCCTTGTTGGTCAGTTCTACCAAATCTTTCAAAACCTCCGAGGCCTGCCCGTTGTCAATTGCTTTGGCACAACGATCCGCAC
>CAZPTT010000093.1:5988-26521 GCA_964589435.1 uncultured Pirellulaceae bacterium
ACTGTCAGCCATCCCCGAAACCCACAAAGCCGCCGACGCATTGGCCACGACAATGTCTCGAGCCGGACCAGTTTGCCCCGAAAGAACACGCTGGATCATCTCGGCACTTTCAACAGGATCAGCGACCTGAATCAAAGCAAGGTTGCCCTTTTCCATTCCGAAATCTTCAGGAGCAATGACGCCTTCGGTGACGTACTTGCCACGGACTTCAGAAACATCGGTTTGATCGCCAACTGAAATCTCTCCCAGATCATCGCGTGAATGAACAACGATCGAACGCGTCGTTCCTAACAGAGAAAGTGCTTTGGCGATTTGCTTTCTCGTTTCGCCTCGGCCCGCCCCAAGAACTTGGAACGGTGCTTGAGCTGGATTGCACAACGGGCCAAGCAAATTAAAAATTGTTGGATGTGACAAGCTTTTCCGAACCGCCATGACATGCTTCACTGACGGATGAAATAGCGGAGCGAAACAAAAACACAGACCCAATTGATCAAGACATTTCTGCACGACGTCAACTGAGCACTCAATATTGACGCCCAACTCCACGAGCACATCAGCCGATCCAGTCTTGCTGGTTGATTTCCGATTGCCGTGCTTGGCGACCGATGCTCCTGCGGAAGCCGCAACAATCGCAGCCGCCGTGCTGACATTGAACGTGCCAGATTTTCCGCCACCGGTTCCACACGTATCGACCACGTTGTCGCGACGAGTTTGAATCGGCTTCATGTGTTTTCGCATGGCACTGGCAGCACCAGCCAACTCCTCGACCGTCTCGCCTTTTTCATAAAGGGAGACCAGCAAACTCTTGATCTCCTTCTGCGAACAGTCACCCCGCATGATTGAATCGACGACTTCCGTCATTTGCGTTTGGGTTAAAGACTGTCCGCCGGCTACCAGTTGTGTCGCGTCCGCAATCAATTGTCTGCTCCATCTGATTCGAAACTGTAGATCAAGCCAAAACCAACTGAAGCCAAAAGTCACGTCAGATAATCTTGGTGATCGAACATGCCGGCGAAAACAAAGAATGCTCTCAGCCAGTATTCAAGATAGTAAAGCACAATCTTAACATGCCAAAGATGCGGCGTTGAGGGCACGAGTCAAAGGCAGCCACACCAGGCATCCCTGAAAGGCACCACTGAAAGGCATCGTTGGAGGTACGGGCTGACCATCCAACTGGCACAATCCCAATTGACCCGGATTCCAAACGAGCATGCCAAACCACACCTATTTTTAGCTTCAGGCATTTGCTTATTCAGGAGACTGAACATTTACTGCCAAATCAAGCTTTCTGGGATTGATTACGACAATTGCCCATGCGTGTCACCGTTTTCAATTTTTGCCAACAAAAAGCCGGCCTCAAACTTGGGTTCTCCCGTGATCGGAGGGACGTTTCTACCCCTCCCGCGAATCCCAAACGACAAGACGCCCAAAGTGAAATGAAACGAATAGGTAAGCCGCGCCCTTCAACCGACCACAATTTTTGTCTTGTTTGGCTTCGGTTGCGTCTCTAAAATCACTGGTTAAAGAGTTTTAGTTCAATTGATTCGATTGATTTCGAATTCAGAACACAAATCATTGCAAGGGTAATGGATGCCTCGAAAAGTCATTATCGACTGCGACTTGGGAACCGACGACGCTGTCGCGTTGTGCATGGCCCTGTTTGACAGCCGATTCGAAGTGCTCGCTGTGACTGCCACTGAAGGCTGTGTCACGGCTGCACAAGCCAACAACAATCTTCAAGCCATCGTTTCCGAACTCGATCCTGATCGATACCCACGGATTGGAATTGCCAGTTCGGCTGACGATGCGCCAGCCGTGGACACGCGATTCTTGTACGGCGAAGACGGATTAGGGAACGCTGGGTTTGAAACCTCGCAACGCCAACACTCTTTGCCAGCGGACAAATTGATCGTCGATTGTGTGCGAGCCAATCCCGATGAAGTCACCATCGTTTGCCTCGGACCGCTGACGAATGTCGCTCGAGCGTTTCAGCGCGATCCGAATCTTTCAGCGATGGTCGGCCAGATCATCATGACCGGCGGAGCACTCGACGGAAAAGGCAACATCACGCCGTGTGCCGAATTCAATTTTTACTTCGATCCGCAAAGCGCGCAAGCCGTGATGAAATCACGCACAACAAAAACACTGATTCCGCTCGACGTGACCAGGCAAGTCAAGTTTGGGCTGGAGTTGATGGATGAGCTGCCCAAAAGCGAAACGCGAACCGGATATTTTCTTCGTCAGATTTTGCCACACGCTTTTCGAGCTCACCGTCAGCAGTTGGGCCTGGAGAGAATAACACTCAATGATGCCGTCGGCATGTTGGCACTCGCGGAGCCAGATTTGTTCGAGTACGAACCGATGGCAGGCGATGTTGAAACCGAAGGCGAACTGACTCGAGGAGTGCTCGTAACAGATCGGCGTTCCCAGCCAGACTGGCGCCCCAACCTGAACGTGGCGACTTCGATTCGAGCCGATTCGGCTCGGCAGTACATCATCGACCGTTTAACGATGGCCGGTAACATGTCGTAGCTCGCGCTGCACGCTGGCGTCGAGATACCATTTTGAATCGTAAGCTCTAAATTGATTGGTCGTTCACAGCTTGATATCAACTGCGAGGATCAAACTCAGTCCGGTTCTTAACGTTGACAACCACTGTCTTAAATTGACCTCGCCGATAAATTTTGACCGGCACGTTCACGTTCAATTTGGCCAAACTAACCTTCGTCACCAGGTGTGAGTCATTGGCAACACGTTCGCCGTTGAACTCCAAAATCACATCGCCAATTTGCAAGTCCGCAATATCGGCGGGAGAGTTAGGAGTGATCGCTGAGACCAATGCGCCGTAGGCAACTTTCAGCCCCATCGTTGTTGCTTTGTCATAAGAGAATCTGGCATCGAGTGAGACTCCAAGAAATCCTCGTTGAACTTCACCGTAATCGATCAAGTCATTGGTGATTCTTTCAACCATATTGATTGGAATTGAAAATCCGATCCCATCGCTCCCGCCACTGTTACTGGCGATGGCGGTATTGATACCCACGATCTCGCCTCGTAGGTTGATTAACGGGCCGCCACTATTACCAGGATTGATCGCCGCGTCCGTCTGCAAGAAATTTTGATAACGCACGCCTTGTGGCCCCAGTTCCAAATCATGGCGACCGAGGGCACTGACGATTCCGTAGCTCACCGAATGGCTCAGCCCGAATGGACTGCCAACGGCAACCACAAAGTCTCCGATTTCGACCTGCGAACTGTTCCCCAAACGAGCCGGAACCAATACCGAATTGCTCAAAGCCATTACTGAAAGATCTGTCTCGCGGTCGTGCATCAGGCGAGTAGGGGAATACAAATGACCGCCCGCTTCGATACGAATATCGTTAAGATTCGAATCTTCGATCACGTGAAAATTAGTAACGACGTAGAACTGCCCATTCCGCTGGATAACAATTCCAGACCCGGCTTCTTCGACAACGACTGGGGCTCGAGTCGAGTTCGTTCCGCTGGCAGTTGCGTTTGGCTTCTGCCGTTTTTTTGCTTCGATGTGGGCGACGCTCGGGCCAACGGCTTTAATCAACTGCTTCAACAACGAGTGTTGACGTTCCAATGCAGCTGATTCGACCGCCAGTTTTTCATAAAGAGCGTCCCGCGATGGTCGCTGTGCTGCAAGCGGTTGAATCCAATACTGTGAGACCAGTAGCCCAACTACGAGCGCGATAAAGAATCGCCAATGGCTGCCCTTAAAGCTTACTGTTGGTGGCACGTTGTTTTTTGATTGAACTTGCATTGGTAATTTTGGGTTGGATCGGGGTGTCATGAAGTTAATGAATTCGCGATGAAAGTTCGAGCAAATTCAACTTCATCTGGCGATGATTTGCTTCGCAGGGTTACGGTTGTTCCGATTAGGAAACATTGAAGTCCATGTCGGTTAGCGTGTCCGCACCATCCAGAATTTGAGACCAATCAACGACTGTCCCAGGTTCAACGCCAGCTTTCTCGGCCGCTCTTTTGCAGTCGATGCAAAAGGTTGCGTAGGGCAGTGCCTGCAGACGTGCCAATGGAATGCTGCGGCGACAAGCTTCACATTTGCCGTACGTGCCATTCTTCATACTCTGAAGTGCCAACTCGATAAACTGAAGTTCACGAGTTTCTACTTCCGCCAGTTGTGAACTTAATTCGCCGCAGGCACTGTCGCTTGCGAAGTCGACCACGTCGCCGCCGGTTTGACGACTTAGTTCTTTCAACAAACTGTCGTCGCCCGAAATCGCCTGACGCAATGCATCACGACGCTTAATTAAAATCTCACGCATGTTCTTTAACGAATCTTTGCGAGCCATCTTTGTGCTCCCGTTTCCGGTGGAGTTATTTTGCGTTGCCATGAGCTGCATTAAATATGCAACCATCTGAATTTCGAAGCTCGTGAATTCAAAATAGAAAGTGGCACCTGCCACCAAGCTCACGCAACTATAGTACGCAAATTGAATCCATCCCGGATTTTTGAAAATATTGAGCAATAAACGAATGATGCAAAAACGCCTCAATCTCCGAACCGTTTTCCAAAACTGCTCGCTACAAAATTCGCCTTCGCTAATTCGGAAACAAAACGACACTTGGCAGAAACGACACTTGGCAGAAACAACGCCATTGCAAAATCGCCAGCGCGGTTACTACATACAAGACTGCGACGTCGCGTTGAATTAACAACCTCGAAGAGACAAGCGAACGTAGGGATTGAGCCAATCGGCTCCGATCACCGACAGCCTCGCATTTTGACAATGCGATTCGAACAATCACTGGGCTGGCGCCTAGTTGTAACGATCACACCGAATTGCGGAGACTTAAGAAGCTCCTTTTCAAAATTCATTCATTCATTGATTTGACTGCCTACCTGGCAAAAGCTAAATGCTTATACGCGGAGCGAATGCCGTTAGTTCAAGGGAACTAAAACCGCTAGCCCGCCCCAAACCCAACTAGGCTTAGAAAACAATGTCTCAGCAATCCTGCTTACCTACCGATATGGTTCTCCTCCTTTCTGGCGGATCTCAAGATGGGAATCTAATTCCTGTCAAAACTCAAAAATGCTTCTTTGGAGCTGAAGAGTCTGCTGATGGCAAACTAAAATGCGCCATCTTTCGAGGACCTCAAGGTGCGACCTTACGAAGCTTTTCTGACGACGTGTTGGTAAACGGAGAAGCCAAGACGGTTCACTGGTTGGCAGAGGGCGACCGAATTGAATTTTCAAACGCGACGTCTGTTGAAGTACAACAACTGGGCTGCCCAGACGCTGGCAAGTCGAACCCGCAAGACACAAGTGACCGCGATTCGACCAAATCACAAGCCGCTGAATCACAAGCCGCTGAATCTCAGGCGACTGTGACTGCGGCAGCTGACGCCCTTGTCCCCAACAACGAAGCACCTGCTGTGGATCAGTCACTATCCGCCCAGCGGATCGCCGAGTTGGAGAATGAACTCTCTGGCCTGAGAGGATCGACTGATTCCGTCGGCGACGTCGACAACAATTTGAATCAGGTCTCCGAACAAATCTTGGGACTCGTTTCCATGGCGACCAACGGAAACTCAGTCGACACCGACAGTGAATCAGAAGAACCAATGCGAGCAGCTGCCAGCACGGTTCTTGATTGCCCAGCCGGTGAAGAAGACCCGCAAACGAACCCGTCAACACCTGCGGAGACACCGGCTCCAGCTACGGTAGAGAACTCAGCTCCAGTAGAAATTCCAACGCCAGCTTCGCCGGCAAAGACACCTGACTCTTTGGCAAGTGAATGGGCCAGCATTGAATCCAATCTATTTTCGGCACCTGCAGAAGAAACGACGCCGGCACCTGAAGCAATTCCAGAGCCTGAGTCAATAACTGATGCCGTTTCCGAGCCAGACGCAATTCCGGCGCAAGCCGAAGCCACTGAACGCGAAACTGTTCCAACGGAAAAAGCCGAGACAGTCGTTGCTGATGCTGACGAATCATCCATGCTACAGGAGTCGCTGGCAAACGTTTTTGCGAACGCGTCAGAACCCACGAACGCTTCGGAATCCACGAACGCGTCAGAATCCAACCCGAATCAAAATATCGAATCCGATCCCGTCCCAGAGAATGCAGAAACACCCAACACCGAGGTAGAGGCAATGGCTCCTGAACAGAAAAACGAAAGCGTGTCTGACTTATTGGCGAGAATGCAAGCCGATGGGCAATGGGATGGCATTCCTGACGACGACAATGTGACGCCGGAGCCGGTCGCCGCCCCCAAACCAGTTCAAGTTCAAGAGCCAGTTGCACCGGCTGCTTCATCCGGTGGTGACGCAGACGTTGACGACTATATGTCTCAACTTTTGTCTCGGATGCGTGGTGGCGAAGAGCCAACGGCTGCACCAGTAGCAGAAAAGAAAGCTTCATCGCCAGTCGCTCCGACTGCGGAGACTGCTGCCGAACTTCCTCCGGCCGAACTACTGAAGCCTGAAGAATACGTTCCCAAGCAAAAGGCCAAAAAGATTGAATCGCTAAGTGCCATGCGAGAGCTGGCCAACAGCACCGCCCGCACCGCCGTTCAATCCAGCGAAGCCAGTGAGCGAAAAGAACTCGCCTATGTCCAACTCGCCATCGGTGTCGCCAGCGTCATCATGTCTGGTTATTACTTTGGCGTTGTCAGCCAAACTCTTGGCGATACAGGGTTCATGATTGGCGTTCTCTGCATCGTGATCTCGTCTTTTCTCGGATATCGTTTTGTTACGACGATGCAAAAAATCAAAGGTGTCGTTTCCGGTGAGACCAAAGAAGAAGACAAAGAAGAAGTGCAGCCGACTGCCTAGGAAGTCGCCGTCACAGGAGTCGCCGTCACAGCAGATACTTAATTGGCCTCCTGATAGAAATAATTCTTGGTTGGAACTAACCAGCCACTTCCAGAACGCGCTCGAAATTTCGAGCGCGTTTTTTCTATGGTCTCAGGCGGCGAAAACAAATAGGCGGCGAAAACAAATAGGCAGCAAAAACAAATCCTCTCAATGACGAATCGCTGCCACTTCAAATTGACGAGTCGTTTCATCGGGCCACGTTGTTTCAGTTAACTGAATCCGTCCGCCTGAATCAATTGCCAGACTGGTCGAGCAACGAGTCCCATAATTTGGACTGGCTATAAAGATCGGCGCGAGCATTCGTTCCTTTTCGAGCCCAACTCCCGTATCAGGCAGTTCGCTGTCCATTGGCTGGTTGCGATCGGTAACGATTCTCAACAGAGACGAATGGCCGATCGAACGACCAGAATCGCAAAGCTCTTTCAAACCAGCGAGACCTTTGTTGGTCTTTGGCCACGGCGAATCAAGGCGATCATTGCTTAGCCCATGAAAAGCTGAGGCATGAGTTCCCAACAAAGTTGCTTGGGGGCTCTCCTTTTTTTCGCCGGCGAAGCTTGTTTCCGATCCGGCTGCTCTATTCTCACGATTGCCGAAGTAGAAAACGTCAGTCGCATCGCCGATGAGCAAATTGAATCCGTTGTACTTCTGAGACGATTCAGAAAGCTGATCAAGATATTCCACTGCCGACAGTTGACTCTTCAAATAATCCGCGACGATGGCTCCGCGACTTGGACGGCCCGGCTGATTTTCACCCGGTCGCCGCACGTTGGTAATTCCTGCCCATCGTCCATCCCGCGAAACGCCCATCCAAGTTCCGCCGCCCCGTAGATCACGCCCAGCGAGTACATTCGGATGATCGGGCCACCAACCAAGCGGCGCAGTTGGCCGTTCGTAGAATTCATCCCGATTGGCAACCAACACAGTTGGATACTCGTGACGAACGCGATGGGCAAACAGAATCAGGCACATGGCAAAATTCTAGAAGCCTCGGTCAGCGCGAATGTCTTCAAAATCGCGCAGGTGATAGTTGATTCCAGCAGAATCGCACAGCCGACAGAACGACCGTAGCGCGACGCCGAAACCGTCGGGACCGCTGAAGCCACCGAATTGCCCGCCGCCTTTGACGTGCGGTTCCATGTCGACAAACACGCCGGGAACCCCTCGAGAAACCATCCGTTCATGCAGTTCTGGCAAGAACTTCGCAAAGTCAGCCAAAATCCGATCGTGCCCCGAATCGCCAAGATCAGCCGGTACGAAATGCTTCAACGCTTCTTCATCGACGTGCCCGCCAGCGGACTGAGTTTCACTTGGTGCTAAGAAGTCTTTGATGTGCAGCCAGCCCAAACCAGGTTTCATGTCGAGGTATTGTTGGAAAATCTCGTCTTTCGAATAGCCTTGGGTTACCAGATTTCCTCCGTCGAAGATCAGCACCAATGCATCATTGGCAATGCTCTCATGCATGCGAGCCAACACCGAACCATTCTGGCCAATGAGGTTGGCTTCCACTTCCAATCCATAAGTCAAACCATGCTGCTTACAGACGTCAGCAATTTGGCCGACTTGATCGGTTGCTTGCGCAACGTGCTCTTCGAGTTCGCTGTCCTTGGGATGGTAAAACGAAAAACCACGAATCAATTTCGCACCGAATTGATTCGTCAAATCACAGGCTCGCGGAACTTCTTCTTTGATGTACTCTGCAAACGCGCGATAGGGAGTCGTTGTGCCATCATCCACGTCGCACAATTTGACTTTGCCTAGCGGCGAACCCAGCGACGAAACACTTAATCCATACTCTTGCAGCTTTTGCTTGACCGCTGCGATCTCGTGAGCGTCCAGCGCCATGACATTTTTGACTCCGCTACCGGCATCGACGAATCGAATCGACAAGTACCGCATTCCTAGCGCTGCCAATGCGGAAAACTGTTGGTCGAGAGTTTTCTCGTTGGCGGCTTCGTCAGCGAAGCCGGAAAGAAGAATCGAAGGCATATCACGTCTCAATGGAAATTTTTTAAGGAGTCAGAATGAAGTCGAGTTAGGTTTTCAAAACCAGAAAACGTACAGTTTACGTGCTGGCGATATGCTCACACTTGATGACGGAAGAAATTCCACCTCGAGGAGTAAACTCAGCCGTCAGGACTGCACGGCGAGGCTGAACCTTCGCCACGAAATCGTCCAAGATTGTGTTGGTCACTTTTTCGTAGAAGATGCCTTGGTCACGAAATTTCTGCAGATACATTTTCAAGCTTTTCAACTCAACGCAAACTTTGTCAGGAATGTACTCAAAGGTCAGCAAGCCAAAATCTGGCTGGCCTGTTTTTGGGCAAACCGACGTGAACTCAGGGCAGGTTATCTCAATCATGTAGTCGCGTTGTGGAAACTCGTTCTCAAACGTCTCTAGTGTATCGCGAAAGCTATTTGTCATCGTTACAATCTTGCTCGAAAGAAATCATTACTCTACGAATTCGCTTTCTGGTTTACCGAACACCAGAACGCCAAAAACTCACATTGGAGCGGCCGCCAAACCAACACGCCGCAAAGCATGTGTTCGAAGTATATGGCCGAAGAAAGCAGTCGCCAATTTGACCGCCCTTCAATCAATAAAACATAATCCATCAAAGAAAACAGACCTAGCGGGCATGCTAATATCCGAAATTTATTGCTCACGACAAGGCGAAGGACTTCTGACCGGGACGCCCAGCGTGTTCGTTCGCACCAGCGGTTGCAATCTGCGGTGTGAATTCTGCGACACGCCGTTTGCTTCTTGGCAGCCGGAAGGCAACGCTGCGACCGTTGAAGAGATTCTCCAACAATCGATCGAGCATGCTCAGCTTTTCGCAGACGATGTAAAACATGTCGTCATCACCGGTGGCGAACCGATGCTGCCTCGAGAGATTAACGAGCTGTGCGAAAAAATTTCGGCGGCAGGATTTCACATTACGATTGAAACCGCTGGAACGATCGATCGAATGTTAAACTGTAATCTGATGTCGATCAGCCCGAAACTTTCGAACTCTGATCCGACACTCGAGAGGGCAGGGGAGTGGCGAAAAAAACACCAATCGACTCGGCATCGCCCGGACATTGTTCGTTCGCTGGTTGGGCGATACGAATACCAATTGAAGTTCGTTGTCGATTCACCAGATGACCTCGAAGAAATCATCGACTACTTGTCGGATGTCGACTCACTCATTTCATCATCAGATTCTCCCAAGCCACTGATCGATCGAAAACGCGTATTGCTTATGCCTCAGGGGATCGCCATGGATGAACTGAACAAGCGAGCCCAGTGGCTCGTACCGCTTTGCGAAAAACATGGATTCACGTACTGCCCTCGAAGACATATCGAGTGGTACGGAAATAAGCGTGGCACTTAAGCAAATGGAATTCTTCAAAATTCTCGCCGCAACGCTGCCGGTCTTTCTAATTGTCGGCGTCGGATTTCTGACGCGGCGGACTGGAATTGTCACCGACGAGGCTGAGAAAAGCATCATGCGCCTCGTCGTCAACGTGCTTTATCCATGCTTCATTCTGTCAAACGTACCCGGCAACAAAAGCCTGGAAGAACCAACGCTGGTGGCACTCGCCGTCACGATCGGTTTTTCGCTGACTGTGATTGCGATCGCGTTAGCCTATGCAACCGCCCAAGCTTTAAAACTTAATCGTGACGATGGCCAAAACACATTTTGTGTTGCCACCGCGATCCAAAATTATGGCTTCATCCCAATCCCGCTGATTGCCGCGCTGTTCCCGGAATCGTCACAAGAGACACTGGGCGTTCTTTTCGTTCACAACCTCGGACTCGAAATCGCCATGTGGACGATCTGCATTGTGATGCTTAGCGGAACGTTCGCTGGCGCTTGGAAACGGTTAATCAACGGGCCAACGATCGCGATTTCGATTGGGTTGTTTTTGAATTTCACCGGGCTGTACGTTTGGATTCCGGGAATCGTTTCGAAAGCAATGGCGGATCTGGGCACCTGCACGATTCCCATCAGCCTGGTGCTGGTGGGCGCGACACTGGCCGGCGTGATCGAAAGGCAAACCTTCAAGATCGATTGGCGGATCATTGGCGGTTCGACCTTCGTTCGCTTTTTGGTTATGCCCGCGTTGGTCTTAATGGTGGCCAGCTGCTGCAATTTTTCGAAAGAACTCCAGCGTGTCTTGATTATCGAATCGGCAATGCCGGCCGCAATCTTTCCGGTTGTGCTGGCGAAGCACTATGGCGGCAAGCCATCGGTTGCCGTTCAAATCGTCATCGCGACTTCCATCTTGAGTCTTTTGTTAACCCCGTTACTGATCTTATTCGGTGTTCAAATCATGGGTATCTCCGATTGAAGATTCTTCCTCACTGGAAACTTAGTAAGAAACTCGTTTGAAGCAGTTGGATTCGATTTCGCAGCCTTCGGAACCTGATGCCATCCGGATGGAACGGTCTCTAGCAAACTTGGTTTATTCACTTAACCAAGTTCACGCGTTTCTCGCGAGGTTAAGGTCGCTTCTAAATTACGGCTATTCGAGTAAACTATCCGTTTCAAATTCAGCAGTTGGTTTCAAATCCAGCAATCTTCCGGAGTCACGAAATGAAGTTGTTTGCAGTCCTGTGTGCGTTGTGTGTCGCCGTTTGCTGGGGACTTTACGGTCCGACTTTGACCAACGCCCGATCCATGAATCGCGAATGGGGTCCTTTCAAGCCATACCTATTTATCGGAATCGCCTACTTGGTGATTGCGGTCGTCGGTGGTTCACTGATGATGAAATTCGCTTTCAATGACAACTTCGACTATTCCGGAAAATACTTCCCGGCCATGAAGTGGGGATTTTTAGCGGGCTGTTTGGGCGCACTCGGAGCACTGGCGCTGACGTTCGCGCTCACCAAAGCTGGTGGTAAACCAGCTTACGTGATGCCGATTGTTTTCGGTGGCGCGGTGACGGTCAACGCGATCGCGGCTTATCTGAATCTTCACCAAGGCGAAACGGTCAATCCGTTGATGTGGATTGGAATGCTGCTGGTTGCGATCGGCATCTGCTTGACCGCTGGCTTTACGCCTCACGGTCACGCACCGCCCAAACCCGGCGCGTCAACGGAACATGCGCAAGTCACCGACGGCGAAACGGCGGACAATGAACACTCGGATACCGAGAACCCGGATCACTAACTGGATCAACCACCAATGGATCTGATCGCAAGGTCTTTACGAGTCGCCCCATGAGTTCCGCCCCGCTTACCGATGCCGAATATGTCGAGCAGCTTGACACGCTGCTCAGCCATGTTTGGATGGTGCGCACATTTTTAAAGCACAGCGAAGAAGCGGAAGAAGACGATGAACTTCGCGAAGTGCATCGAACGCTTTACGACTACATGCTCGCTTTGGGCGGCCCGCTCAAAGCAGGTGACCATGAAAAGTATCTTAAGCAAGCGAAGAAGAAGCTAAAGAAGTTGAAAAACGCGACGGAGCTGTTTGAAGAAATCCAACCAGAGATCTCCTCGCACACCAACTTTCAGATGGCCGTCCATTCTCTCAAAACGGCGGTTGCTCAAGTCGCAGCGCTGATCGAATCTCGAGCTTGAGCGCAGGAAACGTGTTCAGCAGACGCTGACGCCTGCCGACCAATCGTTCATTGAACGACAATGGTTCTGCACTCAAGAAATTGCCTTAAGAATGTGGCAATCGGGTCGCAGACATCGCCGCTCACGCATTCCCGCTTTCAATTTCGCCCGGGCACTTACTTGACACGGCAGCGAAACCGGATGATTCCACCCGAGTTAGCCGGAACTGGATCTGTAATTTCCCAGCGAAGCATCAAAGAGCCGCCGTCGTTTTCCTTAGCAATGAACTCAGAATTGAGCGAGCATTCAGCCGATCCCTGGACGTACTCAAGACGTCGCGTCAGGTTGTCAACAATCGTAACGTTGCCGATCCTTCTTCCGCTCAGGTTATCAAAGCGAAGAGTAAAGTCGACTTTCTCACCGGTGCGTGCTGAAATCTTTGACGCCAATTTCGTGACTCGCAAGATCGCTTGGTCATCGTCCGATTCGATCGTCACCAGCTGCTGAGCCATCGCGATGTCATTGACGATCACGGGTTGAGCGTTCTGAGTCGTGACTTGCAAACCAAGATCATCCTCCCAAACCTGAGCGGACAAGACACCCAGTTTCAACCGAGCCGACTCGCCACTGGAGTGACGGCCAGTCCTGATAAGCGACAGGTTCTCGAACGCTTCAAAGGTGTTGCGAATGCCGAACAGATGAGTCGTATTGTCGGCCACGACTCCGCGAGTTCGATCCAGCAAACCGCTGGCTCGTTTCGATCCTTCAAACCGATCAACCGCAACATGTTGTTTTGAAGTCGTCGAACGATCAGAACGTTCTGCCTTCATCAACATGGTCTTTTCTTCCATCTCACCAACGTAAGTGTTGGTCTGTGCGTTGATCAAACCGTCGACTTTGCGAACCGCTGCGAAGCGCGGAGCGTAGATTGCCACCCGATTACTGGGCGTCACCAAGCGACGACCATCAAGTGTATCGAAGTGCCCAAACGTGTCCTCGGTATCAACCCCGTAAAGATTCCACGATTGATCGACGCGAACTCGTTTGCCTCGATCGTTACCATCGAAAACGTATTCGTCTTTTTGGGAATTTGGATTCCAAGGGTTGATGGGTCGTTCCGGATCGTAAGGTCGATGCGGCTGACCGTACGTTTGACCGTAGCCAATAGGCGGAGGGCAAACTTCGCAATTGATTGGGTTGTCCGAGCGAGGAGCGAAACCGGTCGGATCGGTAAAACTAAAATCCTGAGAGTGCGACGCCGGTGAGGCGCTAGACGACTGGATCGCATTAGGAATAACACACGCCACGTTTGCATTCTTGGTGCGCGAGCTGTCCTCAACGGATTTAATAGACGCCGCTGATGCGCCTTTCGCCTGGTGAGTCGGCGGTTTGATTCTGGCTTTCTTGAGCAAGCGATCCAACCCGTCGTCGGCTTGAACCGTAACATTCGAAACCAGCAAAGCAGCCGCCACTGAACAGATAGACAACGCCTTGAACATTCCGGCCGATTGCAGGAGCTTGATATTTTGAATCATCCGTTTTGCCTTGACCAGACTTGGGAATCGTATCGAATTTCTTGAGACCAAAACTTGGTGCCGTTACCGGCTGCTGCCGGGAACAATGGGTGGAACATTGACCGCAGGAATTTGCCCCGGAGGATTTTGCATTTGCAAATCGCGTTGTGGCATCCGCATGGGTGGCACTTCGCCGGACATGTTTGCATTGGGCACAATTGAATTGGGAATAACATTGTTGGGCTGTACTTCGCCTCGAATTGAAGGCGGTGAGTATCGCTCAGGCATTTGCATTTGCTCAACACCATCCCAGTCGTGCACCGTTTCGACCGACTGCGGATCTGACAACATGATGGGCGAAGGCCCAAAGAAGCTGAATCCACTATCGTCCTGCGTAAACGTAGGTTGCCGAGAACCAATTCTCAAAATGGCCATCGGTCGTCCCAGACGCTCCGCCGCTCGGAGAGGATCTTCGCCTCCACCAACGTCAAAATAAGGCTGCTTGTCTTCTTCGTGACGGTGGGGCAGGGCATGCTCAGGGTTCTCAAGGTAAATAACCTTCGTCACCATCCGACCTTCCAAAGCCTGCTCCAAATCGTCCTGAGAAATATTGACTTGAATCGGAAATTCTCCCTCTAAACCCGTCGGCGGATTAAGCTTGTCCAGAATCTCGATTGAGGGATAAAGATCTTTTCCGAAATGGCGAGGGATCCGAGTGACCTTCATTCGGTAAACCGGCCCCACCATCAAACCCACTGTCGATCGAGAAGAAAACGATTCGACGAATGCCCCTTGAACGCCCACCTCAATCCGGGCTCCCATAGGAACGATGACTCGGACGGGTTGGACATGATGGCTTAACTCTGGGTTCGCCAACCGATAAGACTCGGCCGCTAAACCTGGCGGCATATCGCTGCGCACCAACGCGTGTTTTGTGTAAGGCGTCTGCCCGTTCGCTTCCTTATTCGCAGCCATTCCAAACAGCAGGCCGATCGCCAGGCAAACGCAAGTGGTTTTAGTAACCGAAGTTGCGAGTTCCAATACTGATTTTGTCTGCGACATATTTATTCTCTCTACGGTTTCCGTACGATCGTTCTCTGCAACTTTGCCATCAACAAAAGTGGCGGTCGTTGTTTCAATCGACTTAGACTAATTATCTATAGCACAGTGTATTGATCAAAAATGATGAATCAAAAATGATTGCTCAAAAAAAAACGAGCCGCGAAAGCCAGCAGGCAATCGCGGCTCGATTGAAATCAAACCAGGTTACCGACGGAACCTAGCCGCGTGTCCCGGAGGACAGTTCGGAGGCAAGACGCCGTTGACCATGTCAGCAGGTGGCTGAGCATTGTAGTGAGGAGCCCGGATCGTATTCTCCTGGATCATCACACGGTTAGCAGGTCGTGGATAACTGAGACCTGGATTCTGGCGTACGTGAACGTCGACTTTTGGAGTCGGGCCAGGAATCTGCATCGCAGTGTGGTTGTGAATGCTGTAGTTCTTCAAACCAGCCGGTCCACCGAGAGGAATGTGTGGAGGACCTGGCAAACCAATGTTGGTACCTGTGTAAGGCATTCCGTAGTTTGGCCCAGTGACACCCGAAATGTAATTCGAAGTATCCATTCCGCGACCACCCATTCCACCTGGCATGGCACCGGCAGCGATCGCAGGATCAACGCCGGGGACTTCCAAGTCTTTGTTACCAATTCGCAAGATAGCCAAAATCGCACCGCGTCGGTCGGCTTCTACGATTGGGTCAACACCTGGATCAAGACGTGTGCTGACAAGTGTATCGACACCGGCCAAAGCCAACTCTTGATACTCAGGATCTGGAACGTAGATGACTTTCGAAACGAAGTTAGCCGCGGCCACTTGATCGAAGTCTTCTTGTGTGAACTGAATTGGAATCGCTGAGTGAGCGAGGTAAGCAGCCGTTCGTGGTGAAGAGCTACCGATTTCCAAAGTTGGATAAAGCTCCAATCCTGGACGACCTTCGATGTTTGAAACTTTCAAACGATAGATTCCGCCTTGAGCGAAATTCTGACGACCCGGAACGATCAAAGGCGATGAGTCGTAGCGGCCAATGCCGGTAACGTCCCAAGCAACATTCATCATTTCTGGTTTGTCAAACAATACCTGAACAGCCTGATAGCTGACAGCGCCAAATGGCCCATAAGCCGCATTGCCTGCCATGTTGCCGCCGCCGCGTCGTGCGGCAAGGACTCCAGGTCCAGGACCACCGACACCAGGGCCGGGTTCCATTAACATTTGTGCCGGTGGCAAGTTATGGCCAACCGGAGTTCCTGTTCGGGCGCCTGGCACTTGGTAGGCTTGTGCCGAGGTTGTAACCGCAGCCAATGCCAGCATCATGAAGCCCGTTTTTAAACGTGCGTACATCCGTTTCCCCCTAAAAAATTTGCCAAGCTTCCGTGCGTTTGGGCACCCATGCTGAGCTTCGCCGAACCTGCTTTTGCCCACGCGACAAAAACAATCATGATTCGGAATTGGTTTTTCACTAAATCGCTGATCACTTTCAATTTCCAATCCAAGATTGGAAACTGACGTAGACCGGCCTTCACGCCATTTCTATGATCAAAAACCGCCTTTTCTCGTCGCTCGCCGTTGTTTGATTGCGATCGTGTTGACTTAACACAAACCTATCAATGGCGCGCACCGAGCACTGGTATGACCATTGTTCTAGTTCGGCGCGTCACAACGCTATTCTTTGGAAAAATCCTCACATCCCGACCATGAAGCAAGAATTACCAATTGCCGTCGTGTTGCTAGCTGCTGGCGGATTTTTTTGGCTGGGCACCCAACCAGCCCCCATTCAGAATCAACGAGAGCCAATTGGCTCGCAAATTTCCTTGCAAATTCCCCTTCAAGACGAGGCAAATGGCAACGAGTCAGCCGCAGATCAAGCTGGCTTCTCGAATTTCAATCAGCAAGCAACTTCGTTCAACGTAGCGCTGACCAGCTTTGAAGAAGAAGCCGGAAACGAACTGGGAACGTTGCCTAATGAGATGCCACCTTCGCAACCGGTTACCGCAGCCGCTTTGCCTTCGACGGGTTCATCGTCGTCTTCAAACATTTCCCAAGCCTTCATGCTCAAACACCATTGGAGCGAATCCGCCAGCCAACAGTCGTCTGAATTCTTGATCAACCTCGGAGCCCAAATCCGCGACTCGATCGCTTTCGAAACCGACATCAAAGTCGATCTGAATTGGCGAAAGCAGCCTATGGAAATTCTGGGCCGTTATTCCCAAATAGGGCAGGGGAGTGGCTATTCGAGATTTCAACTGGAAATCCCGATGGCGGGAAGCGGTTCTAAAAAGAAAAGCATGACGCTGGTCAAAGTTTGCGATGGGCAGTTCCTCTATACGCAATTGCTCTCGCCAGGCGTTGAGCAGTCCCTCGAGTTTATTGATTTAAAACAAGTCCACCAACGACGATTGGATTCTGGTTTAACTGAACCGAACAATCCAATGAGTTGGATTGCGACCGGAGGCCTTTCGAGCATTCTCGAGAATCTTGGCTCCGCATTTCAATTCGGCCAACTGGAAGAAAAGAAATGGAATGGAATCACGACCGTTTCAGTAACCGGAACATGGAAGACAGAACAACTTGCCGAACTGCTACGCGAGCGCGTGGAACGCTCTTTATTAGAGCCGATGATCCAATGGCACATGCTTCCCGTTCATCTACCTCACTCAGTACGAATCGAATGCGTCGACCGCGAATCTGTCGGGTTGCTGCCGATCAAGATTGAGTTTTTTCAATTTGATTTAGATGAAGCCGATTCGACCCGGCTATTGGCTTCGATTCACCTGGGAGCGCCCCGGCAACTGTCGATGAATCCAGAAGATTTGCTGAAGCTAGAAACTGATGACTCAAACACAACCGATTCGACTGACCAGTACGTCGATCAAGTTCGTGACTTTGAATTTTCCCGCGAGGCAAGACTAGAAGAAGCAACTCTCAAACGCTAACTAACGGATCGCCACGAATAGATTCCGCAATTAGTGCACCGAACGCTATCAGCTTGGAAAGCTGAGAGACAATGTCGCTTAATTCTCCGGATCGAATGCGTGCCACGCGCGATGACCTCGAATCGGAGTTATTTCGCGACTGTTCTTATGAGAACGATTCATGAAAGAGACCGATTAATGCGTGCTGTCATTCAACGAGTCAGTCAAGCAAGTGTCACTGTCGATGGCGAGACAACGGGTGAAATTAAGAATGGGCTGTTGGTTTTACTTGGCGTTGAACAAAACGATGAAGAAAAAGATCTTCAGCATGTTCTCAAGAAAACCATTGGCCTTCGCATATTTGACGATGCAGAGGGCAAAATGAACCTGGCCATGAAGGATGTCGGTGGAAAGCTGCTCGTCGTCAGTCAATTCACGTTGCTGGGAGATACTCGAAAAGGCAATCGGCCTGGCTTTGGCAACGCAGCCCCACCTGACCAAGCCAATCAGATGTATGAGGAATTTATCCGCCGAGCGAGAGAACTGGGGGTTGATGTTCAGACAGGAAAATTCCGCGCCGACATGAAAGTCAGCTTGGTTAACGATGGCCCTGTTACGATCCTCATCGACAGCCGCAACTGACGTATAAAAAGCCAATTGAATTCGTTGCGAGCAAGTTAAGCGCTAACGCGTGAACGTCGACTGGTGATCAGGGGCATGCACAAACAGGCTTTGAAACCAATCGGACGCCGTCTTGGGCACGTCGATGTGGTCTTCACAAACACACCCCATGAAGTAGTCATCGCTCATGATCAATACGATCAACAACGCGAGCTTTCCATAGGTCGCAACATTCGCCCAGGTACTTTTGCTGAAGAACTTCAGCGCCGTACCAAAACTTTTCTTCACGCGAATCCGTCGGCCCTGCCAGTCAACGGCATAGACCTCATCGAGTACCAGATGGGAAACGAAGCCGATCACGACCGCCCACGACTTGAAAATTCGAATTTCAAAATCACTGGACAGGCAAACGAGAAACGTCGCCAACCCAGCAATCAAGGCTGCTGGAATGCTGTGCCACATACCACGATGTTTTGTATACCGGCGAAACAAACCACCGATGCCGAACCGGATCATCACGTACATCACGCCAGCGACGAAGACCATGTGTTCAGGCGTCATGCCAAGTGCTTCGAATCGTTGAAACATCAGCATCGGTACGACGACAGAAACGAAAGAGAGCATCTCCCGTTGTGGAATTCCCGAGTTACTGTCGAGATCGGGCAACATGCCCGCGACGCTACACAAACCACCTGCAATGAAGCAGTGCGCAACCGGGACGTTAAACATCGTTCCGGCTACCGTTCCGTAGCCGATCCCGAGAATCGTACTGGTCGTAATGTGGGTTTTGAAATCAGCCATGAATAACCACAAGTGCCGCCAACGAAAATCCATCTTCGTAATTAACGCGGAAGGATCGAGACTGCCACGCAGCCACAATCAGAAAGTTGATTAGACAGCAGTTGAATTACTGCTCCAATGCCGATTTGGTTCGCGCCAAGATGACGTCACCAAAAATCTAAGCTGAATCAGGCCGGTTTCTGGTTGGATTGGCCCAGTCCAGTTGAGTTTGCGGAGCTTTAGGAAGCTTCATTTCAGGGCAGGGCAGGGGTGCCTGCAAGTCGCCGCTAGCAACCCGATCCAAAACTTATTGAGCGAAGCTGGATGTCCGCAACATTACTATTGAACGCCTGCAGAGATTTCTCTTTAATCCCAGCGAAATCGCATCGCGATTTTTTAATCTGCTCACCAACGATTTGCCTCAGCAAGTCGCAATACTATTATCAACTTCGGCCCGGCAGAAGCTTGGTTCGCTGCAACGCGAATCTGCATTCGAAATGCCGAGCAACTTGAACTACAGAATTCGGAGAACTTTCCATGGCGTTATTTGACATCATCATGTTGGTCGTAATTGCCGGTGCCGTTTTATTTGGTTGGTGGAAAGGGCTTGCCTGGCAAGTCGCTTCTGTAGCTTCTGTGATTCTCAGCTACGTTGTGTCGGTCAATTTCCGAACGCCGGTATCCAAGTTCATTACAGCCGAAGAACCTTGGAACCGCATTGCTGCGATGCTGATTCTGTTTCTCGGTACATCGTTAATTGTCTGGACGATCTATGGCTCGCTAAGTAAGACGATTCAAAAGATGGAACTCAAAGGATTTGACCGGCAAGCTGGCGCTCTTTTGGGAGCAGTAAAAGGTGGTTTACTTTGCATGGTCATCACGATGTTCTCTGCTTCTTTGTTGGGTGCAAAAGCCCACGATGCCATTCACGCATCCAAGTCTGGTCACTATGTCATCCAAGGCATCTCACAAGTCTCATCGATCATTCCGGCAGAGTTGGCGCAATATGTGGATCCGCATATTGAGAAGTTTCAACAAATCATCGTCCCACCGGTAGATCCAACAACGGGCCAACCCCTGTTTAACTTGGATCAAAATCAGCAGACCGTTCAGGATCCCAACCAGGTTCCAAACTATCAATACCAAGGCCAGTGGCAGACGCCAACAACTCCGGCCCAAGGTTATGCCAATCAAAACCAAAACCAACAAACTGGTTACCAGCAACCAAACGGCAACCA
>CAZPTT010000094.1:0-23700 GCA_964589435.1 uncultured Pirellulaceae bacterium
CACTTCCGAGTCAACGGAGCCAAAGTCGACAAGCCGTCGTACCAATTGCGTCCCGGCGATGTCGTCAGCCTTCGTCCACGAGCAAACATCCTCAAGATGTATCAAGCCGTTCGCGAACAAGGCGTAGAAGGCGAAGGCATCGAATGGGTTTCGTTCGACGGCGAAAAATTGGTTGCCACTGTCCAAGGCAAACCGACTGGTGCCAGCGATATCAGCTTGCCAGTGGATGCGAACACCGTGGTCGAATTCTTGTCTCGCTAGAATTCATGATTTGAAATTTGCCGCACATTTTAATACGCGGCAGCTTGCTCTTTTATAATTTGTCGATTTAAAGCTCACAGCGGCCGGTCACTTGTGGCTCGCCGCTTTTTTTTGAGCTCGTTTTGAGGAGATACGATGCAAACTCAACTGGTTGTTATTGGCGGTGGTCCTGGTGGATATGCTGCAGCATTTTTGGCAGCAGATGAAGGTATGGAAGTCGTTTTGGTCGAAGGCGAAGGCCGGCTCGGCGGAACCTGCTTGTTGCGTGGTTGCATTCCCTCCAAAGCATTGTTGCACGTCGCCAGAGTCGTTTCCGAAGCGGAAGAAATGAAGGAAGATTGGGGCGTCTCCTTCGGCGAACCAAAAATTGAAATCGACAAACTTCGCGCTCGTAAAGAGAAAGTCATCGACACGCTGTCGGGTGGACTGGGGGCGCTGGCCAAACGTCGCAAAGTCACCGTCGTCAAAGCGTTTGCAAAATTCGAAAACGCCAACACGATTGTTCTCGAAGGCGATGATCCTTCGATTCCTGACGGCAAAAAAATCACGTTCGAGAATGCCATCATCGCCACTGGCAGTACACCAGCCATGCCCGGCGCGTTCAATATTGGCTCAGATCGCGTGATGGATTCGACGGGGGCACTGCAACTGGCCGACATTCCTGAAACATTGCTCGTAATCGGTGGCGGCTACATCGGTTTGGAAATGGGGACGGTCTACGCCAACCTTGGCACCAAAGTCAGCGTCGTTGAACTGCAAGAAGGCTTGCTGATGGGAGCGGATCGAGATCTCGTTAAACCATTGGCCAAGAAGCTTGACCCATTGTTTGAGGGGCGGATCTTCTTGAACACAAAAGTCGGCAGCGTAAGCAAGTCTGGCGAAGACAAGGTCGAAGTCGCTTTCGAAGGTCCCGGCAAGTTCGGCACCGAAAAGTATGATCGTGTTCTGGTTTCCGTCGGGCGTCGACCGACCACCCAAAATTTAGGGCTGGAGAATTTGAATGTCGAAACCGATCAGCGTGGCTTCATCGTCCACGATTCATCGTTGAAAACCGGTGAACCAAATATTTATGTGATTGGCGATGCGGCGGGTGAACCAATGCTGGCTCACAAAGCCAACCACGAAGGCCGTCACGCCGTCGAGGTAATCCTCGGGCACGCATCAGTGTTTGACAAACGAGCCATTCCAGCCGTTGTGTTCACCGACCCGGAAATTGCCTGGGCGGGAATTACAGCTGAAGAAGCGAAACGCGACGGCGTCACTCATGAGGTCGTTAGTTATCCGTGGGCCGCCAGTGGTCGCGCTCAGGCGTTGGGACGTACCGAGGGCTTGACGAAATTGATCGTCGATCCTGAAACAGAGCGTGTGCTTGGTTGCGGTATCGTTGGACCAGGAGCCGGTGAGCTGATTGCCGAGGCAACGTTGGCGATTGAAATGGGCTGCGTTGTTCGCGACATTACCGAGACGATTCACGCTCACCCTACGCTTGGTGAAACGATGATGAACGCCGGTGAAGTCTTCTACGGAACGGCGACGGAAATCTACAAGCCGAAACGTAAACCAGCGAAAGCTTAATGCAAACCAGCGAGGGCTTAAGGCAAACCGGCTAGTGCTTAATTGGATCAAACTGTGAAACGTGAACTTCGATCGCCGCGTGAAATTCGCAAAATGCGAACTGCCGGACTTATTGTTTGGCAAGCCCATCAGGCGGCGGCTCAAATGCTGAAGCCCGGTGTAACAACCGCCGAAATCAATCAAGTTTACCGTGATACGTTCGCTTCGTATTCCGCCGAGCCATTGTTTTTGAACTACGGTGGGATTCCCAATGAACGCCCACCGTTTCCTGCCGAAACCTGCATCTCGCTAAACGAAGAAGTCGTTCACGGCATTCCTGGTTCTCGTGTGATTGAAGACGGCGACATTGTCAGCCTCGACACGGGCTGTCGAATTGGCGGCTGGTGCGGCGACGCGGCGGTAACGCACGCGGTTGGCACTGTCAGCGAAACCGACAAAAAATTACTCGACGTCACCAACGCGACTTTGAATTTGGCCATCGAATTGATGGGCAAGAAAACAATGTGGAGCGATGTCTGCCGCGAGATGGAGGCGCTTGTGAAAGACAATGGCTTCTCGGTCGTCGAAGACATGGTCGGTCATGGAATCGGCAAGAACCTTCATGAAGCACCGCAAGTCCCCAACTATTTCACCGAAGAATGGAAAGCCAAAGAAGACTTCGATTTGCGACCCGGAGTTGTGTTGGCGGTCGAGCCGATGGTCAACGCCGGTGTTGGGGAGATTCTTTACCTCGATGATGATTGGACGGTCATCACGGAAGACGAGAAAAACAGTGCCCACTTCGAGCACACTCTCGCCATTACCAAAGATGGCCCTGTCCGATTGACTGGGCCACCAAATGATGAAGAGCTTAAGCAGATGCCGGAATGGCTGCATGATTCCAGCAAATGGGTGATCTGGTAGGTCGCGATTCAGTCGTCGAGCGATGGTTGCCATGGATGCTTTCGCTTGCGTGTGCAGCGAGATTCTTCGCAGAATTGCATTTTGCTTCTTGATGCCTCATACTAAACAGCCTCATCAAATGGAGAGGCTAATTATGTTTGGAATGCGCGCCGATAAGTCCTGTCTGGATTTCGGGCTGATCACTTTTTTCTTTATTTTATTTTCGCTGCAATCGGTTGCCATTTCACAGACCGGCAACTTTCCGCCGACCGAGAGAACGGAAAACGATCCGAAATGGAAAGTCTCTGGGACGGTCACTTCGGAAATTGGCAGACCGTTGTCTGGCGTTGACGTGTTCCTGGCCGCTGGCGGTGCCTACCAGCCGATGACGAACCGGAGTCAATTTTTGGCGCCGGCGGAACCGACAACGTTGTCCGGAAGTTATTCGATTGACGTATCTGAAAATCGGTCGCTGCTGTTCGTAACTGCTGGGTTTGCACCGCTAGCCGTTAAAGTTCCAGAGGGGAGCGCACTCGATGTCCGCTTATCCAAAGGCCGAACGATTTCGGGCACGATTTTGTTGCCCTCCGGCGAGCCGGCGGCGGGTGCCGTCGTGACCCCAGTTCAGTGGCTTGAACCGAGAACGGAAGCCCTGAAGAGCCCTGCGGGTCAGCGGGTCGACCCAAACAGTGCTTACTACACGTGTGAATATCGCTCTTTGCCAGGATTTGGTTCGAACCGAGCAGTCAAAACGAGCGCTGACGGTTGGTTCGAAATCAAAAATTTGCCAGAGTCTTTCCGGGTTGGGCTGTCTATCAAAATGACGGGTACCAAAGAGGAAGTCGTCTATGTTCGACCCGCAGGAGACAACAAAGCATTGGATTTTGAGAATCAAATTCTTGAAGACAGTGACTTCTTTTATACGCTCAAAACATGCGGGTTACTGAAGTTGACTGGCGTTGATGCCGACACTGGTGCCCCGGTTGAAATTGGCAAGGTTACGATCCAGCCAAAATTTAAAAACCGGTCAATGTTTGGAATGGGCCAGCATCTTCGATATAGCGTGACTGTAGATGGAGCGATGGCAATTGTGCCGCTGAAGGAGTCTCCTGATGGCTCAATCGCGTTGGTTGAGCCCGTGGATTCCACTCGTTACACGGGATTCAAAGTTGAGTTGCCAGCAAATAATGACACCGAAACGATCGAGAAAGAAGTCGGGTTTAAGAAAGGTAAGCCGCTGCACGGCGTCGTGTTAAGCGGAGAAACGGAAGAGCCAATTCCCGGGGTGCAGCTTCGCTGGCGAACGACCGCCACAGCAAAAGAATGGGACGAGTTTGGTGATTTTGCAAAGCTGGAATTCGAGACCGATCAAAACGGTGAATTCGACGTTGCCGTTCCTGATGTGAATGGAATATTGGGTATCGCCGGTGATGTTCCCGGGCATTGCTCGGTTGCACTTTGGAATCCTCTGGATGACACCAAAGTCGCCACGGAACTCCGAGAAGTTTTCACTCGAGACCTGATCAAGGGCGAACTCGATAACCATGCCGATTTGCTGTTCCGATTGGAGCCAAGCTACATTCTTGATGTCGAAGTTGTCGACGGAAACGGGCGTCCGGTGCCCAATTGTGTTGTTGCCGGTTCCAACGACGAATTCATGATCATGAGAACGGGATACCGAAGATCCAATTTCAGCAAAATGACGGATCAAAGTGGCCGGGTAACGATTGACCATTGGTATCGAAACGCCCAACTCCTGGCCGAAGCAAGGTATCGGCTTGAATTTCCAGATGACAAACGAAACCAGTTCTTCGGTAACAAATATCCAACTTCGATCCAAGCATTCACAGATGACGGTTTCAGACAGGGCACCGCGGTGGTGCCAGTTCCTTTGGTCGACGCCCAAACGAATTTGATTCCGGTTCGAATCGAATTGTTGGCAGGCGGATCCGTCGAAGGTCAGGTAGTGAATCTAGCGGGAGAAGGCGTTAGTGACCTGGAGATAGAAGCCACCGCGAAATACGGAGTTCATTCTTTTGGTGCCGGCCAAACTTGGAAAACGAAAACGCGAACTGACGGTCGGTTTAGGATGGAAGGGTTGTTGGTTGGGGGTGAAGTCAGTTGGAAGTTGGATCCGAAGCGTGTGAAGACGCCTCGGAGTGATGGGAGGGTCGAATTTGATTTGACGGGATTAAAAAATGGGGAAATCTTACGAACGGAACCGATCGTTTGTGTGGATTTTTCTTCGTTGCTTGGCGAACTGCCCGAGATTGAGATCGGCGGGCTGGACAAGGAAGCGGCGTTTGAAGTTCTGAGAAGCTTCGTTAAGGACGCGAACGCACGGATTCCTGATAAGTTTACCGTTCGCAACTTTCAAGACCCCGATTATCGGAAGTTTTTCTCGAGACGCTCGAGCGGAGATCCACTTCCGTCGTATCGCAAACGTATTGTCGACAAGGCGATTCCAGTAATCGAAGAAATTGCTGAGCGGGATCCAGGCAGTGATTTTGAATTAGAGGTCTTGGAATATGCCACTTCAACGATCGGCAACGGGATGATGTCGTCGCATACGATCAACCAGTTATGTCGGAAACGACTATTTGAAAATCAAATTGACAATCCAGCCGCCCAGAAGTTACTCATTCGATTGACTTCAAGTGCACACAGCATGCCGGCAGGCAAACATTGGCGAGACTTATTCGAAGCGACCAAGTTTGAGGAGACGAAATTAGTCGCCAGCTATCGGCTCGTTGTCAGCTACCTACAGCAAGCCATTAGTTCTTGCAGTACTAGAATTGACGAAAAGCAGTTCGAAGAATCTGTTCGGGATCTAGAACAGTTTGCCATCATCGCCAGTGAGAACGATTTCGAGAGCGAAGTGGCGGATGCAACGAGAGCACAATGGAAACGGCAGATCGCGAATCAAGTTAGATACTCGTCCCGACGTGTCAGTCCCAATCCCAATTGGGGCAGTCGCATGCAGCCGTCCGTAACTCCCTCGCCAAGCTCTGCAAAAGCGCTTGAGAAGTCACGTGCAATTACTGAAGCAAGACTGGCCAAGGTCATTGCTGTGATCACCAAGCACTTTCCAAGTGTTTCGGAAGGAACAACCAAGTCCAAGAAATGAAATCGTAAACGAGGCGGCAAATTATCGTTTGAGCCATTTGAAATTTGGCAGTGAAAACGCATCCATAATTTGACGCTCATCAGCAGCGAGTCAGCTTACAGGCCCAGGCCCGTATAGATTTACATTCTGACAACTATCTCAGAGCGAGGAGCGTATGTAAATCATCGCAACTCTGGCGATCCGCTAATTCAACTCCAGCCATTCTTCTTCCGCCGCTTCCAGTTCTTTCGCAATCGCGGTGATTTGATTGTGAAGATTCATGGCTTCTTCGGGATCTGTCTCGGTCAGCATTTTTTCATTCAGCGCTTTTCGCTCGTCATCAAGCCGAGCAATTTTTCGCTCGATGGTTTTGATCTTTTTCTGAATCTTGCGATCTGAATTGGGGGCCGAATTGCTCTTCTTCGACGAAGCCTTACCGCCGGGGGCCTTGCTCATCTTCCCTTTGTTCGCGTCACGGTCGCCCTCATCGATTTCTCGATTGACCATGTACAAATAAGCGTCATAGTCGCCGAGATAATTTTTCGCACATCCATCGCGGACTTCAACAATCGAGGTCGCAATTCGTTTCATGAAGTGACGATCGTGGCTGGTGAAGATCACGGTTCCTTTGTATCGCAGCAGAGCCTCCGCCAGTGCTTCAACGGTTTCGACATCGAGGTGGTTGCCCGGTTCGTCCATCACCAACACGTTGTAATTGCCCAGTAACAAGCCCGCCATGCAAAGCCGAGCCCGCTCGCCACCGGAGAGGACTTTGATCTTCTTCTTAACGTGTTCATCTCGAAACAGTAGTGAGCCCGCGACCGCCAAAATCTGCTGATCCGTAGTTCCTTTGACGGCTTGGTACTCAAGATGCTCCAGCACTGTATCGTTTTCTGGCAACGTCGAATAAACATGCTGGGCGTACGTACCGATCTCAGTTCCGTGTCCCCACCGGACGCTGCCGCTCAGTGGTTCCAGCGAGCCAACAATCGTACGCAGCAACGTCGTTTTGCCTTGGCCGTTATCACCAACGATCGCCGTCCGTTGCTGGTGTTCGATCTCGACTTGAATGTCCGTCGCAACTTGGTGATCCGGGTATCCGATCGATAAATCTTCGCAGCGCAAAACCGCTCCCTGGCGCGGGTTCACAATCGGAGCTTGGATGTAGGCGGTCTTTTCATCGGTTGCGATATCGTTGAGCGTCAGCCGAGCAAGCTGTTTTTCTTTTGAACGGGCTTGGCTGGCCGTGTTAGCGCCGGCTTTGTTTTTCGCAATGAATTTTTCAAGCTGCTTTTGCTTCGTAATCGTCGCTTGGTTCTCGCGCATCGCCTGCTCTCTTCGCTCCTGTTGGTAGCTAAGAAATTCAGCGATTTTGCCTGGATACATCGTCAGCTTGCCGCGCGTCAAATCGAGCGTATGAGAACAAGTCGCTTTTAAAAACGCGCGATCGTGCGAAACAATTAGGCAAGCCTGACGAAACGATTTCAAGAAATGCTCTAGCAAAATCTGAGTTCGCAAATCAAGAAAGTTGGTTGGCTCGTCCAACAACAGCAGGTTAGGCTCATGAAGCAGCAACGCGGCAAGTTTGACACGCGTTTGCCAACCACCGGAAAGCGCTGACACCGGGCCGTTTAAATACTCGCCTTTGATTTCAAATTGGCCCGCCACTTCGCCGCATTTCCAATCCGGCTGGTCACTATCACGCATGAGAAAATCTAACGCCGACTCGCCCGCGTTAAACGGATCGTGCTGACGCAAGTATCCAACGCGCAGCCTCGGATGAGCAATCACTTCTCCAGAATCAAGTTCCTCGTCGCCCAGTAGTACGCGAAGCAGAGTTGATTTTCCGGCACCATTCCTACCAACGAAACCGACTTTCACGTCGTCGATAATGGTGGCCTCGGCGTTGTCCAATAGCACTTGATCGCCGTAGCTTTTGTAAGCATTCCGAATTTGAAACAGCACCGCCATGAATCAGCTAATCCCGAAAAGTCCGTCAACCTTGAGAAAACTCCTTCTCAATCGCTTCGTTCCCGAATCATCAAGGGTTCAGGAAAGTCCGATCGTAAAAAGACATCGCAAATTGGTAAAGGCAAAATCACGGGTTACCTGAATTCGAGCCCGAAAAGCCATCAAAAAAATCCACCTTGGAAAGCCTAATAATGGCTCAATCACTTTTGTTTGGTTGAAAACTGGGATTGGAATCTGGGGGCTTGTTGCAAGCGCCCCGTTGCCTGTCCAGCTTGAAATGACAGATGCTGTACTTTTGCTTGCGTGAACATGCCCACGCAAGCGAGGGCATGGCACCCCTAGGGCTTTTCAATTAGTAAAGGTGAGGCATCTTCAGTTTAGCGGAACGGCTCGAGCCGTCCGGTTTTGCACGCACCGGGTGGCTTGCGCCACTCCGCTAAGAAGTCCGCAACTTGAACAACTGAGAAGCCCTCGATGGTAACCATTCTTGCTTACAAATCGAAAAATCGCACAAGCGGTAAATCGACTAGCTGCCGGCGTTCGAAATCCGCTCGCGAGCTATCTCGCAATACTCTTCATTGCAATCAAGCATCACATATTTTCGGTCCAGATTTTTCGCAGCAACAGCGGTTGTCCCAGCACCAGAAAATGGATCCAACACAACTCCATCCGCCGGACAAGTTGCCTTGATACAATTGGCGACCAACGATTCAGGATAGACGGCGAAATGGGCTTTGCGAAATTTCGAAAGCGAAATTGACCAGACCGTTCGTTTATTTCTTCCCTTAGGATGAAATGCCTGATCCCAGCGACCGTCGTGCAGATTGTTGTCGCCGCTATTCTTCCCGGCTTCCGGAGTACCGCCGCGTTTTCCGAAATGCTGACGGCCACCTTTCATCTTTGATTTTTCAGAAAACGTAACATGCGGTTCGCGGATCGCATCGGCGTCGTAATAGTAGTCTTTTGAATTACTGAAAAAGAAAATGTACTCGTGATCCGTCGTCGGACGTGTTTTCACACTCGATGGCATCGCATTCGGCTTGTGCCAGATGCAGTCGCTGCGAAGTACCCAGCCAGCATCTTTTAAAGCGAAGCAAACCCGCCATGGCATTCCCAGCAGTTCGCCTTTGACATACTTGTCCCCGATGACGACCCAAGCCGATCCGGTGGGTTTGACGACTCGCTTCAACTCGGTGAACAGTTCCGCCAGTCGTTCGACGTAACCGGCAGGAGAAATTTCTTGACCGATCTGTTGATCAGAGCCGTAGTCTCGCTGCTGAAAATAAGGCGGGCTGGTGACAATCGTGTCGATCGAAGCGTCCGGCAATTTCTTGGCGGTGGTCAACGCATCGCCACAAAGAACTTGATTGATGAACTTCTTGTTCGTCAGAGTTTTCAACGGTTGCTCCTGCTTGTTGATTCAATTCATGGGTTGCTGGGCATCTAAATCTGGCCTGGCAGCGATCCATCAATCTACATTTGATCCAAAACACCAATGCCAAGCAATGAGAGGCCGGTCTTAATAGTGCGGGCCGTCAAATCGCAAAGCTGCAGCCGACTGGCTTTCAGCGATTCCGTTTCAGCATCTTTCACTGAACACAGCTCAAGGAATTGGAAAAATGTCTGCGTTAACTCGAACAAATAATTGCACAAAATGTTCGGTTTGTATTCGATCAAGACTTCATCCAACGCTTCACCAAAACGAATCAGCTTTACCGACAGTTCACGTTCGATATCAGTCGAAAATTCGATCGGCGTCGGGTTCTTACGCAATCCCTCAACGTCGGCTCCGACTTTGCGAATAATTCCCTGCACTCTCGCGTAGCTGAATTGCAAATAAGCCGCCGTATTGCCCCGCAACGCCAACATTTTGTCGTAGCTAAACTTGTAGTCCGACGCGCGATTCTGTGAAAGATCTGCGTATTTGAGAGCTCCAATTCCAACCACATGGGCAATGTTCTTTTGGTCGTCTGGCGTTAAGTCGGGATTTTGCTCAATCGCGATGGCCAAGGCACGCTTCTCCGCCTCATCCAAGAGACCTTCCAAGCCAACCGTGTCGCCAGAACGTGTTTTGTACGGCTTGCCGTCCTGGCCGAGTACCGTGCCGAAACTGACGTGTGTCAATTCCGCGTCTGCATAACCCCACAGCTTCGCCGCATCGAATAATTTTTCGAAGTGTTGATGCTGACGATGGTCAACGACGTACAAGCAAGCGTCGGAGTTCCATTCATCCATGCGATACTTGATCGTCGCTAAGTCCGTGGTCGCATACAAAAAAGCGCCATCTTTTTTCTTGATGATCATGGGCGTTTCATAGTCGTCCATGAAAACACACACCGCCCCGTCACTGGTGCGAGCGAATCCCTTGGCTTCAAAATCATCGACCACGGCACTTAGTTGGTCGTGAAAAAAGCTCTCGCCATGCTGGTAGTCAAACTTGATCGCCAAACGGCTGTAGATTCGTTCGATGTCTTCGCGGCAATACGGCAGGAACTCGTCCCACAGTCGCTTGTTGGTTTCATCGCCAGCGTGAAGCGCCGCCGTTTCCAGCAGGACTGCATTTCCAATCCCGGCGTGATCATGAGCCAGTTGTTTCAACTGTTCATCATTTTCAACCGCAGCAATTTTGTCCTTTAGCGAATCGATCGTTGAGGCTTGATCGGCCATCTTTGAATCAAGGGCCCCAATGCTCTTTCGCGTTTTTTTGTCAGCAGCTTTATCGCCTGTTTCGGGTTGCTGCTTCAACTCCGCAAGGGTCGCCTGCTGTTTTTTGAGAAGGGCTTCGGCCACGGGCAAACTGACTAGGGCCGACTGATAGTCCATCAACTGTCGCACGAATTTGTAAAGACGTCCGAGCTCGCGCACTGGTGCTTCTTCATAAGCCGGCTGATTCACGAAGTGTTTGTAACCATAAATGATCATCCCAAACTGGGTACCCCAATCGCCGAGGTGATTGTCGGTCTTAACATCATGGCCAACGAAATCCAAAATTTTGGCAAGTGCATCACCGATCACCGTCGAACGGATATGCCCAACGTGCATAGGCTTGGCGACATTGGGAGATGAAAAGTCGACAACGTATTTGCGCGGTGACTCGACCGATTCCACGCCAAGTCGTTCATCCGAAATCGCAGCAGCAAGGCGAGCCTGGAGCCATTTGTCATCGAGCGTGAGATTGATAAATCCCGGTCCAGCGACTTCTGAGTTCTGACACAAATCATCGATTGCGACTTTGCCGATTAACTCTGTTGCCACATCACGTGGTGACTTGCCCAGCTTCTTCCCTAACGGCATTGCGAAGTTAGCTTGATAGTCGCCAAACTTCGTGTCGCCGGCGGGTCGAATCATGGCCAACAAAGCCTGCGGTTCGTCGATGAGCTCCGACAACGGTTTTAAGAATCTCGATTTGATTTCGGCAAGTGCATTCATAGGTACGGTACGACGATCTAACAGAGGTTAGCTGGAAATTTGGTTTAGCTGTGAATTCGGGTTAGCTGTTTGACTTAGGTAACAGACTTTCACAAAAAAAGCCATTTTTCGCAATCGGACTCTCGTAAAATGATGTTCAATAGTCTGTCAGGTTCGCAAATCGCGGCTGAATTGTATGCTGTAGTCTTTTCTCGTGCCCACTTAGTCGTCGTATCTAATTAGGGGCGAACGTATTTCAACGGAGCCGCATTGGTGAAGTTCACTAGCCGATTCAAATTTTGCCTGCTTTTTCTGCTCGCTTACTCCCTGTCGGCGACCAATGTCACTTGGGCCGACGGTTTCGCGGACAGCAAGTATCCAGTAGCGGCCGTTCATCCGGTTTCGGTCGTGAAAGCAGACATTTACGTCAACCGAAAATCGACGACGATGAAGTTGACATGTTTCGCTGAAGACCTCGAGCTCCTGCAAGGCGTCGAGCCGCTGGACGACGGGCTTTATGACCTCGACGAGTTACGTGACGCGACACAGGATCACGCAAAATATCTTGCTGAAAAAATCACCCTGCGAGATGCTGAGGGCGAGCTACTGGTGGCAGAGATCACCGACATCATCGATTTTGAAGCTCCCGAGGATGGTGTCAAAGCCGGGACGCTGATGAATTTCCAGCTTCAATTTGAGTTTCAATATCGCTATGAAGCACCGCCGAAATTCGTCACGATCGAACAGAACATGGTCGCCGATGGAGCTTTGCTGCCCTCAGAATTTGAGTACTTATTGAAGCAGGCTGGCAGCAACGTTCCGTTCAGTGGATCAATTAAACCTGCCGCACCTCAAACCATTCAATTCGATTGGGATAAACCGATCCTCGACGAAGACGCGTCGGAAGAAGAATGGGCGAAGTGGTTCGATGAGCAGCGTGAGAAGAATCTGGGCATCACCAGTTACAGCAGCGTCTACTCATTTATCTACATCACCGAATACGAAATTCGCCACGAAGTCCTCATCCCGCTGGCAACGCTCACCACGATGATGGAAATTGAGCGGGCCGAACCAAGCTTTCTTGATGTTCCGGAACAGGAGGATGCTGCCAGAAAAGTTGAAGCACTTTTCTCCGTGGGTAACTCAGTCAAAATCGATTCGATCGAAGTCCAGCCCGTTTTCGATCGGATTGACTTCTATGGATTGAATCTCAGCGACTTCGCACTTCAAGCGGAAAAACGAAAAGTCAGCATGGCCAGCGGTCGGGTTGGCGTCATCATGTCGTACAGCACCAAGGGCTCGCCGTCCAAGGTCGAAGTGACTTGGGATAAATTCAATAGCGTCGTTCGCAGTGTTGACTCGGTTGTGATCGCGTTTGACAAAGTTGACAAAACACAGTTCTCCAAATTCTTGAAGAACAATACTTACGTTTGGGAAGCGCCCGACCGCGAACCGTTGCCGCCAATCGTTGGTGTCGCCTCCACCATTGAAATTCCGCCACCGCCAACACTTTCGATTCCAGTTGTCAGTGCAATGTTGGTTGCGTTAGCTCTCTTGTTCTTGATTTTCAGTATGCTGATTCTTGGAGTGCAAGCAGGCAAAGCGCTTGGCATGACAACTGGCATCTTATTCTTGGCGTTGCTGGCTTCACCCTTGATGCAAGTTGACATACCTCATCCATTTGTCGAACAACCCAAGTTTGAAATGCCCAGCAAAGACGCCGATTTGGTTTTCACTCGGCTCCACAAGAATATGTTTCGCGCTTTTGACTATCGACGCGAATCGGACATCTATGATGCGTTGGCTAAAAGTGTTGATGGCGATTTACTGCGGCAGTTATATTTGGATATCAACAAGAGCTTGCGAGTCAAAGAGCAAGGCGGGGCAGTCGCCAACATCGATGAGGTCGTGTTCCTCGAGGGCCAACAGGAAACATACGACCAGCAACTGGATGACCAGTCAGACGAGCGAGCGGACGTTAAACCCGGGTTCGGCTATCGTTGCAAATGGAATCTGATTGGAACGATTGAGCACTGGGGCCACATTCATCAACGCACCAATTCTTATGATGCCCAGTTTGTCGTCCAACTCAAAGACGACGCCTGGAAGATTACCTCCATGGAAGTGGTCGATGAGCAACCGGGGCAAGTCAAAACGAGCCTGCGAAAATTTTGACTTTCTACACGTCCAGATCTTCCCGCTTTCTTCATGATGCCGTGCGGTTCAGCGTTCTAAAACGTGGCCCTACGCGAGGGTTGGGTGATTGTTTTGCAGGGCGCTTGATTTTTCTGTGGCGGCGCGGCAAATTAAATCTTGTCCTACACGCGGCTCAGTAAATGTCGCCCCACAGCAAAGAAGTGAAAGAGACCATGAGCTACGATCACGGGAACAACGAATCGACCGGTGGAAGTGACGAACAATCTTCCGTGTCCACAACTGGATCGGCAAACGGGTCGAAACAGACGGCTCCCAAGGCGCAATTAGTGACCTGTTCTCTTTGTGGCCAATCGTTTGACCGAGCGGCGACGAAAACAATGCCATTTTGCAGCAAACGCTGCCAGCAAATTGACCTTGGACGCTGGATGAACGAGTCCTACGGCTTGCCCTTCGAAGGCAATGGCGGGCCCGAGGGATTTGACATTCCCTCTGACAACGACGAATAGTCCCCGTTCTGATTGCCAATTTGTCGCGAAAATGGTCCGTTTGCCTCGCTTCTATTGAATGCCTGGTTACCTATAATGGTGCCGAACTTAAGCGAAGAATCCGTTCGGCTGGAACCATTTCATATGACTGAGCAACCTGTTGTCGTCCAAAAAATTTCATGGCAAGACCTTTGTCCGTGGACACTGATCTTCAAAACATTGCCGGTCGCCTCCAGCGTCTCGGTATTGATGTTTGCAATGCTGGGCGTGGTTTTGATTCCGATGGGATGGATGTTGAGCGAAGTCCTGTTTGTGCACCAGGCCCAACGCGACAATCCGCAGTTGATGGAGTACGTAGAACTCAATGCCAGTCCCTACCGCTCAGTATTTTTGGCTTCGCAAGATGAAGCCAATTCAATCCCGGTCATGGGAGTCAACTTCAGCGGCCCTCGGTTAGTCTTTGATCAGATGGTGAAACCGTTCAAGCAAGTTTTCACCGGCAAGTGGGGCGGATGGGGGTTCTTTTACTTTTTATTTGGGAGTGCTTGGTCGTTACTGGTCTGGTCATTTGTCGGATTGGCAATCGCGCGAATTTGCTTGCTAAAGTTAACACGGAATGAACAATCCGGAATCGATGACGCGTTCGAATTCGCTTGCGACAACTGGATTACGACCGCCGGTGCCCTCGCCATCCCGCTGGCCGCCGTCGCCGTGTTGTGTATTCCAGCCGGATTCCTTGGTGTGCTCATGGGAGCCGACTTTGGTGTCGTCATCGTCGGTCTGCTATGGGTGGTTGTACTGGCAATCGCAGCCGTCATTGCGTTGCTTCTGCTGGGTTTACTGTTTGGTTGGCCCTTGATGGTATCCAGTGTCGCCGCCGAATCTCAAAATTCATTTGATGCGATGACTCGGTCTTATGCGTATACATTTCAGCGCCCCATTCATTACTTGATGTATATGCTGGTCGCGATTTTGTTCGGTGGTTTTTGCTGGATGATCGTCGTGTCGCTTACCAACGGAATCATCGATCTGGCTTACTGGTCGACCTCTTGGGGCACGAATCTTTACGGAACCGAACGAATCGAAATCATCCAGAGCTCCGCGCTGAGCTCACCAATGATCACCGACGATGAAACTGCGGTGGTCTCCAAGACGTTGGAGGCCGGACAAAGCATCATTGGGTTGTGGAATGCACTTGCTCGGACACTCGCCGCCGCATTCATGTACGGAATGTTTTGGTGCATGGCATCTGCAATTTACTTGTTGCTTCGCAAAGACGTCGATGAAACGGAAACGGACGAGATTTTCGTTTCTGATGAGCGACGTACCTACGACTTGCCTCCACTTCAATCTGATGAAAATGGAATTCCACAGGTTCAGGAGCTCGTCCCCGTCGACGAAAACACCAAAAACGATGATCCCAATGACGACCCGCCGACTTCTGCGGACTACGACACAATCGTCAACTAGAATCATAACTTCGTCCCACCTTCCGAAATTTCTGAGGCCTCTGTGAGCTATTTAAACCTGATCAGTCTGTTGGGCATTTTCGTAATGATCGGGCTGGCTTGGTTGATGAGCTCGCACAAATCGAAAGTCGATTGGCGGTTGGTGACATTTGGCTTGATGCTACAAGCCGCATTGGCAGCGGTTCTTTTTCAGTCACAAAACTGGACCTTTGGCGGCACGTACCCCAACGGGATTTTGTTTGCCGGCGTCGAGTCTTTCTTTCAAGCGATCAACGATTACGTGGCCGAAGGTTCCGGCTTCATGTTCAATATCAACGGGCCATCGGACAGCCCCAAGGCATTGTTAACCACGGTTGCGTTTGGTGTCTTGCCAACCGTGATTTTCTTCGCCGCGTTGATGTCGATCCTCTATCACATTGGCATCATGCAGTACGTTATTCGGGCGATGGCTTGGGTGATGCAAAAGACGTTACGAACTTCGGGAGCCGAAAGTTTGGCGGCTGCCGCCAATGTCCTGGTCGGTCACACGGAAGCTCCTTTGGTCGTCAAGCCATACGTGTCAGGCATGACTCGCAGTGAACTCAATGCCTTGATGGTTGGTGGGTTCTCAACAATCAGCGGCAGCCTGATGGCAATTTTTGTCATGAGCGGCGTCAGTGCCGGTCATATTTTGACGGCTTCAATCATTTCAGCGCCGGCAGCGCTGGTGATTGCGAAGATCCTTCAGCCGGAAGTCGACACGCCAGGTGAAATCAAACAAGCTGGTGTTGGCCAGGAAAAAATTGCTTCCAATGTGATCGAGGCCGCCGCAGTGGGAGCAAGCGACGGAATGAAATTGGCGATCAACATTGCTGCGATGCTGATTGCCTTCCTGGCATTGATCGCGATGCTGAACGCACTTCTGTTCGGCGTTGGTGAGTTGCTGCAGTGGTTGATCAATTTGAGCCGAGCTGAAAATCCAATCGACATTAATTGGACACTGAACAATCTATTTGCCGGTTTGTTTTATCCACTGGCTTGGATCATGGGGATTGAGTCCGCAGATTGCGGAACCGCTGGCCAATTGCTTGGCAAGAAAATGGTCGTCAACGAGTTTGTGGCTTACTTGGATATGGGAGCCTTGGAGCCGGGCTCGCTTTCGGATCGTAGCAAAGTCATTTTGACCTATGCCTTGTGCGGGTTTTCAAACTTCGGCGCGATCGGAATTCAAATCGGTGGAATTGGGCCACTGGCTCCTGAGCGTCGCGGCGATTTGGCCCAGCTAGGCTTACGAGCCATGTTCGGAGGAATGCTGGCTTGCTGCATGACCGCTGGAATGGCGGGCCTGATGTACGGCGTGCTGAGATAGTGATGCCGGCGGTGGTTCCCAATTCATAGTGGCTCGGCGCATACAAACCGTCCAGTCGCACTCAGATCGTAGCGGTGCGGCGCGAGTCGTTCGGTCTCCATCCAGATCATAGAGGCCCGGCGCAAGCCGTCCGGTCACACGCTCAAACAACTTTCGGTGATGTGATCGATTGAAACCTACGAGTACTTTTGCACCGCCTGATTAAACAAATGCTTGACCGCTCGGCCGCTAATCGTTTCATTGGCAATGAGCTCCGCCGCGATCATCTCGATTGCTTTGGTGTTGCATTCTTCATCGAGCAAGTGTTCCGTTTTGTCCAGCAGTCGGCGTTCAAGCTTTTCCAGTTGCCGCTCGGTAGTTGCCCTTGTCTGCGACAACAATCTTCGGGCGGCTCGCAGGTCTTGCCCGGCACCTTGCTGACAATACTGGCCGGTGAAATGAGATTCGGAAACCATTCCGGCGAATAAGATCATAGCCTCGTCTTCCAGCCAATCCTTGGTGGGTTTTGTCCGGCCTTTTTGGATTTTACAAATCCCTAAATTCATCCGTCCTGTCGAGCTACGGGAGGGCGCGATCGTAACTTTCTCGACGGGTCGGCCAAGCACCAGTGCGGCAACCGCATGCCCGGCCTCGTGAAAAGCCGTCGCGGTTAGCTCAGCTTTCGCCAATTTTGAACTGGCCGAATTTGAATCCTTCGAATCGGAGCCTGCCGACTTGGAATTTGTTGATTCGGAATTTGTTGATTCGAATGAGCTGGATTTGCGACTTGATTCAGGCACTTCTGATCCGCTTGGCATTAACATTCTGCTCCAGTTTCCTATTTGTCGAAACGAAAATTCTCGGGGATCAATTCTTCGATCGTCCAGGATTTTGTTTGCTTTGGATCGTTCGCATCGACACTCAGGACGACGATGTCCTTGCCAAACTCGACGATAAACTGACGGCAGGCTCCGCAAGGCGATGCCAACGGTGTTGCTGAAACCGCGATGGCTTTGAATTTTTGATGGCCCTCGGAGACTGCTTTGCAGATCGCCGTTCGCTCGGCACAAATGCACAGCCCGTACGATGTGTTTTCGACATTGCAGCCGGTGAAAATTGTGCCATCTTCACAGAGAATCGCTGCACCGACGAGAAATTCGCTGTAGGGTGCGTAGGCCTTTAAGCGAGCTTCCAGAGCGATGTCGATCAGTTGTTGGTGTTCTTCAGTCATTGAGTATCTCTGTCATTGCATCTCGATGGTATTTCAATCTCTTAAAACGTCTCCACAATCAGCTTGGGAGGCGTGACGGCTTCCGATCCAATGCCAACGGCAGCTCCAATCAACGATTTCGCGTAGGCTTCATCATGATCGCAAAACAGGTGCGCGATCGGTTGTCCTGCTTCGATAGGATCGCCCAGCCGAACCAGAAATTCAATTCCACTAGAGTGGTCGAGCACGTCGCCGATTTGCTTGCGACCGCCGCCCATTTCGATAATCGCCAATCCTAAACGTTGAGCGTTGACCCGAGACACGAAACCATTTTCGGTTGAACTGATCGTATGCTTTTTTGCTTTAGGCCGCTGGGCTTCCAACTCTCCGCCATGACTTTTTACCATTTCCGCCAGCTTGGCCAGTGCCTCGCCCGACTCAACTTTACTGGAAAGGTCAGATGTCGCTGCGGCCTGATCGGAATGAACGCCGGCGGATACAAGCAGCCGGCTGCCCAACTCTAACGTCAGCTCTAACACGTCGGCTGGGCCTTCGCCTTTTAAGACTTCAACCGACTCATCGATCTCGACCGAATTGCCAATCATGCGGCCTAACGGCTGATTCATGTCGGTAATCACTGCCGTCGTTTTGACGCCCAAGCGATTGCCGACACGCACAAGCGAATTGGCCAGCTCGCGGGCTTGCTCCAGCGTTTGCATAAACGCGCCACTGCCCCATTTGACGTCGAGTACCAACGCCTCGATTCCTTCCGCAATTTTTTTGCTCAAGATACTGCCCGTGATGAGCGGAACCGAGGGAACCGTCGCGGTCACGTCCCGCAATCCGTAAAGCCGTTTATCCGCCGGTGCCAAAGTCGACGACGCACTCGCGATTGAACAGCCATTCCAGTTTACGATGGCGCGAAATTCATCGTTGGATAATTCGCAGCGGTAACCGGGAATCGATTCGAGTTTGTCCAACGTACCACCGGTTGCTCCCAGTCCTCGGCCTGAGATCATCGGAACTTGGACGCCGCAGCAAGCCAACATCGGAGCGAGTGGAATCGAAATCTTGTCGCCAATACCACCCGTCGAATGTTTGTCGACGGCTGGCAAGCCAGACCACGTCAGAGTGTCACCTGATTCGATCATGCAGCGCGTGAAGACTTCCGTTTCGTCGTCCGTCATGCCTTGAAAGAAAACCGCCATCGCGAACGCCGACATCTGATAGTCGGGTACCGAGTGGTCAGCATAGCCTTGTAGGAGGAACTTAATCTGCTCCGCGTCCAATTCGATACCGTCTCGTTTGTCTGCGATAATTTGTGAAATGTTCATGCGTATAAACGGAGCGAGGAAAGTAAGATGGCCGTTTCAAACGACCGCTGTGATTGGCATTGGTTGGGAGCTGAAGTGAGGTCAGTCGAAAGTTTGGTGTCGACCTCTTATTCGGCAGCCAAGATGATTCTAGCCGCTCTTCCAGTTCAAAACGACAGCACCGCCCCAAGTACGTTTCGAGATGTCCCAGCCGAGATCCTGGTATCTTCCATTGGTACTCGATTGCGAATCGGATCGAACGTAAACTATGAGCTTCGACTTGCTGGCTCAAGTATCTTGCTGCCACGTTTGATTCACTACTAAATAGTTTTCTCATTTCCCATACCAGCCATGACCAAAATTTTACTCAGCACAACGTCTTATCAAGACACACCTGGCCCGCATCATCAATTGCTTGAAAGTTGCGGCGTTGAGGTTCACCGGGAACGGGGCCCGTTGTCGGAGGCTCAAATGCTGGAACTAGCGGGCGACTTTGACGCGTTTCTATGCGGCGATGACGTCATCTCGCGTGCGGTCCTCGACAAGTCTTTGCCGCGGCTGAAGATCATTTCCAAGTATGGAATCGGTGTCGACAAAATTGACGTCGCCAGCTGCACGGAGCTGGGGATTCCATTGACATTTTGTCCTGGCGTCAATCACACAACGGTCGCCGAACACACGTTTGGGCTCTTACTTGGTGTCTACCGGCACATGATTGAGCATGTGAGTGAAATTCGCAATTGGAAGCGAATGACGGGCAACGAAATCATGGGCAAAAAAATCGGCATCGTTGGACTGGGGCGGATTGGAAAAGAAGTTGCCAAGCGAGCGGTGGCTTTTGAAATGCCAATTGTGGGTTACGACCTTTATTGGCCCACCGAGTTTGCGGCGGAACACAAAGTCGAGAAATCCGAAGACCTAGAGACGATTTTCAAAGAGTGCGATGTCATTTCGCTGCACACCAATCTGACCGATCAAACTCGCAACATGATTCGGACGGAAACGATTGACATGATGAAAGACACCGCGGTGATTGTGAATTGCGCTCGTGGCGAATTGGTAAATTCAGCCGATATGCGGGCTGCTCTCGACGCCGGGAAGCTGGGGGGCTACGCAACCGACGTTCTGGACGAAGAGCCGCCGGCGGTCGACCACCCGTTATTGGACGCTCCTCGCTGCCTGATCACACCGCACATCGGATCGAGGACGTTTGAGTCGGTCGAGCGACAGGCTGTGATGGCGACGGAAAACCTGATCCGTTGTTTGAAAGGCGAGGCGCCACTGGCTCAAGTCAACGACGTGCCGATTCCGGCAGCCTTGATTTAGGAAGTCTCTGGCCTGAGAGAAGCATTGGCTTGAGGCATGGCCACTGGCATGAGGACATGACACTTCAAAATGCAAGGCTCTCAATGGCAACCGAAGCTACGGCTTCTTTTTTGACCAATCGCGGCGCTGACGGGAGCTTGGAATGTCAAGCTTTTCGCGATACTTGGTGACCGTTCGGCGAGCAACGCTAAACCCTTGGGCATTAAGCCGGCGCTGGATTTCAACATCGCTGTAAGGCTTGGATTTGTCCTCGCCATCGATCAGCTTCTGAAGTTCGATACGAACTTTGTTCCAAGCGACATCTTCGCCGTCTTGATTCGTCGTGCCACCCATGAAGAACATTCGCAGCGGCAAAATTCCCCGATGCGTTTCAATCCATTTCTCATCAACAGCTCGACTGACCGTCGTGACGTGAACCCCAACGATGTCCGCGATCTGCTCCATCTTGAGAGGTTTCAGGAACTCTGGGCCATTATCGAAAAAGTCCTTCTGATGATTGACGACCGCTTGAGCAACACGCGTCAGCGTGCTCCGGCGCTGCTCAATAGATTCGATCAACCACTGAGCTGCAGTGATTTTTCGCTTGATGAATTCTTTCTCGTCCGCCGTTGCCTGGCCGTTGGCAATTCGCTGGCGGTAGTATTGGCTAATGAACAGACTACGTGCCGGGCCCTCATCCATTTTCGCGATGTAGTTTCCTTCGTCATCCGTTTCCAGCCACATATCTGGCGTTACCGACGGAACGAAGTCTTCTGCAAAACTACTGGCCGGTTTTGGATCGAGATGTCGCAGTTCTCGCCAAGCAGCATTGATTTGATCGATCGATAACCCTGTCGCCTTTTGAATTTGCGGCAAACGGTTGTTGCTGAGGTCGTCCAAGTGGTCAACGATCAAAGTGCGAACATTCTTTAGGTCAGCCATATCCGGCGTCAGTTGCAGTAGCAGGCATTCGCTCAGGCTTCGAGCGGCTACGCCTGCCGGATCAAGCTGTTGCACGTGAGCCAGCGCGTTCTCGGCATTTTCAAGATCTTCTTCGCTCGCGTCTGCGGGAAGTAAATCAGCTAGGGCAACATTCAATCGGCCGCCGTCTTTGGCGGATAGAGCCGAGATGATCCGGGCGCACATTTTTAAAAGTGCTTCATCCAAATCCATCTCATGCAATTGTGCGGTCAAGTGATCTTGAAGCGTTTCGCCTCGATTCACCAGGTTGGCCATCAGGTCGTGTTGCCGATCACCGCTTTCTTGAATTCGATTGGATGATGGGCGGGTGCCACCGTCGAAGAAATCCGGGTTGTCTTTGTCCAGATTCAAAAGGCGTTCGAAGTCGTCTTCACTACCCTGCTTCTCTTCGATGACCAGCTCTTTTTGGTCAACGTCTTTCTGCTCCGCTTCTTTTTTCTCTCGCTCCTTTACGCGAGATGCTTCATCGTCTTGAAACGTGCTTTCGTTCTCACGCTCCAAAGCCGGGTTCTCGATCAACTCACGTTCAATCTTGGCTTCTAAATCAGCCTGCGCCATTTGCAAAATCTCCATCGACTGGATCATGCGCGGAGCCAGCGTCTGGGTTTGCTTTTGGGATAGGTTTTGGCCGAATGAAATTTTCATTGAAGGTCAGTTTATTGAGAGCTGCGAAGTTGCAGCGTGCGGTACACAAGAACGTTCGTAAGCAAGAACGTTTCATACCGACGCATTGTAATGAGTTTACGTTTTCAAAACCTCAGAGATCAACAAAATCAGCGATATCGTGATTTTGCAGCGTCTGAGAAGGTTTCCGATAGAACGATTAGTCAACTGGTTCCAAATGTTCCGAGCAAACCTCCGTAATTATATGCTGAACAGTGTTTTAAGTCGCATTTTTCAGGGAATTCGTAAATGGCAATTTTTGCTTGGTGTCACAATGCGGCACGGAATCATCAAGCGAAAACTCATGCTTGTGGCTGACGGTATGACGAGTTAACCGAAGTTTTGGCAGACCGGACAACTACGCGTATCGCAAAAGTAACGCAAAGTAAATCTGCCAGAATACTCGTCAGAGTGGTTGGCGGGCAGCCATCGCGTCGGCCAAAATTTCTTTGTTCGTATACTCTAAAATACTGCCCGTCGTGATCCCGCGCGCCAAACGTGTCAACGTGACGTCATATTCAGCCAGCAAGTTGGAAATGTGTAAAGCCGTGCCGTCGCCCTCGACAGTCGGATTGGTCGCCATGATCACTTCCGTAAAGCGACTGACGCCAACTGGCTGAGGAGGTGCTGCACCGTTTTCATTTTTTAGATCCGGCGACGCGTTTTGAGCGATCCGCCCGACTAACTGATCGATGGTCAATTGATCAGGGCCGACATTTTCCAACGGAGCAATACGTCCCAACAACACGTGATACAAACCACGGTACGTGCCAGCTTGCTCGAGCGCCATCAAGTCTCTTGGTTGCTCAACGACGCAAAGGTGAGTCTGGTCGCGCGCTGGATCGCGGCAGATGTTGCACATTTCGCTTTCGGCGAGGTTGAAACAAATATCGCAGTAGCGAACATTTTCGCGAACGTTCCGGATCGAATCCGACAAAGCAAATGCTTCCGATTCCGGGACACGCAAAATATGATACGCCAGCCGTTCAGCCGACTTGCGTCCGATTCCGGGCAGCCGCGAAAACTGCTCGATCATGTGGGTAACGGATTCTGACAGTTCAGCCATTTGTATTAACCGTTCTGCTCCGGTGTTTCATCGGTCTCCGAATTCCCCATGAAATTCTTCAGCATATTTTCCATGTTGCCAGGAATCGGTAAGTCACCGGTCACCGTCTGAATCGCGTCCGCATGCAGTTGTTTCGATTTTGCGATGGCCTGGTTGATGGCGGCAGGCAGTAGGTCGGTGACCATTTCAAGGTCGTTTTTTTCGATCAGCACTGGATCCAATTCAATGCTGGTGACCAAGCCTACTCCATTGGCGTTGACGGTAACCATGCCACCACCAGAAGTTCCCGTGACCTGCTTCGTTTTCAATTCTTCCATCGCTTCTTGCATTTTTGGGCCCATTGTTTGAGCCTGCTTCATCAACGAAGCGATATTTCCCAGTCCTTTTAACATGCGTCTCTCCTGTTTGTGATTTCAATCTCGTAAATCTGTTTTCTGTGGTTCGCAGCAAATCATCGGCCTTCGTTGTTCAAGCCATCTGTTTGGCCGGAGCACGCTTCTTTTTCCCAGCGAATTCAAAGT
>CAZPTT010000094.1:23800-25968 GCA_964589435.1 uncultured Pirellulaceae bacterium
GTTCAAGCCATCTGTTTGGCCGGAGCACGCTTCTTTTTCCCAGCGAATTCAAAGTACCCGGTGATCTCGGCGTCAAACAATGACATCGTTTCCTTCACGAACTCATTTTCCTGAAGTTTTCGAATTTGTTGATTTCGAGTCAATTTGGGTTCTGCCTTGGCAGCTTTGGCCGCGGCAATTTGCGACATTTGAAAATCAACTTTGACTGGACACCCAACCACATCGGCCAACGTCGTTTCAATCTTTTGTTTGCGATCGGTCTTATTACACTCCTTTGTGTGGTAAGCATCCTTCAATGTAACGACCACTCGATTTTGGCCTTGCACATCGAGTTTCTCATAATCAGCGATCATGTCCGAAGTCATGTCGCCAAGTATTTCTATCATCTTTGCCCAACTCGAAGCGATGCCAGCCGAACTGATACCATTGGAGTTGGTGTTATTAGAACTGATGTCGTTGGAATCTGTTGGTTGATCCCCAGTTTGCGATTTTACTTCGCTGGCATTGGCTTCGTTTTCTGCCGATGTTCCCCCCGCCGATTTACTGCTTAGCGATTCGCTGGCGATCGAGGTTGCAGCCCCGGCAACGGGTTGAGATGCCGTCGCGGCGGGCTCGTTTGACTGGGGTCGGGAATCATGCGATGTGGGGCTGGACACTCGCGCTGGTTGCGTTTGAACGGACGCACTTGCTGGTTGCGAACCGGCATTTGTGGGTTCAGCTATTTCGTTTTTTTTTGAAGCCGAAGAGACTTTCTTCAGCTCCACCTTTTTCTTGGCTGCGGCTGGACGTGGTGCAGGTCGTCGGCCAGACGCTGACGCGCCGCCCTCATTCAGTTGCTTGACCAAATCGGAAATCGACTCGAGGTTTTCCAAGTTGCAAACACGAATCGCGGCGACCTCTAGCAATGTTCGGGCGTGAAGGCTGGACTGCATTCGCACCACCGCCGCATCAAGAATCTGAACGATGGTCAAAATCGTTTCCAGCCCAAGTTGTTCGGCCATCGAAGTCAGCGAGTCCAAATCCGAACTGGTACAAGTGAGCAGCGTGTCTTCACCGCAGCCAACCCTAACGGCCATTACATCGCGAAAATAGCCCAGTAATTGTGTTGCCAACTGGCCCGCGTTAATGCCTTCGTTTGCAGATTGATTGATCAAATTCAATGTCGTTGTTGAATCTCGGTTGGCCATCGCGGCGGCAACTTCACCAATCCTTCCAACATCCGCCGTGCCCAACAATTGATGGACTTCTTCGACAGAAATGTCTTTGCCACAGAACGAAAACAATTGCTCGAGCAACGATTGGCTATCACGCATCGAACCGTTGGCACGACGCGCCAACAAGGCGAGCGCCTGGTCATCAGCGTTGACGCCTTCTTCTTTGGCGATCGCCGCCAAGCTTTGGGCAATCTGATCAGTCTGCACCGGCGAAAAATCAAACCGCTGGCATCGCGACAAAACAGTGATAGGAATCTTTTGGGGATCTGTCGTGCAGAAAATAAACTTCACATGCCCTGGTGGCTCCTCAAGCGTTTTCAAAAGTGCATTAAACGCCTGCATCGTGAGCATATGGACTTCGTCGATGATGTAAATCTTGTATCGGCAGCGACTGGGACGAACGGCCGCGTTGGATCGCAACTGACGAATCTCATCAATTCCGCGGTTGCTGGCACCGTCAATCTCTAAAACATCAACGTCTTCGCCTGCCGAAACGGCTTGGCAAATATCACACTCATTACATGGCTTGTCCGTCGGCCCAGTTTCACAGTTCAGACACTTAGCAAAAATTCGCGCAGAAGAAGTCTTGCCAACTCCTCGGGCACCCGTGAACAAATACGCATGCCCAACTCGAGATTGAGTGATCGCATTGGATAGCGCCGTCGCAATGTGATTTTGACCAATCAGGTCTGCGAAAGCTTGGGGGCGATATTTCAGCGCGACAACTTGGTAGTTGCCACTTTCGTTTGATTCGTTCTCAGAAGTCATCGGTCGATCCTGGGGTGATTATCAGACCAACATTCTAACCGATTTCGAGAATAAAGAAGCGGGGAGAAGGCCAGAGAAGGCTCAAAGAGGCGGCATCTGAACCGTTTATTTCGAGCAGAAAAAACGGGTAGCGCAAAAAAAAATGTCTGTCGGTGAGAGGACTCCGCACAAGAGTACCCCGCTTAG
>CAZPTT010000095.1:0-16505 GCA_964589435.1 uncultured Pirellulaceae bacterium
AGAAGATTGAAGAACACGAATTGGAGTTGTTTGCGAATTCTCACGACAGCGAGAGTGAAGAGTCGCATATTGATGGTGAAGGTAAAGCACAAACCTTCTCGACTCGCCGATCTGTGTTTAGCGACCCATTGACTGGAGAAAAATTTCTCGTTGCTGCCTCGCGAAACATTACTCAACAAAAAGAAATCGAAGACCGCAATCGGCTGTTGGCCAGCGTATTTGAAAACTCGCAAGATGCCGTGGTCATTCTCAATCTCGACGGCAGTATTTGCGAAGCCAATCCCAAGTTCTGTCAAACTTGCGGACTGTCGAATGTAGTACTCTTGAACTCCGTTTTGACCGACATTGTCAGTTGGGAATATTTTGAACTGGAACAATTGATTGAAGCAGCGATCATAGATATTCCACTGCCCGGCCGAGTCCAGATCAATTCCAAAACGGATGTTCAAACGCCCGGCTCGAGTGATCGAAAGGCGGTCTATTGGGGCTCATTGAGCACGGCTCGAAACGAAAATGGAGAGGCGACGAACTTAATTGCCATGTTCTCGGACATCACGCAAATTGAGGAAACTCAACGTCGGTTGCACCAGCAGGCGCTGCACGACAATCTGACGGGATTGCCCAACCGCCGGTATTTCAGCGAACACATCGAAGAGCGCACGGGAGAATCGCCGGATCGGTTTGCCGTCTGTTTCCTCGATCTCGACGACTTCAAGATTGTCAACGACACGCTCGGTCATGCAGCGGGTGATCAGTTATTGGTCGCCGTTTCCGGTCGGATCAAAAGTTGCCTTCCTCGCGATTGCTTTCTCGCTCGCTTTGGCGGTGATGAATTCGCACTCTTGATTCCCGAAAACGATGAATCGACCAGGATTGATCGAATCGCCAACGAAGTGGTAAACGCCCTGAATCGGCCGTTCATGATTGGTGAAAATCGCGTCTATATCGGAGTCAGTATTGGATTGACGTTATGTCCAGATGACGCGACCGACGTTCACCAATTGTTGCGTAATGCCGATGTCGCGATGTATCACGCCAAAGACGCTGGCAAGAATACAGTTCGCGGATACACGCCGGTCTTGGCGGCTAAGATTGAAGCCAGCCAAACCCTGCTCGACGATCTTCGGCGGGCAGTGATTAACCAAGAGTTGATGCTTTACTACCAACCCAAAATCTGCCTGAAAACGGGAGCCCTTTGTGGTTGTGAGGCATTGGTGCGCTGGATCCGTAGAGGTTTGCCGGTGAGCCCCGCTGACTTTATTGACGTCGCCGAAAAATCTGGCTTGATCATTCCGCTTGGGGATCAGATTTTGGAGATGGCGATGCGACAAACCAAAATCTGGCGTGAGAGCGGAGTTTTCAGCGGCAGTGTGGCGATCAATCTTTCACCACGTCAACTGGCTGACCCGCACTTTATCAAACGTTTCCGTGAACTGTTGGAAAGCACCGAAACGAAGGCCGAGTGGTTTGAACTCGAGATCACCGAAAATGCGATGGTCGACAATTTAGATGTCACGCGCGAGCGAATGAATCAACTAAATGACATCGGTGTCAAGTTCGCAATCGACGATTTTGGAACCGGTTATTCCTCGCTGAATTACCTGAAGACATTCCCAGTTGCGACGTTGAAAATTGATCTCTCGTTCGTTCGAGATCTGCCCCACGATTTGCGGGCGGTAGCGATTGCCAAGACCGTTCTGTCGTTGGGCCATGGATTGGGATTGAGCGTTGTTGCAGAAGGCGTTGAAACGGTCGAACAACGAAACTTTCTTCGCGACGCTGGCTGCGACATCATGCAGGGTTACCTGATCAATAAGCCCTTGCCCGTCCCAGAATTCACTGCTTGGGCGACGGAGCGAAAGCTGAGTACGCCGCAGCCAGGTTCGAGCTGTTCCCCCTCGAATTCGTAGCGAGTCCATCGCGACGGCTACCGACGGCACCGCAAAAACAGTGACTTTGAATGTTTCGGGAATCCGGAAACCTAGGATCGTTTGTTTTCGCGTACAATGGACTCCATGTCGAGCGGAAATAATGCGGGACAATTTGGCAAGGATCGATTTGCGACGACGCAATGGAGCATGGTACGCGCTGTTGGTGATGCGAATTCGCAATCCGCTTCAACTGCGCTGCAAGAACTTTGCCAGATCTATTGGTACCCACTTTATTCTTACGTTCGGCGTCAAGGCAAAGACGCCAACACGGCAGCCGACCTGACTCAATCTTTTTTTGCCGACTTGCTTCAACGTGAAGACTTAAAACGAGTCGATCCCGAATTGGGAAAATTTAGGTCGTTCTTACTTTCGGCTTTCAATCATTTTCTGATGAACGAATGGGATAAAGCCAAGGCACAAAAACGTGGTGGCGGAAAATCGCCGCTATCCTTGGACTTCAACGCCGCCGATAACCGCTATCAACTGGAACCGACTCACCAACGGACGCCGGAATCGATTTATCAAAAACAATGGGCCAGCACGTTGATAAAGCGGGCCAATTCAGCGCTTCGTTCCGAATTCGCGAATCGCGGCAAGGCCCATCAGTTTGACAAACTCAGCAAATTTTTGGCTGGCAAATCCGAAGATGAAACGCTCGCCCAAGCGGCTGCCCAACTGACGATGACCGAAGTCGCCGTGAAGGTTGCGTTGCACCGGATGCGAAAGCGATTTGGTGAATTGCTTCGTGAAGAAATCCAGCAAACGGTCACCACGACTGAGGAAATTGACTCGGAAATACAGCAGTTATTCGAGGTTTTTAAGAATTAGCAGAGTTTTCTTGGGAACGCGTGTAACCTTTTTGCCATTTTGCTTCTGTTGTTATTGAAGAAACAACAACGGGTCAAAACGAATGAAACAACGATGAAATTTGGCAAGCAAACGAACTCATTGAAGTGCCCCCAGTGTGGGGCCGATCTTTCAGACAGCTCACCTGGAACGCCCTGCCCTGCCTGCTTGCTCCAACTGGGAATGCAAACTTGGAACAAGCAAGCTGGAATCGGAAACCCGTCGATGATGCCGACCATGGCAGCGGGTGTCAGCGCATCGAACACGAACGCTGAAGAAATCGATCCGCAACTCGAATTGCTTGCTGCGACTTTCCCGCAATTGGAAATCATGCACTTGGTTGGCCAAGGCGGAATGGGCAACGTCTACTGCGCCCGCCAGAAAAGCCTTGATCGTTTGGTCGCACTCAAAGTCATCCGGCCCGAGTCGCAAGCCCAACAGGATTTTGCCGATCGCTTCGTTCGCGAAGCCCGTGCGTTGGCTCAACTAAGCCATTCCAATATTGTCACGGTTCACGATTTTGGCCAAACGGGTGACCTGTACTACTTCATCATGGAGTACGTCGATGGGATCAATTTGCGTCAGATGCTGCAGGCCGGAAAACTTCAACCACGGCAAGCGATGGAGATCGTGCCCGCTGTCTGCGACGCGCTCCAATACGCACACGACAATGGTGTTGTCCACCGCGATATCAAGCCGGAAAACATTCTGATTGATACTGACGGCAACGTTAAAATCGCTGACTTTGGATTGGCGAAATTGCTCGACAAAAAGACAGTCAGCCCAGTGCTCACTCAGGCCCACCATGTCATGGGAACGATGCACTACATGGCTCCAGAACAATTCGAGCGACCGCTGGACGTCGACCACCGAGCCGATATCTATTCACTTGGCGTGGTCATCTACGAGTTGTTGACTGGCGAACTTCCGCTGGGTCGTTTTGCCCCGCCGTCGAAAAAAGTTTCGGTTGATGTGCGGCTGGATGAAATCGTCTTACACACTTTGGAAAAGGAGCCAGAGCTTCGCTACCAACGGGTCAGCGATGTGAAGTCTGACATGCAATCGGTAAGCCAAGTTCATGCAGCCATGCATCAAGCAAGTGCGGCAGTTCATGCTAACATTCCTGCCCATCCACCAGCACATCCCAATCCTGGGCAACCTTTTCAGCCGGGTCATCCGGTACCGCCGCTCAAATCGAATGGTTATCAACCACCTTTGGCGGGGCCGATTCCGGGCGGCGGTTTTTTCGGGCCACTGGTTCGCGCACAATCGTACCGCAACATTCTGTACCTGTTGCTTTCGTTTCCCCTTGGAATTATCTACTTCGTGTTCTTGGTCGTCGGACTGTCGACCGGGATCAGCACTTTGATTGTTTGGGTCGGTGCCATCGTTTTGCTGGGAACTTTCTTGGTGGTTCGGGGATTCGCAGGACTCGAACGCAAACTGGCTCATCACTTGTTGCGAACTGCAATCCCATCTCGTCGCCCAACGTTCCCCGCCAACCCGCCAGCCGATCAAACCATTTTTTCGCGAGCCAAAGACTTGGTCGTCAATCGGGAAACTTGGGCCGGCGTGTTTTACTTGCTGCTAAAATTTCCAATGGGCATTGTTTCATTCGTGCTCACGATCGTCCTGTTATCGGTTTCGCTAGGCATGATGCTGGCTCCAATCACGATGTTCACCCGCTTCCAACTTGAGATTGAAGGTCGATCGTTGGATTCGCCCGTTGAAATCATCCCGATGGCGATCGCTGGATTGGTTGTCTTTTTTATTGCCCTGCATGCGATCAGCGGACTAGCTTGGGTACACTCGCGTTGGGCTCAATTGTGCCTCAAGCGATTGCCGGCCAACTATAATTAGATCCGGTCAACCATAAAGTCGTCGATCGCTCCGCCGATCCAAATCGCATGAAAGCGGAGCGATCAACGACGTTGTGTTTACCTCGATGGCTTGACTGGTGAGCCAATCATGGTCCGGAGTAAAAACAAATCGACTTGTAGGGCGATTCGCTTCCATCAATTCTCGTCCATATGCTGACACAGCACCGCAACGTTGAAGTTCGCTTGAATCCGTCACCCACTTCTTTTTAAAATTGTGAGCCTTTCGTCTATCAGGACTTCACCCAATTTCGATAAGCTAATTCTTAAAGACCTTGGTAGCTCGATGCGATTCTTTTGAAGTTGCGCACTTCTACGTTTTTCGGGCCAAAGGCCCAGCAATTTTCATAGCCCAGCCAGAAGGGCTGGGATGAATTTCCGTACTGATTTTGAAACAGGTAAGCCACTCACATGGATCTTTCCGCTGCACTCCGTTGGCGTTACGCCACCAAGAAATTTGATCCCGACAAAGTCGTTCCCGAAGCGATCGTTGACGCCTTACTAGAGGCAGGAAATCTGTCAGCAACTTCTTACGGCCTGCAACCATTTCAATTTGTCGTCATTCGTGACCAAGAGCTTCAAGACAAACTGGTGACGTCTTCATACGGCCAAACGCAAGTCGCGGAAGCATCCCATGTAATTGTCATTGCGACACGCACCGACGTCGACGAATCGTATATCAACGAATTCGTTTCGATGATGGAAACGCAATGTAATTTGGCCACTGGAAAACTCGATCAGTACAAAAACGTGATGGTTGGAGCGATCGGTAGCATGTCGGATGAAAATCGTAGCGAGTGGGCTACCAAGCAAGCTTACATTGCGCTTGGAACGATGATGGCTGCCTGCGGTGCATTGGAAATTGACTCATGCCCGATGGAGGGTTTCGTGCCGGCTGAATATGACGAACTGCTGAACCTGCCTGCGAAAAATTTGCATGCGGCGGTCGTTCTGCCAATCGGCTATCGCTCCGCAGAGGACACGAAACAACACCAACCGAAAGTGCGTAAGCCGCTTTCGGCGATGACCGTCCGGCTTTGAACCACTCTTTCACTTGCTGTGAATCACTATGTCTATCAGCGTCTTTGAACTTTTCTCGATCGGAATTGGGCCGTCAAGTTCGCACACCGTCGGTCCGATGAGGGCGGCCGGAATGTTCGTCCAATCCCACGAGGAATCCGAACGACTGCGCGACGTTGCCTCCATCAAGGTTGAACTGTTTGGCTCTTTGGGGGCCACAGGGAAAGGCCACGGCACCGACAAAGCGGTTATCGGCGGACTGTCTGGATTTGCGCCCGAATCCGCGGACCCGAAGCAGGTAGCGATGCTGGTATCGACCGTCGAAGAATCGAAAGTCCTGAAGCTTGGCGGCAAACACGAAATTAAATTCGTTCCGAAAACACACATGAAGTTTTCTGGAAAAGTAGTCGGCCAGCATTCCAATGCAATGCGGCTGACATCATTTGATTCCGAAGCCAATGTGATTCTGGAAAAGACTTATTATTCCGTTGGCGGCGGTTTCGTTGTCAACGAAGAAGCGTTTGGTGAAGACCGAATCGTTGAAGACAAAACGCCAGTCGAATTTCCTTTTACTTCTGGCAAGCAATTGTTGGAACTGTGCGACGAGAACGGACTTTCGATCAGCACACTGATGATGAAAAACGAACTCGCGTGGCGCAGCGAAGCCGAAATTCGAACTGGTTTGTTGGAAATCTGGCAGGTGATGCAGGAATGTGTTGCTAACGGCTGCCGCGAAGAAGGCATCCTCCCCGGTGGCCTAAAAGTCAAACGTCGCGCGGCTCCGCTATTCCGAAAACTGCAAAGCGAGCCCACTTCTGACTTGCCGCTCAGCAGTATGGACTGGGTCGACCTCTGGGCCTTGGCGGTCAATGAAGAGAACGCAGCGGGAGGACGTGTCGTGACCGCGCCAACCAACGGTGCCGCCGGAATCATTCCGGCTGTTCTTCATTATTATCACAAATTTTGCACAGGTGCTGATGAAGAAGGAACCGTTCGATTTTTGCTGACGTCAGCTGCGGTGGGAACGCTATTCAAAATGAACGCTTCCATTTCCGGCGCGGAAGTTGGTTGCCAAGGCGAAGTCGGATCGGCTTGTTCGATGGCCGCCGGTGGATTGGCAGAAGTGATGGGCGGTACGCCGGAACAAGTCGAAAACGCTGCCGAGATCGGGATGGAGCACAACCTCGGTTTGACTTGTGATCCCATCGGCGGACTGGTTCAAGTCCCCTGTATCGAACGCAACGCGATGGGCGCTGTCAAAGCGATCAACGCGGCTCGGCTGGCTCTCCGAGGCGACGGGCGACATTTTGTATCACTGGACAAAGTCATTCGGACGATGCGTGACACGGGCAAAGACATGAAAACGAAATACAAAGAAACAGCCCGCGGAGGCTTGGCCGTCAACGTGATTGAATGCTGAACTGAATACCGGATTGAATGTCGAAGTGAATGGGTTCGCTCAAATTCGCTTCGGCATTCCCAACGAACACTTCATTCAACAAGCCAAAAAAATCCAACCAGCCAAGAGCACTTCAACGTAACCTACCCTGCCTTCTTTTGCTGACCTTGGCCTTTTTGCTTTTTCTTTCTTGGCTTGCGAATAGACTGGGGCGGATCTTGATCTGGAACCTTCAGTTCAGCACGCAGCCGATCCATTTCTGCCATCAAGCGGGCTTGATCCTCCGATGCTTGATCCGATCCATAAATACTCTGCATCTCGTTCGGATCTGACGCCAAGTCAAACATCTCCCACTCATCGACATCCGGTTCATAATACCGAATCAATTTGTGTCGACCGTCAGTCACACCATAATGCCGGCGGACGGAGTGGGGCCCCGGGTACTCGTAGTACTGATAGTAAAATACTTTTCGCCAGTCGTCGGGAGTTTGACCTTTCAAAACAGGCACTAAACTCTGGCCTTGCATGTCGGCTGGAACTTCGACACCGGCAACTTCGCAAAACGTTTCAGCAAAATCGATCGGTGAAACGATGTCCGACGAGTTCACCGATCCGGGTTTGACGACGCCCGGCCAGCGGATCATGAAGGGCGTCCGCAAGGATTCTTCATACATCCAACGCTTATCAAACCAACCATGTTCGCCAAGATAAAATCCTTGGTCGGAACAGTAGATCACAATCGTGTTATCTGCGAGTCCAGCCTCGTCGATGTAGTCCAGCATTCGGCCGACGTTATCGTCGACACTGGCAATGCAGCGAAGATAGTCTTTGATGTACCGTTGGTATTTCCAACGGATTAGATCTTTGCCTTCCAGGTTTGCGTCTTTGAAAGCTTTGTTTTTGGGATCGTAAGCTGCGTTCCATGTCGCCAACTGCTCGGGGGTCAGGTTCTTGGGAGGAGTCAACTTGAGATCGTTGGGCGTCATCGTTTTCTCAATCGACATATCCTGAGTCCGCGCCGGCTTGCCTCGACCTTCGTAGTTGTCGAACAAAGTTTCTGGCTCGGGAATGGTTACGTCATCGTACATATTCAAATACTTGGGACCTGGCTGCCAGTTTCGGTGGGGTGCCTTGTGCTGGTACATCAACATGAATGGCTTGTCGGCATCGCGTTCATTCTTCAGCCAATCCATCGCGAGATCCGTAATGATCTCCGTCGTGTAGCCCACGTGTTTCGTCTTTTCACCGTTCTTCAACATCGGCGGGTTATAGTACGGACCTTGTCCGATCAAGACTTCTGAATAGTCGAATCCTTGCGGCTTCATGTGCGTGCCGAGATGCCACTTACCCACGACGGCGGTTTGATAGCCGGCCGACTGCAATAGCTTCGGAAATGTTTGTTGAGTTCCATCGAACTTGTTTCCGTTACAGCAGAAGCCGTTGATATGTGAGTACTTGCCGGTTTGAATCACGGCACGCATCGGGCCACAAATACTGTTGGTCACATAGCACCGATCAAACCGCATGCCAGCAGTGGCGATGCGATCAAGATTCGGCGTCTTGTTAATTTTCGATCCGTAGGCACCGACCGATTGGTAGGCGTGATCGTCGGTGAAGATAAACAGGATGTTCGGCTGAGCCTTTTTCGCTTTGATTTTTTCTAGTTCTGCAAACGAAGTCGCATTTTCTGGCGAGCGATGGTTAGCGTTACTTGTTCGCCCAGTGGAATTCTCATTCGCTGAAACCAAGCCCGCCGCAAAAAACAAAGCGAGTACGCCAAAGAAAAAAGGCTTCATCTCAAATCCGATCGTGTGCAACAGGAATGTAAGTCTCTCGACAGTGAAGATGCTTCAATGATGTCGTTTATTGATAACGACTAATCATTGTGACACAAAACAATGCCGTTGGACAAACTGCTAAAACGTCGACTGGCCGGTTTTAGATCAGATAAGACCCGCTGAAAATCAAACCAGAATCGATCAATGGCGGCCTTTCCGCCAAAGCTTGCGGAAGCGACAATGTTGGACTGTGGCCATGCCAAGCTGCAATTTGCTACCCATTCGAAAACAGGATCAGGAACATGAGATTTGCGAATCGCATCTTTTTAGTCATCGCGTTGTCCATGATCGCGTTGCTGTTTTCTCCTTTGTTGGGTTGCATGATTCTCGCAAACGAAGTTGACGGAAAAAGTGAGCCCAATGAGCCTTTAGCCCAACCCAGCACTCAACCCTTAGCCCAATCCGTCGTTCAACCAAACATTCTTTTCTGCATTGCCGATGATTGGGGCTGGCCGCATGCCGGGGCCTATGGTGACCCGGTCGTGAAGACACCGGCCTTCGATCGTATCGCTCGCGAAGGCGTCCTCTTCGAACACGCCTTCATCTCGGCTCCTTCCTGCACACCGTCTCGCAACGCAATCCTCACCGGCCAATACCATTGGCGGTTGGGCTGGGGCGGCAACCTGCATAGCATTCTCGACACGAAACATCAGACCTATCCGCATTTGCTGCAGGATGCTGGATACTTCACTGGACACTGGCGAAAAAGTTGGGGGCCTGGCAAAGTCGACAACTGGCTGAAAACTGAAAAGGGCCATCCGGCTGGTAAACAGTACAAGGGCTTCGATGAATTCATTGAAGCTTGGCCGCGCGAAAAGCCATTTTGCTTTTGGCTGGGAGCCTCCGATCCGCATCGCGGCTACAAATTAAATTCTGGCAAAGACAGCGGGATGGATCTCAGCAAGATCGAGCTGTTCGACCACTACCCCGACTCGGAAGCCATTCGCTCTGATGTCGCCGACTACTATTTTGAAGTTCAACGATTCGACAGCGATGTTGACCGGGCGCTCAAGAAACTTGAAGACTTGAATCTGCTCGAAAATACGATCGTGGTCATGACCGGCGATCATGGCATGCCGTTTCCGCGTTGCAAAGCCAATCTCTACGACAGTGGTGCCCGCGTCCCCATGGCCGTTCGCTGGCCGGGTGTCATTAAGCCAGGCCGAACTGTGACGGACTTCGTCAGCACCACCGACCTGGCTCCGACTTTTCTGGAAGCCGCTGGCGTTGCAATTCCCGATGCCATGACCGGGCGAAGCTGGCTGCCGATTCTTAAGTCGCCTGAATCCGGACGCATCGAACCGCGCCGTGATCATGTGCTGACCGGTAAAGAACGTCATGTCCCTTGTCAGGACGCTGGTATTTCTGGCGGAACGCCAATGCGAGCGATCCGCTCCGATGGATTTCTTTTGATTCACAACTTCGAACCTGATCGTTGGCCCGCCGGAACACCGGATTTTAAGAACGCGTACATTCCAGGTTGTTGGCTGGGCGATTGCGATAACGGTCCAACGAAAACTTACATGGTCGACAATCAGGACAAAGACGAAGAGCATCGACGACTGTACGATCTTTCGTTTGGAAAACGGCCTGAGTTTGAACTTTATGACGTCAGCAAAGACCCCTGCCAGATGACCAACGTCTTTGGAAGCCCAGAGTATGCTGATGTAAAAACACAACTTCTGGAGCAGCTAAATTCTGAACTCGTTTCGTCCAGTGACCCACGTGCGTTAGGAACCGGCGCTCAAACGTTTGACAATCGAGAGTACTTCGGAAACGGGCCGCGTCATCCATCGATGCCACGAAAGAAAAAGAAGAAACGGGCGAAGTAGCTCCTTACCAGATCCTGGATTGCTAACGACAAAACCATTTGATTTTGAAAACTAATTCATGAAAACTGCCTTCTCTGTCGCCACTACCTGCCTAGCCTTTGTTTTTTGCATTTCACAGTCTTCGCTGGATTTATCCGCCGCGGCCTTTGACGAACCTTCGGAAAACAAGCCACACAACCGCGTCGACGCCCACCCAATCGTGTCGGGGTTTGAGCGATTCGCTGAAGTCGAAGAGATTACCGATGCCGAGCGCGGCCATCTGCTTATCAATGAATTGAACTGCAGTTCGTGCCATGGCGGCGAATCAAGCTGGCCAGTGGCAGCGAAGACAGCACCAATTCTGACCGGGATAGGCGGCCGAAATTTTGCTGAACACTTTGAGACGTTCCTGAACGACCCGCACGCCGCCAAACCTGGCACACAGATGCCAGATGTATTGGCTGGAAAACCCGCCGACGAGAAGAAGCAAATCGCCGAATCGATCGCTCACTTTTTGGCTTCGACCGGCAAAGCGATTCCGCACAGTTCGACTCAAGGTTTTATCAACCAAGGAGAAACGCTGTTCCATTCCATCGGGTGCGTCGCTTGTCACGATCCGCAAAACGCTGACGTGAAGCTCTCGACCTCCATTCCGCTTGGCGATCTTGAATCGAAATACACGCTGCCAGGATTGACGGAATTCATTAGCAACCCATTGCACACACGGCCTTCCGGTCGCATGCCTCAATTCAATTTTGAAGGCAACGAAGCCCGCTCGATCGCATCTTACTTGCTGCGGAACAGCGTCGTTGATTCAAATTTGAATTACACCTACTACGAAGGGAAGTGGGAACGACTTCCGATTTTTGATCAGCTAAAACCCGTCTCCTCGGGTGTGGCGAGCGGGTTCGATTTAACGATGGGCAAGAACGACCGGTTTGGTGTGGTGTATCAAGGATTTTGGTCGGTTCCTGCCGAAGACAAATTCACGTTTGAGATAACCTCAGATGATGGCGCTCGGTTGATTGTTAACGGCGCAACGATCGTCGACCACGACGGCATTCACGGAATGACAACCAAACAAGGCAAACGAAAATTTAAAGCCGGGATTCAAGATGTCCGAGTCGAGTATTTTGAGAACGATGGCGGCGAAGGTTTACAGATTCTCGTTTCCGGAGGCGGTTTGGATAAAGTCGGACTTGAATCGTTGTTGCGGGCGACGCGGGACAAAGCCATTGAAGACACGGATTCCAGTTTTGTCGTCGATCTCAAAAAAGCCGCCGAAGGCAAAAAGTACTTCCAATCGGTCGGTTGTGCCAACTGTCATGAGATGAAAATCGGTGGCACCGAATTGGTTTCCTCGTTTCCATCGCCACCATTGATGAAGGAATTGGAATTTGCAAACGGCTGCTTGGGGGAATCAGAAACAGCTCCTGCTTTTGGTCTGAGTGATCATCAGAAGAAAGCGTTGCAAGCTGCCTTGGCCGAAATTAAGAACCCCAAACCTGGGCCGGTTGTCGCGACCAATGAGCTTCACAAAAAGCTACTGACTTTGAATTGCTATTCTTGCCACAGCCGCGAAAGCAGCGATGGTTTGATCCGTGGCGGCGTCGTCGACAAAACCGGCGACTCGTACGAAATTTTTGAACGGAAAGATTGGTTTACCAGCACCCAAGTAGAAATGGGTGACGAAGGGCAACATCCGCCCTATTTGAAGTCCGTGGGAGCAAAGCTGAAACCGAAATGGTTGCGTAACGTCCTAGAAAATGGAGCCAATGAACGGCCTTACATGCTGACGCGGATGCCAAAGTTTGGCAAAAACAATATCGGCAGCCTGGCGGAAGATCTAATCAAACTCGACGCGTTGAATGAACCCGTCGAGGTGGTGCAAGCCGAAGACGTTCGCAAGGTAAAAGCCCATGGGCGATTCTTCGCAGGTGGCGAGTCACTCTCATGCATCAAGTGCCATACGTTTGCCAATTACCCGGCGACTGGAATTCAGGCACTTGAATTGACCACCATGACCAAGCGGCTCAACAAAGAGTGGTTTCACGCTTATATGTTGAAGCCTTCCCGATTTCGCCGAGGCACACGGATGCCAGAATCGTGGCCAGGCGGAAAGTCTTTCTATCCAGACATCCTGGACGGCGATACCACCAAGCAAATCGACGCGCTCTGGCAGTACCTCGACGACGGGCCAGATGCTGCCAAACCCAAAGGTTTGATCCAATCCAAGATGGAGCTTATCCCAAAGGAACAGCCGATCGTCTACCGTAATTTCATTGACGGCGCAGGTGCTCGTGCGATCGGAGTCGGTTACCCGGAGCAAACGAATATCGCCTTCGACGCAGAAAATTGCCGACTGGCTTTGATCTGGCAAGAGAACTTCATCGACGCTTCCCGGCATTGGTCCGGCCGCGGGCAAGGCTATGAGGCACCGCTTGGTGAAAATGTGCTAACGCTTGTAAAGGGGCCCGCTTTCGTACTGCCGATCGTCGCAGAAGAAAGATGGCCAGAACGTTCGGACAAAATCAGCGCGGAAACTCATTTCAAGGGCTATCGTTTCGACATGAATCGACGACCGATCTTTCAATACGAAGTCGGCGAAATCGACGTTCTCGATCAGCCCATTCCAGAAGTCGTTGACGACCGATCGCTACTGGTACGAAAGCTTTCTGTTTCCTCAAGTTCGACAAGAAGCATTTGGTTTCGCGCGGCCACTGGCAATGCGATTTCTGCTGAGGACGGAAATGTGTTTGCGATTGACGATACATTGAAAATTAAAGTGACGGGATCCGTAAATCCATTCATCCGTAAAGGCGATCGACAAGAATTATTGATCGCCATCGTACTTTCTGACAAACCCGTTGAATTCGAATTGAAGTACGACTGGTAGGCCCGACCTTCACCTCTGATCCGTCACAGACGCGATCAAGAACCACATCCAAACCGAGACCACTGAATGATCATTACCAATCTATCCGCGCCATTTCGCTCAGCATCTCCAAATCGTTTTTCAGCTATCGCGTTGTCGGCCCTTTTTTGCATCGCCGTCTTGTGCCAAGCCTCCATGGCGATCGGCCAGGAAAAGAACCGGCAAACCGATGATGTGCAAAGCGAATACTACCGAATCACAAAGGTTCCAACGCCAGCCGACGTCGTGTTGGAAGTTGGCGCGTTTCAGTTTTTGCCCGACGGTCGTTTGGCCGCTTCGTCGCGGCGCGGTGACATTTTTATGTTTGACGATCCTACGCAAACAGATGCATCCAAAATCACGTCGACGCTTTTTATGGATGGACTTCATGAAGTGCTTGGATTGGCGTATCGCGACGGATTTCTCTATGCGACGCAACGCGGAGAGGTCACTCGGCTGGCTGACGAAGATGGTGATGGTCTGGCCGATGTTTGCGAAACCGTTTCCGACGATTGGGGAATCAACGGCGACTACCACGAATACGCCTTCGGTTCGAAATTTGATGACGAAGGCAACATTTGGGTGACGTTGTGCTTGACCGGTTCGTTCACCAGTGAAAACAAATATCGCGGTTGGTGCGTTCGTGTTTCACCCGACGGCACTCTCACCCCAACCTGCAGCGGCATTCGTTCTCCTGGCGGAATGGCAATCAATGTCGACGGAGAGGTTTTCTATACCGATAACCAAGGCCCCTGGAATGGCACTTGCGGTTTGAAGTGGTTGCGAAAGGGTTCTTTCCAAGGCAATCCTTTGGGCAACAGTTGGTATGCTTCGACGGATGCGATCGGGCCTCGACCGGCCGATCCGAAAAGTGGATCGCGAATCATGACGGAAGCGAAAAAGATTCCGGAGCTTGAACCTACCGCAGTTTTGTTTCCGTATAAGAAAATGGGGCAATCAGCCGCCGGAATTGTTTGCGACCGTTCCGGTGGGAAGTTTGGCCCATTCGAAAATCAGATGTTCGTTTGCGATCAAACGTTTAGCTGGGTGATGCGAGTCGATCTTGAGAAGGTCAACGGCCATTACCAGGGAGCCTGTTTCCCGTTCACCGAAGGATTTGCCTCAGGCAATCTTGCGATCGATCAAGCCGACAATGGCATGATGTTTGTGGGCGGAACGAATCGGGGCTGGGGCTCTCGGGGCAAGAAGAAGTTCTCGCTGGAGCGGCTTGAGTGGACCGGCAAGACTCCATTTGAAGTCCTGTCGATGAAGGCTCGACCGGATGGATTCGAATTGCAATTCACTCAACCTGTCGACCAGAAAACTGCCGGCGATCTCGCTTCTTATTCGCTGCCAACTTACACCTACATCTATCAAGAAAGTTACGGCAGTCCAGAAGTCGATCATGTCGATTGCAAAATTACGAAAGCTGTTGTCGCGGCAGACGGCATGAGCGTTCGACTGCATGTCGACAAACTTCATGAGGGCCATGTGCATGAGCTTCACCTTGATGGCGTACGATCCGCCGAAGGAAAACCGCTCTGGCACGCGGAGGCCTATTACACGTTGAACTACATTCCAGAATCTTTTCAGGGAACTACGTCGCGCCGGGCCCAATAAATTTGATCAAAGGTTAGGTTGAGTCGTGTTTTCGTGGTATTGTGATTTCGTGGACAAGCAACGTTTTTTGACAGCAATGGGGCGTTAAAACAAAAGACAGGAAAAAAGAAAAAAAGCAGTCGATCCTCTCGCCTCCACGACGTGTTGAATATTGATGAGTTTCCTTTATCGAGTTTCCACTTCTGAAACTCGCATTGTTCGAAAATCAATCACAGATTCAAAATTAACATTTGAGGAATTAGATATGAAAAAAGCGAAAATCTCGATGTTGGCCACGATGGTCATGTTGTGCTTGGCAGCCACGGTGATGGCTCAGCCTGGCGGTCGTGGTGGCGAAGGCGGACGAGGCGGCGGTGGTCGCGGCGGTGAAGGTGGACGCGGAGGCGGGCCAGGCGGAGGCGGTGGATTTGAGCGGATGTTGAAGATGCTGCCTTTGATGGTTGCTCTCGACACGGACAAAGACGGCGTCATCTCCGGCGATGAAATGGAGAACGCCGCTTCAGCTTTGAAGACCCTCGACAAAGATGACAACGGCAAATTGGATGCGGCAGAATTGTCACCGGATTTCTCTGCCATGCGTGGCGGACGAGGTGGCGAAGGTGGACGTGGCGGTGAAGGCGGCGGGCGCGGTGGCCGTGGAGGTGAAGGTGGACGTGGCGGCGAGGGAGGTCGTGGAGGAGCAGGCGGACGCGGCGGCGATGGTGGTGGCCAAGCAATGATTGATCGTGTGATGGGCTACGACAAAAACGAAGATGGCAAAATCAGCAAGTCAGAAATTCCTGAGCGAATGCAGCCCATGTTCGGTCGACTGGATGCCAATGATGACGAGTTCATCGACAAAGAAGAGTTGGAGAAAATGGCTTCCCAAATGGGTGGCGCAGGTGGTCGTGGTGGAGATGGCGGCGCTGGCCGCGGTGGTCGAGGCGGTAGCGGTGAAGCCGGACGTGGTGGCCGTGGCGGAAGAGGCGGCGAAGGTGGAGCTGGTCGTGGCGGAAGAGGTGGCGAAGGTGGAGCCGGCGGCGGTCAACGGCCCAAGCGACCTTCTGGTAGCGACGACGGAAATTAAAAACAATTTTGCGACCGACTGGGTTCGTCAGTTGCAATATTTCGAAAATAGAAATAGCCACCTTCGGGTGGCTATTTTTTTAGACTGAATCCAAAACTAAGAACCTCAGACCTTTGTCCTTAGCTACTCAAACTAAGCGGTTGTAGGCCGCCAGGTTATAGGCCGCCAAATTGTAGGCCGCCA
>CAZPTT010000095.1:16605-25794 GCA_964589435.1 uncultured Pirellulaceae bacterium
ATCAAGGAGCGTCAGCGACGATGATACGGCAAAACGCGAGCCTATCACTCAAAATAAAGTTACCGTAACTGCGCTACGCTTGTTACGGCCTACTTTCTTACGATCCGTCATTTGCCGATTGATGGCGATGAGGATTTTGAAAACCGTTTACTAGTTGACGATGCGAATTACCTGCACCTCAACCGGACAAGCCTAAATCCTCAGCGGAAACTTGCCGCAGAACGGCTTCCATGCTGGTTTCGCCTTGAGCCATTTTCAATAGCGCGGATTTTCTCATTTCGATCATTCCGGAATCGATCGCTGCTCTGTGCAAGTCTGCCGTTGGCGTGTTCTCGGCAATCAATTTCCGCAACTCGGAATTCATGGTAAGGACTTCGAACAAACCCGTTCGTCCGTCGTAACCATCTGAGTGGCATGCGTCGCAACTGCCAGCCCCGTAGATCTTCTTGCCGTCATCGTCTTGGAGCAAATGCTGGACTTCTTGAAACGTCTCGGGAGAATCCGACATGTCGATTTCCACGCGACATTTGGGACACAGTTTTCGAACCAACTGTTGGGCAACGACGCCCAGTAGACAATTGGCTAGAAAATAAGGCTTGGATCCAAGCGCCAATAGACTTTGAATCGGCGCGGCCGCGATCGGCGCGTGCATCGTCGCCAAAACCAGCAGGCCGCTATTGGCGGCTCGAACAGCGGTCTTGGCCGTCTCCTCATCACGAATCTCACCAACCATGATCACGTCCGGAGCTTGCCGGAGAATACTTCGCAGCAAATCAGCAAATCCAAGATCAATCTTGGGAGCAACCTGCGATTGTCGCACGCCGGGGATCAAGCCTTCGACAGGATCTTCGATCGTATTGATTTTGCGTGAGCCGTCTGCCAGAAATTTGAGCGCGCTGTAAAGCGTCGTCGTCTTTCCGGTGCCGGTCGGCCCGGTCACCAGCAGCAAGCCGGCTGGTGATTCCAACATGCCTTTGAATTGACCCAATTGAGTCTGGCTCATCCCAAGCTGCTCGAGATCCTTGCGACCGTGGCTTTCATCGGCGATACGAATCGCCATGTCTTGTCCAGACAGCGTATTGATTGAGTTCAGCCGCATATCGATTCGGTTTCCACTTATCTCAGTGACCCACCTGCCGTCTTGGGGACGACGATGCTCAGCGATGTCCATGTCGGCTTGGGTTTTGATGTGGCTGAACATGTGCCGTCCCATATCCGCCGGCACGACGGCAAGTTCCTTGATCACGCCATTGGCGCGCACCGTAATGGTGAAGGATTTAGGGTTGGCGAGGAAAAACAAATCGCTGGCGCCCAATTCAACCGCGTGCCCGATAATTGTGATGACGGCTTCTTCCGCATCCATGTGAATCAAGTTTTCGGCAAAAAACTCAACTGGTTTGTCAGAGACAGATGATTCACTCATTGTTTTCGCCTCCGGCAACCTGCTTCGCTTCATCTTCGCTGCCAACCAACGTCAACACTTTGTTTAGCTTCAACATGCCAAACACGTTTTGAACTGCCGGTGCGAGCGAATGCAAAACCATTTTCCCGCCACCTTCTCCGAACTGGCGATTGTTAGAAAGCAACCAACCCACTCCACTCGAATCTACATGTTCGACGTTTTCGAAACCGAGAATGACTTGATTAGAAAACGCGTTGGATCCAAGGATGTCAGTAAATGCATCTTTGTTTTCAGCGACGGCGTGTTGCGTGATGCGACCAGAGACTTGCACGCAGTGCGCGCTACCATCGATCGATTTCATCTTCAGTGTAAACATGGCTGGCTTGCTCTCTAAAACCCGAATCTGACTTCCGGATAATATATATCGAATAAAACCGGGGGTCGCACTTTTGAGAGGAATTTCTCGATAAATGCCGGCTTCTGATCGAGGGAATCCCGACGAATATCGGCTTATGCGATTGAGGTAAAATTTACCGGGCGGAATTCATGACAGCCGCCTGGCCAATTAACGCAGAAATCGTCCACGAATTTTCATCGTTGACGGCTCAAAAATGAGCCAACGCGAAAGTCCAATCAAAGAAACGTACTCGCGGCAAGCGAACTTATTCACACTTAGCGGAACAGCGATTGGTGATCGGAGTAGTCTGAGCGGAAATCGTTGCTCGCTCAATACCCTGGCGGTTGCAACGTATCCGCAGAACCTTGCAAATACTTCTTAAGTCCGTCCAAGCAAATGTTCCAACCCTCTTCATGCGAGTCGACCTGATCAGCGTTGTCGAGTTGGTCATGTTCAATCTGCACCAACGTACCGCTCTTGTGCTCAGCAAATTTAACCGTGACTTCAGAATCCCAATTATTGGCTGTCCATTCTTCGGAATTCCATTTCCAAGTGTAGACCAACTCCTTATTAGGCACGACGTTCTTGTATTTGCCACAGACAGTCGCGGCGTCACTATTTTCGTTGGCTTCGAAATTCAACCTGAAGTCGCCATCAGGCCGGACATCCATCACCGCCTCGGAAATGTTTCCACAGTGCCAAGTCGCAATTGAATTCTTGGAAGTCCAAGCTTTGAAAACTGACTCCGGCGATGATTTTAGTAGACGCTCGACTTTTAGCTTTAGCTTGCTCATTGGAAAGGACTCTCCGATTACTTTTCTGATCAGTCAGCTTGTGGTCAGTCGAACTGAACCAATTGTCAGCATGAATTACGCTTTCGGATACAGATTCTAGGCGTGCCGGCGCGACTCGTCAAAGCGTGCGGATTCATCAAGCCCGGGCATACGCGCTCAATGCCCTCTTGATTGGTTCGCAACAAGAAATTGTGCGGCCTAATTTCGAGCAAAACGGTCAGTTGATTTCACATTCTTAGTTTTCCAATTAGTCTAAAATGGAAGGTTCCAGGGAACGATGCGGCACCTCCTGGGACACTTTCCAATTGCAAAATCGAAGCGAGCGTCGGTCAACGGCGAACGCTATATCCAAAAGCGAGCGATTATCGAATCATGAAAATGCCTCCATTTGCTTCCACGCCCAAGTATTTTATCGCCATTTGTTTTGCGATCGTCACCGCTTCCCAGCTTTGTTCGACTCACTTGTGTCCAGCCAAAAACTGGAGGGACGATGACGAACCCAAACGGGCGCTCGATCACAGCGACTATGACCGGTGGAATTCGCTATCCGGTCAATCGGTTTCTCCCGACGGCAAATGGGTGAAGTACACGATCGGCAGTGGCAAAGTCGATTCCGATTCGACATTGGTTGTCCGTAGTCTTTCATCCAGTAAACAATTCACGATCGTGCGCGGTTCACGTTCGACCTTCAGTTTTGACAGCAAGTATGTTGTCTATCAAATTCCTCCTGACCCCAAGCTGGTCAAAAAACTGAGGAAGGAAAAAGCCAAACCTGAACAAATGCCTTCGACCAAATTGGAAGTGCTCGAGTTAAAAACCGGTGAGCATTTTACAATCGACCGTGTGAGGTCGTTTGCGATGCCGCGAGAGAATAGCCGCTGGATCGCTTACCTGCTCGACAAACCAGTCGATGTCAACACAGTCAAGCAAGCCACTTCGGACATCAAAGAGACTTACGAAGTGACGCCTGAAGGACTGCGGCTTCCCAAGAAACGCCAGAAGCTCAAGAAGCGCGAATCACTCGATCCGAAAGAGACCGAGAAGAAAGCTGCCGAAAAGAAGGCGGCCGAAAAGAAGGCGGCTGAAAAGAAGAAGTCGGAAGCCAAATCAGAAACCTCCAAAGGCTCAGCCGACGAAGACAAAAAAGCCAGCAAGGACAAAAACAAAAAGGCGACCGGCACCTTTCTCGTCCTACGCGATCTCGATTCCGGACTTGAGCGAAAGTTTCCTGACGTCGCCAGCTACTCCTTTTCAAAGCATGGCGAGACCTTGGTATTCGCCTCGTCAGTTGACTACGATGCGAAAAAGAATACTTCAAAGGAGAAAGATACCGACAAGAAGGACGCTTCGAAAAAGCCGGAGGCAAATGAAAGCGATCCAGTCGATGGCGTTTACGTATTCGATCTCGAAGACCAAGAGCTAACACAAATTACTGAAGGCACCGGCAGCTACCGGGGGTTCGCCTTTAACGAAACTGGCTCCCAACTTGCGTTCGTGACAACCAAAGACGACTACGAATCGGAAACTTCCGCCTGGTCGCTTTACCACTGGAAATCCGGAAAAAAGTCGGCCACCAAGATCGCCGACGAATCACATGAAAGCGTGCCAGCGAATTGGTGGATTTCATCCGGAGCGACGATTCGTTTTTCGGAAGACGACCGACGGCTTTACTTCGCGACCGCCCCGCTTCCAGAAGCCGTCGTCAAAGAGCGAGCCGACGCCGCCAAAAAAGCGGCTGGCAAGAAAGTGGCTGACGAGGACGATGACGAACCCAAAGCCAAACTCGACCTGTGGCACTGGCAGGATCCGCTACTACAACCTCAGCAGTTACTACAAGCCGCCTCAGAACGTCGGCGTGACTACCGAGCTGTTTACGATCTGAAATCGAAAAAGATCTTCCAATTGGCGACTCGCGAAATGCCAACCGTCGTCGTCGATCAACGATCTGAAACCGACATCGCGGTTGGTACGACGAACCTACCGTATCGCAAATCCCTATCTTGGGATGTTCAAGGTTTTCAGGACACTTATTTGATCAATTTAAAAACGGGCGAGCGTGAATTATTGCTGCAAAAAAGCCGCGTTAACCCGCGGCTGTCACCGGAAGGCAAATTCGTCACTTGGTGGGACGCCGAAGAACTCAAGTGGTTCGCCATGTCGACCGCTAAACAGAGTTCAGGTGACGATGCCAAACGCGAAGCCGTCGAAATCAGTGCTGGCATCGAACATGCCTTGCAAAATGAATTGCACGACACACCATCGTTGCCTCGTCCTTACGGATCGGCTGGTTGGATAAAAGACGATACCGCGTTTCTGATCTACGACCAATTTGACATTTGGAAATTGGATCCGACGGGGCAAGCCGAACCCGTTTGTTTGACTGAAGGCATTGGTCGTGAGCGTTCGATTCAGTTGCGCTATCAGCAACTCGACCGCGAGCAACGGGCCATCGATCTTGAACAGCCAATGATGATGACGGCTTTCAATCGTGAAACGAAAGCTTCTGGTTTCTTCGTTCGTTCTGCGGAAGCTGAAGCCAAAGATGGCAAGCAACAAGACAGCAAAAAGTCAGACGAGGAGCAAAACGAATCCGAGGACACTGAAGCTACCGAAGGCGAAAGCTCTTTGAAACAACTGATCATGCTGGACGAGAGATTCGGCCGAATTTCAAAAGCACGCAATTCTGAGGAGATCGTGTTCACGCGTAGCACGTTTGAGCGGTGCCCTGACCTATGGTCGAGCACAACTGAGTTCAAGAAAATCTCGCGTATCAGCGACATCAACCCCCAGCAAGAAGATTACAGTTGGGGAACGGCTGAGCTGGTTCATTGGGATGCAACGGACGGCCAAAAACTGGATGGTCTCCTCTACAAGCCCGACGGCTTCGATCCTGAGAAGAAGTATCCAATGATGGTCTACTTCTACGAAAGGAATTCTGACAACCTGCATGCGTACTACACACCGAGTGCAGGCCGTTCAATTATCAATCACAGTTTCTACGTGAGTCGAGGCTACTTACTGTTCGTCCCAGACATCCCTTACAAAACAGGCGAACCTGGCCCAAGCGCCGCCAATGCAATTTTGCCGGGCGTCGAAAGCTTGGTCGATTTGGGCTTTGTGGATGAAGAAAAAATCGGCATGCAGGGCCATAGCTGGGGCGGTTACCAAACCGCTTACCTGGTAACTCAGACCGACATGTTCGCCTGTGCCGAATCAGGTGCTCCGGTAAGTAACATGACCAGTGCCTACGGTGGAATTCGCTGGAGCAGTGGTATGAGCCGGATGTTTCAGTACGAACGGACTCAGAGCCGAATCGGTGAAGACCTTTGGTCGGGACGCGACAAATACATTGCCAACTCGCCCGTATTTTTTGCTGACAAAATCAATACGCCGCTACTGATTCTGCACAACGACGAAGACGGAGCAGTTCCGTGGTATCAAGGCATCGAACTATTTGTCGCGATGCGTCGGCTGGAAAAACCATCTTGGTTGTTGAACTACAACGGCAACCCACACTGGGTGATGGGCGATGCCAACCGTCGCGATTTCGCAGTTCGGATGCAGCAGTTCTTTGATCACTATTTGATGGACGCCCCGGAACCAGAATGGATGGCGATTGGGTTGCCGGCTGTCGACAAAGGCAAAAAGTTTGCCCTCGATTTGCTGGAACCAAAAAAAGCCAAGCCGGCTGAAGAGAAAGAAGAATCTGAAGGAAAAGAATCTGAAGAAGGTGAGCCAGCCGAGAAGTAAGGCGCTCATTTTCAATCGGCAGGGCTCATTTTCAATCGTGCCAGCCGATTTGCCGGTCGATCCGCAATAAATTTAGTCCGCGTCAACATTTTGTCGCGGGCGACCATTTTGCTGAACCGTCCTTTTTGCACGCTGATCCTTGAAGAAACGATCGGCTTGCTCGTAAGAGATCGTCTTGGGGAGCGGCGCGAACCGCGGAAGATTCATCGATAGACAATGCAGCTCACCCTGGAGTTTCTTGAAAGTCGTGATATCGATGGTTTCAACTTGATGGTTCGGCAACAACCTTTTGTAAGTTTGAACGGCGGCGCGAATAAGGTCAGGAGGATCTGTCTTGTAGATCGGCATCATCACCAAATCGTTAGCAATGATGATGTTGGTAAACGCGCTCCAGCTTTCTCCCGTGCGCGGGGGAATCTGCAGCCGCTGAACTTTTAGTGGCCGCCCGTCAACTTTGATGGCTTGCAGTCGTCGAGCGTTGCGATCAAGAATCGCCGCGTTGACTGGGTCGCGACGCCGATCAAGACCGGCCACCACGATGGTGTCTTCGGCCAGAAAAGTCGCAAACATGTCGACGTGTTTCGTCGCTTCGGATTTCAAAGGTTCCAGTAGCACCAGTTGCTCAAGATTACAGCCCTCGATAATGGCGTCGGCGACCATTCTTCGCCGTTCGGATTCGACATCCAAGTTCGGATTCGGATTTGGAAATCGGATGTGGTTGTCCTCGAAGATTCTGCGACTGGCGATCGCCGTGTGCTTGCCGTTGCAGAGCAGATTTCCGCCTTGCAATGTCCAGGGAACTTCGATCAGTTTCCCTGCGGTGCGCGACGCCCAAACTTTAGGCATCTTGTCATCCTTGGGGCGCTCGCCAGCGTAGTAGAAATCAATCGCTTGAAATCCGTCACTTGTTTCAGCAACATGCGGAGCAAAGTCGCGCAACCAAATGGTGTTCAGTTCAAGTTGGGCGAAGCGGACGTGCCGAAAATCGTCGGGCGCCCCGTCGAGCCACCCTAGCGTCATTTCAAGCTGATTTCGATCGTTGCACAGAATGACGACTTCAACATGACCTCTCGTTTTGTCAACCAACTGCTCCAGCACATACGAGTGATGCGGCTGCAAATCACTGACGCTCAAAATGAGGGCTCGTTGCGGTTCGAAATCAGCAGCCAATCTCGGGAATGAGGCATGCTTCTTCGTCGGCACATACAACACCTTCTCCGCAGCAGCTGAATTCGTCCGGTTGCGGGGTCGCTGTGGGTTCGGACGCACAACGGGTTGCTGAACTTGTGGACGCTGATAATTGGGTGGTTGATAATAGCCGGGTCGATAGAACGGTTGCTGCCGATAATTTTGCTGGTAGCGCTGTTGATAACGCTGTTGCCCATAGCCATTTCCGCGAAATTGAACCGCGTTGGCGAAATCAGCTTGCGTTCCAACAATCAAGGCGATCAACGCAATAAGCTTGGCCAATGAACGGAGATCTGCTGGTTGGCTGATCGGAGTTCCCGAAGTGGAATCTAACATCAAGAAAATTGCCTCAAGCCTCGCCGTAGATGACGCCCAACAATCGTTTGCCGAATATTGTCACACTGCCTCGACGTGAGTCTCTATTTGGACGCAGGTGCAGCTTCTCTAAAAATCGGTTGTCTAGGACATAGAAAACAGCGATCCGGGTCGGACGTCGGCTTTTAACGACTGGAGAAGCCTTGGCTGAATCGTGGAAGTCCTTAAATCTGATGAAATGCTTATTCATGAATCTCATGAATCACGCAGAGCTGCAAAGACGCAGAGATTTACTTGCAATATTTTTCTCCGCGACTCCGCGACTCTACGTGAGATTACCTTTTTTTGACGAATCGAGTATCAAGACAACCTGATACTCGAATCAGTGCTGAGCTACTTTTATTTATCCGATTTGGTTGTATCAATGGCATTCGTCTCTGCATTCCAGCGAATTTGATCCGCATGAATTTTGATTGGAAGCTGATCCTTGTTGTATTCGTGTTCATAATGGGCGTTACCGCTCAACGTCATTAGTTCGAATCCACGGAAGGTGATTCTGTCAGCAGAGAAATTGCTTTTCGTGTCATTCTCTTCATATGAGACCGAACCCTTGCCGGTAAGTTTAATCGTCGGTATTCCCATGTCATCAGTCGCAAACTCAATGGCATCTGCGGAATACTGGGCATCCATCATTTGCAATTTTGCGTTCCCATTGAACTTAAGATTAAAGGCCGCCGGCTCACCGGAATCGTTTTTTCGAATTTCCAGCCTGCCGTCATCGCCAATGACTTCCATCTCACCATCGCCCGGCGTTATCAGCGACATCTGCTTCCCTTCAATCGTCGCCCCTTCGTTATTGATGGAATATCTAACATCGCCAATCATTTGAATTCGTAGCCCCAAAGTTTCGATCGTTTCTCGTGAGAGTGAGTCCTCATCGGAATTGCCGCTGGCTTTGATCAAAAGATCAACGGCCTCAGCGGACGGAGTACTTGAATTGTTGGATTGATTGGGATCGGCGTGTTTAGCCGTTGGGCTTAAGTTTGAATCAACTGGGTAATAGGCGGCTTTGGCAGCGTTGGCGCCTTTGCCTACTCCTTCCTCAGCCACGGGCTCTTCCACTGGCTCCTCTGCTGAAACGATGACAACGTTTTGCGTTAACGAATCGACGACAGTACAACGCAGCATGACCAACATCGATTCCTGCTCACCCTTCTTGTTTGACTGCAGGCAATTGAGCACGACCGTCTTACCGGACTCCATTTCCAACGACGAACGTATTTGAGTCTTGGCGATTTCTGGAACCTGGATCGAAACTTTCTTGTCGCCTTCAGGTGTCGGCA
>CAZPTT010000096.1:0-16973 GCA_964589435.1 uncultured Pirellulaceae bacterium
CGCTTGCCTCGGCCTCCTACTAGTTGCGACGGATCCGGCTGATACGGCCGCGCGTCGAGTCCCAATAGTTCAAAAGGGTTCTGTCACAGATCCTCAACTGCAGGAATCGGAAGTCTTCGTCAGCGGTGTTGGAGGATATGATACCTACCGTATTCCCTCTTTGATCGTGGCGAAAAATGGTGATCTGCTGGCTTTTTGTGAAGCGAGACGACAGAGCCAATCTGACACTGGGGACATCGACTTGCTAATGAAACGTTCCGAAGACGGTGGAAAGACGTGGCTCGCTCCGCAAACTATCTGGGACGACGAGCAAAACACTTGCGGAAACCCGTGCCCAGTCGTCGATCAATCGACGGGCAAGATCTTCTTGTTGATGACCTGGAATTCCGGCGATATTCATGAGTCAAAAATTAAGGCCGGACTTGGTAAAGATTCTCGTTTGGTTTTCGTTTCAGAATCTTCCGACCATGGAGTGAATTGGACTTCGCCGGTTGAAATCTCGGATTCGACCAAACACAAATCGTGGAGTTGGTACGCGACCGGTCCCGGAGCTGGTATTCAAATTGAAAACGGCAAGTATGCGGGGCGCTTGGTCATTCCTTGCGACCATAAAGTACCAAATAAAAGTGAAACCACTTTCAATTCCCACGTCATCTATTCCGACGACCACGGAGTCAGTTGGCAGATCGGTGGTAGCTCACCATCCAGCAGAGTTAACGAATGCGAAGTCGTCGAGTTGGAAGGTGGTTCGTTGATGCTGAATATGAGAAACTACGATCGCAAGCTAAAAACGCGACAAACTGCGATCAGCACAGACGGGGGACAAAATTGGTCGAATCAACGTCATGACGAGACGCTGGTCGAGCCGATTTGCCAAGCCAGTCTTCGTCGATTTCGATGGAAATCTGATGAGAAACCTGGAGTGATTCTGTTTTCCAATCCGGCCAATACGACGGAACGGAAAAGCATGACCGTTCGCGCAAGCTACGACGACGGAGAAACGTGGAAACACACTCGTTTGATTTACGAAGGTGGCAGCGCTTACTCTTGCTTAGCCATTTTGCCCGACGGATCAATTGGCTGCCTTTACGAAAAAGACGGATACAAGAATATCGTCTTGGCCCGGTTCCCACTTTCATGGATTGTCGAGCAATAGAAGCCAACATGTTTATTGAAACTCAGGTGGATCGTTCAATAAGTCGTCAGAAAGAGGCAAAGTTTGAATTGTGTAGGCGTTCAGTCTTTACTTGCCAAACATTCTTGGGTCAAACTGAAACGGCCTGCCAATTTCGATGTTCAAGTTTTTCATTTCTGGGTGCTCCGGATTCAAAAGCAAATTTTTGTCTAGAGAGTTGATTGCCGATGGAACGATCAGGACGAGCGACGACATTTCGCTTAACCAATCCGTACCGATCTTTTTCAATTCGTTAGGAGCTGAGGTTTGCGTAAGGGAATGTATGTCCAACTACACCGACAGATCGCGAAAAGCCAGATCATTTAACGCCTACTCTAATAGCTTGATGTACGCGTAATAAGCCCCAACTTGACTGCCGTCTTCACTATGAAAGACAGTGGTCAGTTTGGTTCGTCCTGCTGGCAGTTCAGCGGTCAAGACAGCTTCTTTGGCGTCCGCAGCAAAGGTCGCCTCGATTTCCTGGCCGGCAATCGATACCGTTGCGCGATTCAAATTGAATTTTCGACCTTGCGTCATGCGATAAGGAGCCGACCCCGGAACAGGCTTTCCTGGCTTCATGCCTTCGTTGATTCCAGCGTTGGATTCTTTCGGCCAGCGCCGCAATCGAATTTCATACGTTCCGGCTTGGTGAACATTCACATTCCAGAAACCAGTGTTGTCCGGCGTATCAATTCCCTTGCGAATGTGCGCTTGATTCCAAGGCGTTGACTTGGTCGTGATCCAATCATGACTGGTCAGCCTCGCCGGATTCTCTTTTGGATGTCCAAGATAGATCGCGGTGTTTTTGGTGAAGCTCGGTTCCAGTTCTTCCCACCAGCCTTGATAAAATTCTCTGAGGCGACGCACTTCCGCTGGATAGGCAGATGCAACATCCGCTTTCTGGCCGGGATCCGCCTTGATATCGTAAAGTTCTTTGCCATTGATTAACCGCCACTTTGACGTCATCACACTGCTTGATTTCCACATGATTGGATCCTTCACTCGTTGCGAATCGGTGATCAAAATTCGCTCGTCCCAATTCACGTTTTCAGCGGGCTTGCCTCGCAGCAAACTCTCGATGCTCTGGCCATCGAAGGCGATGTTTTCGGGAGCTGGGATTTTGCAAAGCGAAATTAAGGTTGGCAAAACGTCGACGGCGTGCGAGAGCTGCGTCACGTCCTTGCCTGAGTTAAGCTCCGCATCCGCTGGCCAATGCATGAAAAAGGGAACTCGGTGACCGCCATCGTATGCACTGCCCTTCTTTCCTCGCATTTGAGCGTTGAATACTTTGTCGCCGCCGGCCGTTCCGTTGTCAGTAGTGAAAATGAAGATTGTGTTCTCAGCCAACCCTTCGTCTGACAAGAATTTTCGCAGCTTGCCAACGTTGTCATCGATGTTGGCGATCATGCCGTAAAAATGAGCCAGCCCTTTCTTGTTGTTTTTCAAATAGGGCTTCGCTGATTCCTCGGGAGCATGCAACGGGCCGTGCGGCGCATTGGTTGAAATGTAAGCAAGAAATGGTTTTCCATCTGCTTGGGATTGCTTGATAAAAGATTTGGCGTAATCAAAAAACACATCGGTACAGTAGCCTTGGGCGGGAACGGGTGTTCCGTTGTGCCAGTAACTCCCATCAAAATAGGCGTTGTCCCAATAGTCAGGCGTCTGCCCTACACCGCCACCGCCATGCCGAAGCACCTCGGTATAGCCGCGATCTTCGGGGCGATAAGGATAGTTGTCACCCAGATGCCATTTGCCAAACATCCCTGTTGCATAGCCAGCATTGCTGAAGACTTGCCCGATCGTTGGCTCGTCTTCCCGCAACATGCTCCTACCCATGATGGTATGCCAAACGCCGGTTCGGTTCGTCCAGTGTCCGGACTGAAGCGCTGCACGAGTCGGTGAGCAAGTCGGCGCGACATGATAATCAATCAATCGAACTGATTCGCTGTACAACTGGTCGATCGATGGCGTCTTTAAAATCGGATTCCCATGACAGCCGAGATCGCCGTAGCCTTGATCGTCTGTAATTACGATGACGACATTTGGTTTTTCGGCAACCGCAGCGGTTTCGATGGAGTCGTTTGCCGCCGTCACGCGAGAAGGTAATCCGAATTGGATAACCAAGACTGCAAGAAGAGTGTAGAGAGGGTTCGCCAATCGCTGATGCATCTTTCAAGTCCTGATTTAGATATTTGTCGTCGCGGTATTGTAGACGATTCGTCAGGCGTTTGAAAACAACGCGAAGCGAGTACAAGCGAGTACAAGCGAGTTGGGGTGTTGGCGTCGCTACGTCACCATCCTCTCGGTCAAGATTCAGGAGAATTCTGAAAACATTGTTTGCGGAGTGGCGCAAGTCACACGGTGCGCCAACAACCAGACGGCTCGCGCCGTTCGGCTACGAGAGCAGCAGACGTTGCAGTTTTGTTAGTTCAGGATCAGAATTACTTGAGGCCGAGGCCCAATTCGTTCTTGCAGAAGGAAATACTTCGCTTCAATTCAGCCATTTGGAATTCCGGATCATTAGGCTTTCCGGCGGCAACTGGTTGGCCTGCACGAGCCAATTTCATGAACGCCTCGAAGTCGCGGGCTTTGGCGTCTTGATATGCTTTCCAGAACTCTTTCTTTTGGTAGGGGAATGGCTTGCCAAAACCGGAGATGATCTCAAGCTGGAACGGAACATTCGGGCAGAGCTTTGCCCATGTTTCCGCGTAGCGTTTCCAGTCGACTTGGCCTTCACCAATTGCGTTCCAAGCGACCTTCACTCCATCGTCGACTTGCCAAATTGTTGAATCGCGAATTCCGGAACTGACCGCGAAGGGAGCGAGGACTTCGAGATTGTCTTGTGGATGTTCTAACGTCCAAGTCGCGTTGCCACTATCAAGCGTTGCACCCACGAAGTCAGATCCGGCGGCCTCAATCAGCTCGACCAATTCCCAAGCCTGCATGTCTCCCGCGTGATTCTCAACACCAATTTTTACGTTGGCATCTATCGCCATCGTTTTGACGGCTTTCAATGTCGCCACCGTTTCGTTGATGTGGCGCCGAATCCCTCCATCGCCCAGGCGATCTTTCATGCCGCCCAAATAGCAACGGACGACATTGGAACCAACGTCTTTGGCGACTTGGATCGCGAGCTTCAAATGCTCTTGGGCTGAACCCCATTTGTCATCAAAACGAGCGGCAGATTGGCAAATGCTGCCGGTACCCGATTGAATCTTCAGCCCCAGATCATCAGCTTTGTTCGCCAATGATTTGAGGTAAGCTGGCGTGTGGTTTTTAAAAACATCCAGGTCGGAAAACAAGACCGAGTCCAGTTTCTGCTCGCTGGCGAAATCAAGCAGGCGGTCGGCTTTCCAATTCAACGCCCGCAACGAAAAATTATCGAATCCTAAGCTGATGTTTTTCTTCGCTTCAGACTCACCAGCCAAGGAAACGTTAGCGCCCAGCGAGCTGGCTGCAATCGCACCTCCGACTGCAATTCCAAATTGGCGACGTGATGGGTTGTTGTGTGTCATTGGCTGGCCAAAGTTGAGTGAAGCAAAGGTTGTTTTAACTGGTTAAACTTGTTTTGCGCGTTCGATCGCTTCGATAATCATTTTGCACGCCACATCCGCTTCTTCAACGGAATTTAGTTTCACCCATTTATTGGGTTCCAAGTCTTTATAGTGGTTGAAGAAGTGCTCGACCTGTTGGATCGTGATTTCCGGGAGGTCGGAATAGCTTTTGATGCCGACATAACGACGCGTCAACCGCGCTGTCGGAACCGCAATGATCTTCTCGTCCAGTCCTACTTCGTCTTCCATCAAGAGAACACCAATTGGACGGCAATTCATGACGGCACCGGGAACGATGGCACGAGTGTTACAGACCAACACGTCGATCGGATCACCGTCGAGCGAAAGTGTATGCGGGACGAATCCGTAGTTGCCTGGGTAGACCATCGGCGTGTACAAGAAGCGATCAACGAATAGTGTGCCCGACTTTTTGTCGAGTTCGTATTTGATTGGGGCACCACCGACAGGAACTTCGACAATCACGTTGATGTCGGTTGGTGGATTCTCGCCAATTGGAATCTCATCGATTCGCATTTCTCAAGCCGTTTCTATTTAGTGTAGATTTTGAAATCTGTTGTTTGCGTCACTGCGTTGATCGTTTGATTGCAGGAAACTCGTGTTGATAAAACGTTAGTTAGAATGGAAGCTGGTTACCGGTTCCAGAATTTAGGGAGGCTGAAGCGGACACTATTTTCGCGACAAGCCACCGGCGAACTCCCAAGAAAAGTTAGACAGTCCGAAAAAATGTAGACAGCCCAGGAGAAAGTAGACGGCTAACGCAAATGTCGACAATTAACGCAAATGTAAACGGTTAACGCAAAGGTGTTAAGTGCTAGGCGAATGAAGTCGCGATAGAGATATGGTGAAGAGCGCACGTCCCAAAAAAAGAGCCACCGTAACGCAGACGCGACGGTGGCAAATGTTCGGGCTTTTGAATGTTAGCCGGCACGACAAAAAAGCATGCGGTTACTTGGCGGCTTTTGCGTTAAATACCTCGCAAAGCGCTTCAGCTGCGATTTTAACGGCTTCGTGAACGTTCTCTTCGCCAAGTCGAAGAACCTTCACGGTCTCCCAGCCTTTTCCTTCTTTGCCATCGAGGGTGGTTCGAAACGCTTCGAAAATTACGCCGATCGTTTCTTTCTCTTCATCAGAAAGGCCAGAGACTTTCGCGTTTAGCTTCCAGTTCAACTGGCATTGGCCTTTGTAGATTTGACAAACGTTACATTTGTCACCTGCCGTCGCATGAAACGTTGCGTAGCTGGATTTACCTCTTGGCACACATTGATAGGTAACTGTCAAATCAGTCTCATCAACAATGAAAGTCTCCAATGCGGAGTACGCGCTGTAGGCTTGTCCGCTGGGGCAAAGCCGCTCAGTTTCTCGTTCCCATTCTTCACGAGTGATCTCAGTCGCCATCAATTTTCCCTTTTCTAAATTATCCGGTCGCGATAATCATCCATCATAACGTTAATTGGATTCCGTTTCACGGGTTTGGGGAAAAAAACGGCTGAGATTGGCTGCAACTCGTAGGTTGAGCTGCGACAAATTCCCACACAAATACTTGAAAAGCCGCGATGTGATGTTGACATGTCGACGTTCAAAACCGCTCCAGTTCAATAAATCGTTGCCGTTCTCTGGATTCGATCATCCAAAAATCCCACATTGAATCGGTAAAAAACGGGCGCAGTCGAAACGATTGCTAACAACTTGAAAATCCTTTTTTGTTAAACTGAAGCTTTGAATCAACCACTCAATGAAGACCGACACGATGACGATGCGAGCCAATCCTGAATCCAAATTTCTTTTGAAATACCTTCTTATTGGATTGGCGTGCATTGCATTCGCGCTCTACGCAGTCTTCGATGGGTTCGTTGTTGCTCCCCGGCAACTGCCAAGGGCCGCAGCCTGGGATGAACTGAAGGCCGACGAGTCGCTGGACGACGGTCAGCGCGACACGGCCTATAAAGCGATCGCTGAGAAAAACGGCTGGCCAAGCAAGCGGCCTGGCAAGCCCGTCTCGGAAATTAACAACTTCATCATTTGGCAGTACTTTTTCATGGGCATTGGCAGTCTGGTCGGCTTCCCCTGTGTCATTTGGTATTTCCTTAGCCGAAAAAGTTGGGTCGAGACGACGGACAACGGATTGCGGAACAGTAAAGGCGATGAGCTTGAGTACGACCAAATCACTCAGTTCGATAAAAAGAAATGGGAGAAGAAAGGGATCGGAGTTCTCACCTATCAGTCAAAAGAGGGAGAGCAGAAGTTTGTCCTTGACGATCTGAAGTATGAACGAAAAACGATGGATGAAATCGTTCGACTTGTTGAGTCCAAAATTGCTCCTGAGTTGATTGTTAATGGTGAGCCGGAACTGTCGGTCAGTGAGTCGAAAGCAAGAGCAGAAGCGCATCAGGAACCCGCTTCAAGCGAGTAGTTTGCGTTTGAAGAAATTCAGCGTTTGAACAACTTCGCTCTAGCGATACCAACCGCCAAAATTGCCATCCGATTTTGCGAATCGTAAGCCCAACTGACGACCGAGAGTCACCTGACATGATTCCACCCGCTTTCAAGTTTTCACCAGTAACTCGGCCGATCATAACCGTCATCTTTTTCGTTTTCGGAATGGCCGCGCCGCTTGCTGTGGGCGCTGATGATCCAATCTCATTCAATCGCGATATCCGACCGATTCTTTCCGACAAGTGTTTTCATTGCCACGGGCCGGATGAGCATTCTCGCGAAGCCGATTTGCGGTTCGACATCAAAGAAAGTGCGATGCATGCCATCGAACCAGGCGATCCAGATTCGAGCGAATTGATTTATCGGATTTTGGAAGAAGATCCTGATTCACGGATGCCACCTGCGGAAGTTAATAAACCATTGACGCCAGCAGAGGTTCAGTTGCTGCAGAAGTGGATCGAGCAAGGCGCCCAATGGTCTGATTTTTGGGCTTATGTTGCACCGGTAAAACACGAGGTTCCCTCGTCGAAGCTTTACAGCTCTGCGAAGAAAAGCAATTGGATCGATCATCTGGTTGGGGCTCGGCTAGAGTCTTTGAATTTGTCGCCGTCCAAGCGAGCTGACAGAACCACCCTCATTCGCCGTCTCTATTTTGACTTGATTGGACTGCCGCCAACACCAACCCAAGTCCGTTCCTTCGTGTCGGATAAATCGGTGAACGCCTTCGAAAAAGTCGTCGATGAATTGCTCGATTCGCCTCACTTTGGCGAACGTATGGCGATCTATTGGCTCGATCTTGTTCGGTACGCTGACACCGTTGGCTATCACGGTGATCAAGATCATAACATTTCGCCGTATCGAGATTGGGTGATCAATTCCTTCAATGAGAATATGCGTTTCGATCAATTCACCCGAGAACAATTGGCAGGTGATTTGCTGCCCAACCCAACGACGGCCCAGCAAGTCGCCTCGGGTTACAACCGTTTACTCCAAACGACTCACGAAGGTGGATTGCAACCCAAAGAATACTCTGCGATCTATGCGGCCGATCGAGTGCGAAACGTATCCGGTGTTTGGATGGGGGCTACTGTCGGTTGCGCTCAATGTCACGATCACAAATTCGATCCGTACACCGCCAAAGATTTCTATTCGTTGGCCGCTTTCTTCGCGGATATCGACGATGAAAAACACTTCAAATCTGGAACGAACAAATTGCCGACCCGTCGCGATCCAGAATTATTACTCATCTCTGACAGCGACCGAAAAGAACTGGAAATCGCGCAAAAAACAGTGAACCAAACGCAAGCCAAAGTCACTGCGCTCAAAAAGAAAATTGCTGCAAAAGATAAAGACAAAGCCGCTTCGTCAGCGAAAGATGTGGCGGCGTGGAAACTGGAACTAAAGAACCTAGAGCAAGCATTATCGAAATCAAGATCGCTAGGCAAAGCAATTGAACAACGTGGTCGCTGGACGATGATCACGCGGACTTTGGATTCGCCCCGCACCGTCCGTGTCTTGAGTCGTGGCGACTGGATGGATGAATCAGGTGAAATTGTATTACCAGCCGTTCCGGAGTTTCTGGGCTCTGTTGCCCCCGACGAAGCTGTCGAAAACAAGGGCAACGACGAAGGCGCCAAGAACGAAGGCGCCAAGAACGAAGGCGCCAAGAACGAAGGCGCTAAGGCCCGGCGTGCGACCCGTTTAGATTTAGCCAATTGGTTGGTCGACGGTCAGCAAGACAGCGGCAAACTGACAGCCCGAGTATTTGCGAATCGAGTCTGGCACTTGTTGATGGGGATCGGCGTTTCCAAATCGCTTGACGATTTTGGCGGACAGGGCGAAGCTCCTGTCGATCTTAAATTACTCGACAACCTGGCCATCGAATTTATTGAAACGGGTTGGGATGTGAAGGCGTTGGTTCGTCAAATTGTAACCAGCCAAACGTATCAGCAATCCTCACTGGAATCGAAAGAGTTGCGTGAGATCGATCCGTTCAACCAAACGTTCGCTCGACAGTCTCGTTTCCGATTGCCGGCAGAAGTCATTCGCGATAATGCGTTGGCGATTGGTGGATTGCTAGTGACCGATGAAATTGGAGGTAGAAGCGTCCGCCCCTATCAGCCGTCGGGCTATTACCAACATCTCAATTTCCCACAACGTAAATACTCGCACGACAAAGAGCGGTCGCAATGGCGGCGAGGTGTTTATGTTCACTGGCAACGACAGTTTCTTCATCCAACATTGAAAGCCCTGGACGCGCCGTCGCGAGAAGAATGCACGGCTCAGCGCGCCAAATCAAATACTCCTTCGGCGGCACTTGCTCTTTTGAATGATCCGTCCTTCATCGAAGCTGCCCGCGCATTTGCCGAACGAGTACTCAAGGAAACCAAGACGACTGCGTTCGACGACCGGCTCGAAATGGCGTTTGAGTTGGCCCTGTCGCGGCCCCCCACATCTGCCGAATCACAGCTCTTAAATTCATTGCTGGAGCAGAACTTGGAACAGTTTAACGCTGCTCCTGAAGATGCAAAAAGTTTGACAACGATAGGCCAGCAACCCGTCGATCAAGACATCAATCCCGCGGAATTGGCCGCCTGGACAATGGTGACTCGGGCGATCTTGAATACCAGTGAATCAATGTCACGGAATTAGTATGACGAACTCACAGCGTTTCGATAATTCAGATGGCGTGCATCCGCAACTGCAAGCGATGATGAACTCAGTCAATCGCCGAACGTTTTTACAGACGTCAGGAATTGGCTTCGGCGCCGCTGCGCTATCGAACATGATGACCAGTGACCTTTTGGCCTCAACTTCAGGGACTTTCTTTCCGGCTGATGCAACGAGTGATTCGTTCCCGCATCACACACCAAGAGTCAAACGAGTTATTTTCCTGTGCATGGCGGGCGGGCCTTCTCACCTCGAAACGTTCGACCATAAACCTGAGCTAAGTAAATTAGACGGCAAACCGATGCCGGAATCATTCACTGCGGGCCAGCCAATCGCGCAATTGCAAGGCCAAGAGCTGAAGGCACTGGGCCCACTTTCTAAATTCAAACGCCACGGCAAAAGCGGCCTCGAGTTCAGCGGCTACATTCCTTGGCAAGCCAAGCTCGCCGATGATATTTGCATTATCAAGTCCATGGTTACCGAGCAGATCAACCACGATCCAGCGCATACTTTCATGAACACCGGCACGGCGATCAGCGGCCGACCGTCCATGGGTTCTTGGATAAACTACGGATTGGGGAGCGAATCTGAGGACTTACCCGGGTTCGTTGTGATGACCAGCGTTGGCGGGCGCAACCCGCAACCGATCGCCTCGCGTCAGTGGTCGGCCGGATTTCTGCCAAGTCGTTTCCAGGGTGTCGAATTTAGCGCCGCTGGAGATCCGGTTCACTTCGTCGGTAACCCCGCCGGAACTTCCCGTGCTCAACAACGCAAATTGGTTGACGCGATCAGTGGGCTCAATGAAATCAGAAACTCCAAGGTTCAGAACCCGGAAATCGCGACTCGGATCGCGGCTTACGAATTGGCGTTCAAGATGCAGGCATCGGTACCGGAGTTAACTGACATTTCCGACGAGCCACAGCACGTGCTGGACATGTACGGCGCAAAACCGGGGGATGGCTCGTTTGCATCCAATTGTTTACTTGCGCGGCGACTTGCCGAGCGTGGCGTTCGTTTTGTGCAGCTTTATCATCGAGGCTGGGATCATCACGGTGGACTGGATGAATACATGAAAGTCTGCTGCCAACATACCGACAAAGCAACTTGGGCTCTGGTCACCGATCTGAAACAGCGCGGCCTCCTCGACGACACGCTCGTTATTTGGGGAGGCGAATTCGGTCGAACGCCAATGTTCCAAGGCAAAGGTGGCGCGGGCCGAGATCACCATATCAAAGGTTTTTCGATGTGGACCGCTGGTGGTGGGGTAAAAGCCGGCACCAGCTATGGGGAAACCGATGAACTTGGTTACAACGCAATCAAGGATGTTGTGAATGTGCGGGATCTACATGCGACTATTCTTCATGTTTTGGGAATCGATCACAGCCGATTCACCGTCAAGTTTCAAGGGCTGGATATGAAATTGACGGGCGTTGAACCTGCTCGAGTCGTGCATGATATCTTTTCTTAAATTGCTCCTGCATAACTTTGCAATCTGAATATCAATCCGTTAGACTCAACGGCCAGCGGTATTGATAAGGGGGGATTGAAGTTTCCGTTTTCATTTCCCTTTTCGTTTTCGCCGCTGCTTTGCTTCTGCTTCTCCTCACTCTAATTCGTCATTCGACGTTTCCACTTCCGAACTGACTTCGACTCTTCCACTTGCAAAGTTAATACTTTTCAGTTCAGGAGAATGAAAGATGAAATGCGCAAATGGAAAATGTCGCGACGCTCGCGGCACACGTGGATTTACGCTGGTCGAGTTGCTGGTTGTAATCGCGATTATTGGGATTTTGATTGGAATGCTACTTCCTGGCGTCCAAATGGTTCGCGAGGCAGCGCGTCGAACCAGTTGTGCCAATAACCTTCACCAAATCAATTTGGCGATACTCAATTATGAAAGCGGACACAGCGAATTGCCTCCCATGTGTACGATGGCGTCGCCGCATCTAAACGTGATGACGGGTCGCGCTGAGGGGCCAAGCTGGTCCTGGCAGGTTTACATCCTGCCGTTCATGGAACAGCAAGCAATTTTTAGCTTGATGAACCCGGCATTCCAATCGGCTCCGGCGGCCTGTATGCACGCGACGAGTACGGATCCTGGTGGCCCCCAGTTGCTTACCGCTTTTCACAAGCCGCTATTCGTCTGCCCTTCGGATGATGGCCCACTCCTAAATGATAAACGATGGTTGGGGCCCACCGCGATCGTGATTGATTCACCGGAAGTCATGCAGGTTGCGAAAGGCAATTACGTCGGAATCAATCGCTCGCAAGGGCCAACTGGATTTGCGAACCTAACTGGAGTGGCGCGGAACCAGGGAATGTTTGAGGCCGCCAATACTCCGGTCGAACTGCGCTCTTGTCGTGACGGTACATCGAATGTCGCGATGACGAGCGAGCGGGCATGGAGCTATCGATCAGGAGGGACGGTGTATGAATCGTTTGCCGCCAATCAACTTATGAATCGAAGTAGTTTCGATCAGTTAAAGGGGCAATTCACAGAATTTCCTGACTTGGGGACTGGCTCAAGTGATACTTGTGCGTCGGCCCATGACGGCCAAATGATTAACTTTCCTCATTTGAATCCGGAATCGGCAAGGGATACCCTTTCCTCAAACCATCCCGGCGGCGTCAATATTGGGTTTGTTGATGGCTCGGTTCATTTTGTGGCTGACCGAAACGACATTATCAACATGCAGAACCTATGTGACAAACGCGATGGGCAGGCGCTCACCGAAATTCACTAAGAACATCCAGTTGAAACAGGATGTTGACGGCAAAAGTGATTGAGACAAAATGGTTGGAAATTCGCGTGGCGATTCCAACCATTTTTTTACAGTTCTGGCGAACAACATCGCGTACATCAAACCAAAAAATCGCAAGCTGCGAAGCGGCCCGACTGCAGTCAATCCGACAGGATTTAGAATCGTTTGTCACTGTTGTATGCGACCTGCCGGGCACTGTTATTGTCAACATCTGCCGCAGATCGAAAATCAGACGGAGATTTTGATACTGCAGCATCGGCGTGAACGGTCGCACCCATTCAATACGGCTCGAATGGTTCGCGAGGCACTCGCTAAATGTTCGCTGATATGTGATCGAAACGAATCACTGGCGCCTCAGATCGCCCAGCATCTTTCAGGTAATGCTGCTCTGTTGTTTCCCGGCCCCGATTCGAAATTGCTTTCAGATTTGGACGAAGACGAACGCCCTGAGCAGTTGGTGATTCTCGACGGGACATGGCATCATGCTAAAACGATGCTTCGCGATTTTCCGGCGATCCGCGATTTACCTCGGTACGGATTGGCTCCCAGTAAGCCCGGTGAGTATCGGATTCGATTGGAGCCAAATGATACGTCACTTTCGACGGTCGAAGCCACTGTTCAATCCCTGCAGGCGCTGGAGCCCGACACCAAGGGCTTGGATGGCCTGATGAATTCGTTTCGCGCGATGGTGGAAGCTCAACTTGCGCATCCGCAGGCGAAATACGACGAAGCGACGCGACAAAAAAAACTTGAGCAGCGACGACTCAAGAAACCAAACATTCCCTATGCGATCATTCATGATTTGGAAAACATCGTGGTGGCTTATTGCGAAACGTTGGCGGTACCAAACCTTGCGTCACTGGCCGATCCAGCTTCCAGCGACGGGCAAGCCAACCATTCACGGACGAACCGACCGATCATGTGGGTCGCCAAACGTCTAGGGTCTGGCAAGACGTTTCAGTGCTTCCTTAAATACGACGACGTAAACATGGAAGATTATCCGGATCACATGCACCATGCGGGGCTGACAATTGAGGATTTTGCGTCAGCCGTTCCGGTCGCAGAATTCTGCGCGAAGTGGAAAGCGTTCATGCAATCCAGCGATACGTTGGCGGTTTATCATCAATCAAGCATCGAGGCGCTCATTGAATCAGGCGTTGAGGTTGGCCCAAATTTCGCTTTAAAATCCGTACGCTTAAGCCGTCCAGATCAACGCGGGAATGAAGCTAAGAACGGTTCAATTCACAACGCTTTAAGCAACATTGAAATTCCAATTGGGGTAGCGTCTTTCCCCGGTCGAGCAGGTCAACGATTAGCGGGACTTGAAGCGTTAGCGACGCATCTTCAGCGGCAGCATCTTTCTGATTCGGTGCTTTCGTCAGTTCCCGACTCTTCGTCGAAACTAAACTCTTAGCGATAACTTAAACTGAGAATTGAACAGGAACGCAGTTACGATGAAGTCTTTCAATTGGCTGGTCGTTTACGTCAACGCCATGGTTGCCGTTGCATTTTTGGCTGCGGCAATCGCAACGATTTTCTTTTACCGGCCGACCACCGAACCCGCTCAGCAGTGGCTGAATATTGTTGTCCCAGTCACATTGATGGGCCTCGCTTTATTGTGTGGTTTCTGGACGAAACAAGCCTACGAAGACGCCAAAACGTTTGGAGGATCGGCTGCTGGTAAGTCAGAAAAACCGAAAGATAGCCAACGGACTTATGTGCCAAAGGAGTATGTTCCGGGCCCTGAGGTCGTGAGTTACATGCGTGCCCAATGGGAAGTGCTGTCGCGTCATGGAGTCGTTCAACCCGGTGAGTTATGTGAAGCTTCGTTTCAGAAAGTTCTTGCGACCGATGAGTGGCAGGCGGATTTTTGGAGCTTCCATTCCGTGCTCAGTGAAACGGTTGGGCTGCAAGCCAGGAAGTTCGCAAATTTGTATTGTGGTATCGAGCAAACGGAACAAATTGACGGTGAATTTTGCGCCTTGATCAAGCGACTCGCCATGATGCTTCGCGTCGACGAATCACTGGCGAGCGTTGATGTGGAATTGGTGAAAGAAGACGAGCGGGAAGTCCGTTTGGATTTTCAGCATCAAAACCATGTCTTTCAAGGTAAATTTCCTGGTAAGTATATGGCGTGGGAAATCCTTGCCGAAATTACGTCGCTCTTCGAAAGCGTAGCCGGCGGTTCACGTTTGGCCGTTCTGTTTAACGATATGCAATTCTCCATCGCCGCAATGACTTCGGATCAACGACTTGCGATCAATCGTGAACTCGATGATGAAGATGGTTTTCAATGGATTTCGCAATAACGAATGCGCATTGGTTAATCGTGGACTTCGATCAACTGAAGACTTTGAACGAGACAATCACATAACTAACCGACGCAATTACGGCATCAATGAGTGATCTAATAAAGTTCATACGGCATAATTTACGCTGGTTAGCCGGAGGGCTATTGCTGACGGTTTTTTCCAGTTTTGGTCAAACGTTTTTCATTTCTCTATTCTCTGGAGAGATTCGGGGAACTTACAACTTAACGGATGGTCAGTTTGGCACGATCTACATGATCGCGACACTGGCGAGTGCCGTCACCTTGGTGTTTGTTGGGAAAGCGGTCGACCGATTTTCGGTATCACTTGTCGCCGCAGTGATTGTTTCATGCCTTGCCGCCGCCTGTTGGGGGATGGCAAATGTGTCCTCCGTTCCCATGTTGTTGGGCGTTATCTACGCGCTTCGTTTGTTCGGCCAAGGCATGATGACGCATACTTCGCAGACAGCGATTGGGCGATGGTATTCCGCAGAGCGTGGCCGAGCCATTTCTCTGACGACGATGGGACATCAAATCGGAGAAGCCATTTTGCCAAGCCTCGTTTTGATCGCCGTCGCCGGGTGCGGCTGGCGATTTACTTGGAGTATTGCTTCGTTGACCTTGGTCATATTTGCATTGCCCTCCATCGTGTTGTTGATGCGAGTCGAGCGGCAACCCATTATCGAGAACAGCGACGTTGAATCGCCTACTCACGTTCGTGACTGGACTCGAGCGGAAGTCATGAAAGATTCGGTATTCTGGTTGTTGTGCTTGGGGATTTTGGCCCCTGCTTTTATTGGGACTTCCGTTTTCTTTCACCAGATTCACATTGGCGAACTAAAAGAATGGTCAAAAGAGCTTTTCGCTTCCTCGTTCTTTTTGCTTTCCATCGCGACGGTCGGGTGGACATTGATCAGCGGGTGGCTGGTGGATAAATTTGGCGCGCGAACTTTGCTTCCATTCTTTCTTGTGCCAATGGCTGGCGGATGCTTGTTGCTTGGCTTCGTCCGCGATCCATGGGCAATCTACGCGTTTATGTTCCTGCTGGGATGTTCTTACGGTTTCTCCTGTTCGGTTTTCGGCTCCATCTGGCCAGAAACCTACGGCACTCAACACTTGGGATCAATTCGGGCCATCGCAGTCGCGGCGATGGTGTTCGCCTCAGCGCTCGGGCCGGGCGTGACTGGCTGGTGTATCGATCGATCCATCGGATTCGAGTTTCAACTAATTCTGATGGCGGCCTATTGCATCGTCGCTTCCGCTGGGATGTTATTCGTGTCGCATTCCTTGTCCAAACGAGCCCGACAGGAGAACGTCGCGAAACAATAACGCTGGGCCGCGTTCAGTTTCTTGAAAATAGATTCGCAACGATGACGACCACCATCAACCAAGTCGCCGTCACGTAGCGAGGCATCGTCCGACGAGATTCAAGCCACATCAAGACTCTCACGAAAAGTGCGACCGCCACCCCGATCAGCGGAGCAACGATTAGATCAATTTGCAAGTCGAGTGGATGTTTGCGGGCGACTAACCAGTAAAGTCCTAATATCAGGCCGGCCACTATAGCGCAGATTAGCGCGTTGACGATAAATCGGTTGGGCATGACCGTCGACGCCACGGCGGCAGTGGCCGCGCCGACGACTGCCCAAATGACTCGGTGTGGTGTCGTGTAGATTGGATCGCTCGCGACAGAAATGTAGGCGAACGCAGCCACTAGCGTTGCCCAGAAAACCGCATCCGGAACTTTTTTCGTCGCCAGGCCAATGGCGAAACCAACTCCCATTCCGATCGCGACTCCGACCGCACCGCCAATCACGATTTCGACCGAATTCATTCGCTGAAGATACGCGATTCCTAGTCCCACCAAGAAAGTCAACCAAAAAAGCGCTGTAATTCCGAACTGCTGCTGATTGGCCGATGGGTTTAAGGTCAGTTCCGCTTCATCTTTTTCGTCGTCAGACATTTTTGTTAGATTTCAATTGAGATTTTAAGACAGGACGGATGAGCTAAAATTCGCGACTCGCTTCGGTCACCGCATAAACAATGTGTTG
>CAZPTT010000096.1:17073-25634 GCA_964589435.1 uncultured Pirellulaceae bacterium
AAAAAGTCTTGCGAGGCAAAAATCTCGCCACTCGCACTTAGCTGCAACGAATCACTCGCTCAAGTTGCTGATGTGTTAAATTTGAAAACTGAGCTTAATCAATTCGTCTTGGACATCTTAATGAATCTAAAACCACAGCTAGACCGATACAAGCCGTACTCGATTGCCTGCCTGTTGTTATTTGGTTGTGTTTCGATGGCCAATGCTCAGCAGTTTGCAACCAATCCGTCGGCTCGCTCGTTCCCAGCCGATCACTGCTCGCAAGAAATTACCTACCAAAACGAACCAGCTTCGTTTTCGACCGATCTCTCTCGATTGCGACGTCAACATCGTAAGCAATACATGCTCGATGCAGGTGATGTCTTAGGAGTCTTTATCGAAGGCGTCTTGGGAGAATCCGGCTCCAATCCACCCGTTCATTATTCAAGAACCCAACCCGAGCTACCGCCGGCGATGGGCTTTCCAACGCCTGTCCGAGACAACGGGACGATCTCGCTTCCGTTGATAAAGCCACTGTCCGTTCGCGGACTGACGATCAGCCAAGCCGAATCGCTGGTCAAGCGTACTTTCTTGGAAGGCGGCGAGCCGATCTTAATCGACTCCAATCGAGTCCTGGTAACGCTGATGCAAAAGCGTACCTACAGTGTGACGGTAATCCGGCAAGACAACTCGCAATCAAATTCGACTTTTTATCGTGGAGCAAACCGGAACAGCGTTTCTGATCGCTCGGATCAAAGCAGCCGCAGTTCGATGTTACAAATGCCGGCTTACGACAATGATCTGCTGAGCGCTCTCATTCAAACAGGCGGTATCCCTGGCCTCAATGCGCAGCCGACTGTTTCGATCCACCGTCCGTCCAGCCGTCAATTTCAATCTCTTCAGACAGCGCCGGCGAGCTCCCAATCACCGTTCCCCCGCTCCAATCAATCGGCTTCGTTTCATCAGGCCCGCAGCGGGCAAGTAAATTTGAGCAGCAGTATTCCAATTCGATCCAATCAGCCACACCCTAATTTTGGCGAGGAAGAAATTGTCTTGCGGGATGGAGATGTGGTTCAAGTCAATGCCCAACCGACGCAGGTCTTCTACATAGGTGGCTTGTTGGGAGGCGGCGAATTTCCGCTGCCACGAGACACGAGTCTTGACGTCATTCAAGCCATGGCGATATCCGGCTATTCGACAGGGGTTGGTTCGTTCGCTGGTTCTGGTATCCCACCAACGGAGTTGATCGTCTCACGTAACGTGCCTGGACGCACTCAATACAACTTTCGTGTTGATGTCGCCAATGCCATCAACAACCCATCGGCTCGTCCCAAAGTCGCTCCGGGTGACATTTTGATTCTTAGATATACGCCGGCAGAACGCGCCGCGAATCTGGGAATCCAAGCTTATCGGCTGTACGGTATTCGAGCTCTGCTTTCGAATTGAAATTTGAAAGCTCGATTAAGCTTTCGATTTCAACTACTCACTTGCCGTCGCGATGCTTTCGCATTCTCGCGCAAAAAAGCGAGAGACATGGCACCCGCCGTTTCAAGTTGATTTCTCACCGAAGTTGCCCTTTTCTTTCCACCAGAATTAGTCGACTCGATCTTTAAACTCAGGCTTCTTCTTTCGGATCACAACCAGCCAATCTTCCTTGCTTGATTCTGGCGCTGACACAACGACTTTACTTCCCGCTGCCACCGTAACATCCGATTTAGTCATTTCGCCTGTCCGCGGGTTGAGCCAATCGACTTTGAAAAACCCGTCAGCATTGCTCAGATCCAGTTCCGACTTTTCACCAAAAGGCAAATAGACCAGATAGAGTTCACCCGGCTTTACCAGGCAATAGCGGCTGTTGTCATGCTTAAGATTTCCCACCAATTCATCCATCGGCTCCATTTCGTGAACAGGGATGTTGTTGTCACGAAAAAACTCAAGAGCGATTCGGCAGTAGTCCCAACTTTGGTCTCGCGAACGCCAGTCTTCACAGACGAGGTCATTTTCAGCAAACTTATAGCCGAAGTAATATTCGACGCCAGCGCCGCCACCCATCAGATGCCCCCACAAAGTTTGTCGGCGAACTTCGTGTTGGGTATAAATCATCTTGCCGTCTTTATCTTTTCCGTCGAAACCTTTGTAGCCAAGATCAGGACACTGACCGTGAGCTGCGGTACCTGATTCATCAAACGCAACCACCCAACGTTTGCCGGACTGCTTCGATTCTCGCACCCATTTGACAGTATGCCGGTGCGTATCTTGGATGCCACTATTTTGAAGTGACAATCCGGTCAAATTTGATTTGTCACCAAGCAGCGGCTGGTAAACTTTGTCCTGTTGATCGGGATAAGAATGGAGCACGATGTTGTGTCCGTACGGATCGGTCTGTTTGATGTAATCAATCATCGCTTTCTGCTGAACCGTTGTCTGGGTATTCTCTTCGCCAAGATTCCAGTTCAATGCCAAATTGTGACCGAACCTCGCGATCATTTCTCGCAAGTAGAGTTTTCGCTGCACGCCAAGGTTTCCGCCATCCAAACTGGTTGGCACATAGCCATCGGTTTTTTTGTGGCCGCCTCGATGATCATCGTTCTCCGTTTCTTGCAGTTTAAAATGCAAGTACATTCCCTTTTGGGTTCCATGTTCGAAAACCGTGGCCCACTGATCGAGCTTGCTGCAATCGTAGTGCAGTTTGTCATCGCGTTGAATGAAAGGCCAAACATTGTCGCCATCGCCACCGGCGTTATATGTCAAAAAAGAAAATGCATTGCAGCCCTTTCCGGAGAGATAATTGACCGCACCGATTAAGCCTTTGCCTTTGCCGTTTTGCCAACTCGGATCACCGTCCGTCCAATCCTGAACGTGAGCAGAAAATGTTTTCAGCGGCACCCTTTTCGCTTTCCCAGCGATTGTGTTGTCAAAGTCGGCGTATCCCAGCAGCGTTTCTGGCGCATCGGCTCCCGCCTTGAGGAAATACTTCTTCGTTCCGGCATGTTGTAAATAGCCCTTGCCGACATACTGTAAACGACCGTGTCGCCGAAAATCACGACCTGACTTGTCGCTTGCAGTGACGACGAAGTCTCCTGAAATTTGATTCAACGTTTTGACGGGAGCACTTTTGTCGATTGCCGCCAGTTTGCCCGAGCCGATCGAAAGTTTGAAGCTCCAACGCCCAATTCTGTCCGGAGAAAAATGGGCTCTCCATTTCACGCCCGATTCAGCGGAGGTCTCACCCGCATTTCCATCGGCCGCAAAATAGCCTGGTACCACGTAGGATTTTCCGTCCTGATGTTTGAATTCAATCTCCATCCGGTAGTCAGTGTAGGGATTCGGCGCGTTGTCTTGTTCGTGAGCATAAGGCCCGTCGATCGTGAAGGTGATGTTGTGCCACGTTTTCAATTCGCCAGAAATCGCAATCGTTCCCTTGCCATCTTCCTGCCTCGGCTCGATCAACGGCTTATCGCTGACCGGTTTGGTAGGACTGGTGCTGCGATCGATGTTTGCCGATCGCTCGTTGTCTTGCGGTGATTTGGTTTGGCCATTGAGAAATGTCTGCGCGAGCGCTTTCGTCTTCTTATCCGCAGGTCGAAATGCGATCGCTGCCCAACGGGCTCGACTGAATTCCGCGCCATCAGTTCCGACAGTGGAACTTATTGATATCGTTTCTTTGGCTTTGATGGAAATGTTCTTCCAGCGTCCGTAGAACTTCGTTCCCTCTTCAAACATCTTATCACTTAACGGACACTTGAATTGAGGCAGCGCGTTGTCACTAACCTTAATATCGTAAGTCGATTGACCATCATTCTCGCCAACGGCCTTCAGGATGATGTTGTAGTTACCCGCTGGAAAAGGAAACTCCTTGGTGATCGTCGCTGTCTTTTGTTGATCCGGGTTGATTGCCAACCATTTACCCTTGTCAAGATAGTAGTCAGTTCCGTCAAGTGAAAACTGGTTCGCTGCAAGAACCAATGCCGGCGAATTGTTCGCCTTCTTTGCTGCGAGCGTCGGCGTTCCTGTTTGGGCAGGCGTGTCTCTGTTGCTTGCAGCGGCAACCATTGGGAACGTGGCTGGCATTTTGCCAGCGGAAACGATGGACTCAGGGCCACTGTCGTTTGGTCGAGCCATATCGCGGTCGGTCGTCATCAACCATTTGTCAAACTCAAACCCGTCTTCTCGCATCGAGAAATGAATTGTGTGTTCGCCGGCTTCCTTGATGTCCAAGTAAATTTGATGCGGCACACCGCAGTGTTCTTTTTTAGTCCGTTGCTTACTTTCCCACCACCAAGAACGTTTCCCTTCGCACCACTGCATCCGTTGACCATTGGCGGGCCATTCGCCATCGATGCCGACGTGCAGTCCATTGTCTTCACTGCCAGAAGAATAGGCTCTTACCCAAACGTAGTAGCGGCCGGGATTTGTAATGTTCACTTTGTAATGCAGTACCGCCAGCTTGCCGGGTTCATTGGAGAAATTAGTGCCGGGAATCAGTTTTTCTCCGTGATTGCGTCGGTTATCCGGAAGTATTTCCAAGTAAGCACCTCCGCTGGCGCCTGCGGTGTGATTGGGATCGCCGTCCATTTCGAAGGTCGGTGTTTTGTCGCGAGTCGTCAAATAGAACGCGCGTTTTTCATTGAGCGTCTGTTTGAAAAAGTGCTCGGCTTCGACCGCGAGGATTCCGTCTTTTTCGGCGAAAACAACATCGCTCGAAACGAAAGGCGTGAGGCTCTCTTGCGCCGGGAGTGTGTGCAAGTTGGCAATGCCCAGCAGAATACCCACCAGAAAAACAACAGCCGGAAAAAGTAGATGTCGCCGCATAGTAGTCTCGGAATCAAGTTGGATCGAATGAAAGATTGCTGTCGGGTTAGAGAATACCATGAATCGAAGAGCGTTGATAATCGTTGGATTGCGTTGGCTGAAAAATCGTACACAATCAGACATAGGAAAGCGGTTCCATGATTGCGATCGACTTTGCACCAATTCTCAACTCTGTTTGCGACGGCTTTATGAATCAGATTCTCTTGGGCTTTGAAGAAGCTGCGGTCAACACGGCTTATTTGCAAAACGACGCGGTCATTTTTGGCATCTTGATGGTGATGTTGGCGTTTGTGTTTTGGAGTTCAAGTAGCGAAAACCCCATCCTCAAGGGCTTCTACAAAATCGTTCCGATGCTGTTGCTTTGCTACTTCCTGCCCAGCCTGCTGACTTTCTTCGGTTTGGTCGACCCGCATCATTCGAAGCTTTATAAAGTCGTCTCCCGTTACTTGTTGCCTGCGAGCTTGGTGCTATTGACGATCAGTATCGATCTTCGAGAGATCATTCGCTTGGGGCCCAAAGCTCTCATCATGTTTTTCACGGGAACGGCTGGCGTTGTTTTTGGCGGACCGCTCGCGGTGTTCATCGTCGCGATGGTCAAGCCAGAACTGGTGGGTGGAACCGACGCGGAATCGGTTTGGCGCGGCCTTTCGACCGTCGCTGGCAGTTGGATTGGTGGCGGTGCCAATCAAGCCGCAATGAAAGAGATCTTTCTCCCATCTGACTCTCTGTACAGCGTGATGGTTGCTGTCGATGTAATCATCGCCGAAATCTGGATGTTGTTTTTGTTGCTAGGTGTCGGCAAAGCCCAAGCAATCGACCGGCTGTTTAAAGCCGATGCATCTAGCGTCGAAACACTCAAGAACAAAATGGAAAGCTTCAGCCTTAAAACGGCTCGCATTCCGACAGCCACCGATTTGATGGTGATCGCCGGAATTGGATTCGGCGTAACTGCCGCTTGTCATTTTGCCGCCGACATCATTGCTCCGCACATTGGTGAAAACTATCCGTTGGCTTCCCGCTTTAGTCTTGATTCGAAATTCTTTTGGTTGATTGTGTTGGCTACCGCCGTCGGTATCATCATGTCGTTTACGCCACTACGCAATTACGAAGGTGCTGGTGCCTCGAAGTTGGGCACTGTGTTTATCTTCATTTTGGTCGCTACGATCGGGCTGAATATGGACATCCGAGCTCTTGCCGAACATCCCGGGCTGTTCGTGGTCGGAGGAATCTGGATGTTGTTCCACGTTGGGCTGATGTTTTTTGTCGGTTGGTTGATTCGAGCGCCCTATTTCTTTCTGGCCGTTGGCAGCAAAGCCAACATTGGGGGGGCAGCAAGTGCGCCGGTTGTCGCCGCTGCGTTTCATCCCTCGCTCGCGCCGGTAGGCGTTCTGCTGGCGGTGCTTGGATACGGCATCGGAACTTACGGAGCTTGGCTGTGCGCGATTTTGATGAAAGCCGTTTCGCCACAATGATCGGAGGCATCGCCAATGCAAGTTGACGTTGTCCCCAAGCCATCTTTATCCAATCGCTCAAGTCCGCCAACTTTATCGAGCTATCTTGTTGAGGTACAACCAGACCGAGTAAGCCACCACTGCCGCAACGAGTAGCGTACCAGCGATCAGCAATCCTCGGCCCGTCGCCTTTCGTTTGGTCGCCACTACTTGGGCGATCAAGCAGACGAACGAAACGATCAACAGCTTGAAAACGATCATGCCATTGAATCCCCAAAGCCGTAAAAAAAAGTTGGCGATCGGATTGGCTTCGATGGCACCGTAGGCCAGCAGCAAACGCGTCATGAAGATATCAAGCACGTTGACCAGAATGAACATGCTGGTTTCATTTTGGAGCGGCAACTCACCAGAGAATAGGTTCCACCAGTCGAAATACGATCCATCTGTTTTCGTTTTGTTGTTTGCCGACCTTCCCCGATTCGTCTTGCCTGATGTTGCTTTCTTTTGACCGGCTGGGCTTCTGCCGCCGCGCTGCTCGCTTTCACTTCGTGAGTTTGTCGATGACTGAAATCCCTTTGGTTGCCTAGCGGATGACTCCGACCCTTCAGGTGCCCTGCCCTTTCTAGAGTTGGGCGTTCTTGAATCTGATCGTTTCGAACGGGTTGGTTCGGTTTGGTTAGGACGAGTCTTCGCGTTTGATGATTTAGGGAGTGTTGAACGATTCGTCTTTGTTCGTTCCATCTGCGCGACTAACGCTTCGTAAGCTTCATTGACTTGTTGAAATGCCCACGCGTCTCCACCCATGTCGGGGTGATGCTTCGAGACTGCCTTCCGATAGGCCCGTTGAATTTCCTCCAGATTAGCGCTTTCTGAAACGCCCAGAATTTTTCGTGGTTCCATCGTTGACTAACGCTGCCCGAAGCTCAAAAACATTCACTGCGATAACGCTGAAAAACTTAGCGCTGAAAAACTTAGCGCTGACAAACTTAGCGCTGACAAACTTAACGCTGTCAAACTTAACTCGGTTTGACGAACGTTATTAGTATCGTAATACTAAAGCTACCGAAGTAATGGGTTTAAAACAAACAACTTAGAATTGTTTTCTCGATAAGCTCGATTACTTTGGAGACTTCCGCCTCGCCGCTTCCTCCGCCAATTCGCCCGATCACAAATTTCCCCATGGAAGCCGACATGTCCCAAGCGAGCATATTCAATACAAGACGAAATCGATCTCATGTAGGTTTCACTTTGGTGGAATTGCTGGTGGTCATCGCCATCATCGGAATTTTGATTGGGATGCTGTTACCGGCGGTTCAGATGGTTAGGGAGTCGGCCCGCCGCGTCACCTGCCTTAATCAAGTCAAGCAGATCGTGTTGGGATTGCACAACCACAATACTTCTCACGGGCATTTCCCAGCGGGTTGGCAAGGCAACGTTTCAGAATCAGAAGTCGGCTGGGGCTGGATGTCGCATACGCTGCCGTATGTCGAGCAAGTCAATCTCCACCAGACAATCGACTTTCAGGCCAAACTGCTTGACGTCAAGCACAATCCAATCGTGATCACCCAGATCACGGGGCAACTGTGTCCATCTTCAGCCAATGACTCGCCGACGGTTCGCTTGGCAACAACCGATTCGCCAACGGGAGATTCTGATCATGAAGTCGCTCGGACGCACTATGTTGGAAATATTGGCTCAGCCGTTTCTTTCGACACGATGGACGATGGTCAAACTTGCCCATCCAACAATTTGCTCGGTAGTGAATCTGGCGTCAACGGAATGTTTTATCGCAACAGTAAAACGGCGCTGCGGGATGTTCTCGACGGCGCGAGTAACACGATCATGATTGGAGAACGGAGCAACCAACTTTTTGATTCAGTTTGGCCCGGAGTGGTAACTGGCTCGGATCACACTGGCTGGCGAGTTGTCGGATGGACTTGGGAACCGCCGAACAATCCGATGCGCACTGAACCTTTGGTAATCGAAGGTGAAGATGGCGACGATGAAGTATTAGAAATTCATTTTCATGGCTACGCTCAATTCAATAGCATGCATGCGGGCGATGTCACCATGTTCGGATTCGTGGATGGTTCGTCACGCGGAATCGCTGGCGATGTCGATCCGTTGGCGTTTCGAGCCATGGGAACGATTCGAGGTCGCGAAGTTTTCGACGATCAACGTTAGGGTGCGTTGAGAAAGATTCCTGTTTTCCAATACGGGCGAGTCTCTACCGACTGGTACGCGCCGGAACTGCATCCTCCAGCTTCAATCGTTTGCATCGCACTACGGTGCCGTCTTGGTTGCGCAACGCGAAAAAAC
>CAZPTT010000097.1:0-25585 GCA_964589435.1 uncultured Pirellulaceae bacterium
ACGCGTCGATTGGTTCTTCGTGTTTGCTTGCGGTTTCTCATTGCGTTTGATCAATGCTGGATCGGTCATTTTCGTCACGCTTCGTGGGGCCAAATCCTAGAGAAAGTTTGAGTGCAAACCAACGTCGAAAATTAACGAATGTGAAAACGAGCGAAAGCACTCGAAAGTTCGCTCAGAGATGGTTAAGCAAGCGAGCTTTTTGATCCGACTGCCATCAAAATCAACGTTGTGATGGCAGTTTTGGAAAACGTCTAAACTGAACTTGACTCAAACACCGACTCCCAACGAATCGTTGTTCTGCCTGATTCGGCAAGCGTTTGGTTGATGCGGGAGAACGGTCGACTTCCAAAAAATCCGCGATGTGCTGACAGTGGGGAAGGGTGAGGCGAGGTAATAATGGCGTGTTGATCGCCGATAAGCTTCACCTTTTTCTCGGCTGGTTTTCCCCACAGTAAAAAAACAATTTTTGACTCGGTCTGTTCGCCAAGTGCAACAATCACATCGTCAGTAAACTGCTCCCAGCCTTGTTTGCGGTGTGAATTGGCTTCGCCGTCGCGAACTGTCAACACGGTATTCAAAAGCAAAACGCCTTGCTCCGCCCACGACGTCAAATCACCTGTCGTTGCGATGGGAATGTTTAAGTCTTCAACGAGTTCTTTGTAAATGTTCTTTAGCGACGGTGGAATTTTTGTGCCAGCTTGGACAGAGAAGCTCAGGCCATGAGCTTGCCCAGGGCCATGATAGGGATCTTGGCCGAGAATGACGACTTTCGTGTTCGCGAATGATGTCAATCGAAAGGCGTTAAACACGTCCTTCGACTGGGGGTAAACGGTTTTCGATGCTCGCTCCTGTTCAATGAAGCTTATTAAATCGGCAAAGTACGGAGCCTCGAACGACGCCTGCAAACGCGTTGTCCAATCGCTATCCGTGGGCCAATCAAGATCCGTCATCCATTTGTTGGCAGCACTCACGCGGTCACCGCTGATTCGCTGGGTCGAAAATCAATCAAATGAAGTTCGACCGACCGGCGGCCACGAAATTCATTGATCACAGGTCGAAACGCAAAATCATAGGCCGAATCGTCGTGGCTCAAATCTTTCGCCCATTCGCCTTTCCCAAACGCGACCGCACGAATTCTGGAGTCGTGTTGAATCAGTTGAAGCGAAAGGTGCCGACCATCGGTGCCCATGGGTTTGGGGGGAGCCGCCAGTCGAACTCCTGTCGCGCACAGAATTGGGCGAGGATTGTTCTGGCCAAAGGGTGCCAGCTTGAGTAGTTCATACATGGTCGATAACGTCAGGCTGCCGATGAGGACTTCCGCGTCAATGTCGAGATCAGGAATTAGCTCGTCGACGCAAACTTGCTGGATGACTTGTTCGAAGAAGTCTTCTCGAAACGCGTCAATGTTTTCCGGTTTGATCTTCAGCCCAGCGGCTGCCGAATGTCCGCCGAATCCAATCAAGTGTTCTTGAGCGCCCGACAATGCATCGTACAGGTTGACTCCGCATGAAGTTCTGCACGAGCCAACGCCGGGTCGATTTCCCAATGGATCGGTAGAGATAATGATCGTCGGACGATGATAAGTCTGCGCGATCCGGCCGGCGACGATTCCAATCACTCCCAAGTGCCAATCCGATTCGGCGACGACCAAGGCGGGATCCGTTTCGGGGTCGAAGTTTTCTTTGATCAATTTGTTGGCGGCACGCAGCATTTTGCGATCGATCGTGTCGCGGTTCTTGTTTAATTCGTCAATATACTCGGCCAGCGATTTGGCTCGTTCTTCCGATTCGCAAATGAGTAGTTCAACACCAAGCTGAGCCTGACCAAGCCGTCCCGCCGCATTGAGCCGCGGGCCAATTCCGAACGCGATGTCTTCTGCTTCCAGACGCGGTTTGTCATCACATTTGGCCAATCGCATCAGGTGATTCAAACCGGGATTGGCAAATTGACGGAGGCAATTCAAGCCGTGGTGAACGATGATTCGATTTTCATCCAACAACGGTACGACATCGGCAACCGTTCCGATAGCGGCCAAAGAAATTGCACCAAAGAGAAAGTTGCGCATGCGCTCAGGCAACTTTTCCGAACCGTGATCGCATTGGCATAACGCCCATGCCAGTTTGAACGCGACTCCGGCACCACACAAACCGGCAAACGGATAGCCGCCATCGGGCAGGGCGGGGTGAACGATGGCGTCGGCATCGGGGAGCGATTCACCAAGGTGATGGTGATCCGTGATGACGATTTGCATGCCTTTTTCTTTTGCGAAAGCAACTTCGTCGACACTGGCAATTCCACAGTCGACGGAAATGACTAACTCCGCGCCGCGCTGCTGAAGCTTTCCCAGCGAATCGACGTTCAATCCATAACCATCATCGAGACGGTTGGGAACAAAGTACGATACCTCTGCACCCAACAACGTTAAGCATCGGTAGAGGATGGCGGTCGACGTCATTCCGTCGCAGTCATAGTCACCGTAGATGAAGATCTTCTTCTTTTCCGTGATCGCCGCGTAGATGACCTCGACGGCTTGTGTCACGCCGGGCAGTTCGTGGGGAGGTCGCAATCCCGTCATTTTCATTTCAAGAAACAACGCGACTTCATCGGGGCGAGAAATGTTTCGCAGTGCGAGAATCTGCGCGACGACTGGCGAGACGTCAGAGTTCCGTTCAATCGACTGAACCAAGTCTTTGTCGTGGTGGCGCATTGTCCATCGCAAGCCCATGGCACTCTTCCTTTGAATCAGCGGTAAAGCCTTATCGTAAAAAGTTGGTCAGGCTTAAGCAATCAGCTCAACGGTATTCCAGTTCAAGGCAGCCGGTTCAAGACAGCAGATCGACCGCGATCGGTAGCTACGTGATGAAATGTTGAAGTGTTGATCGGCGCTTCAACGAAGAGCTTGCGAGTGCAAAATCACATCGACCACCGCGCAGCAAAAAAGGCACACAGAAACTGCGTGCCGATCGTGTACCGCATCAAGAAGTCGACTTGAGCAAGGAAGGTGGCGAAACTGGTTGCCAGATTCGGGACACTTCGAACTCGAGTGGGCTTACTTCTTCTTCTCGACGTGGATTGTGTGCCGCTGCAAGCGTGGGCAATACTTCTTAAGGCGAAGTTTTTCACCGCCCGATTTGCGACGCAAGTGATAGTTGTAATCACCTGTCTCTTCACAAACGAGGTGAATGATTTCCAGTTTCTTTTTTGACTTATTGGCCATCGAAGTGTCTCAATGTCACGTTTAAATTGAAATATTAGCGAGCCGCAGATTGTAGCAAATCACAATTTTATTGATAAGGCACAATTTCCCGGATACAGGCCAAATCGTCATTTTCCCAGTAAAACTTAAGAATTCGGTCGCTACTCATCTCTAATTTACTCCATCTGGAAAGCGATTTAGCTCGATTAATCACCCAACTGGTTGGCGGCAGCTTTGACCAGATCGTCTCGGGCATCCTCAAGTTTGTCCGAGGCCGCATTTTTGGCGACTCTCAAATCAACAAGTTTTGCATCGAGTGCGGTTAGCTTTTCGACAAACGGCGTCGCCGCGGCCTCCGATTTGACGGCTTCGATAATGCCAGTCAGCCGCACCTGTTCCGCTTCATTTTCGCGAAGTTCATCATTCAAGCGGGAAACTTCTTTCGATGCAGCTTTGACTTGTTTGTCGGCCGCGAGGTAGCGATTGATCGCCTTTTCGGCAGCCGGTTCAATCGACAGTCGTTGCTTCTTCCAGTCTTCCAACATTTGAAGTGAGACTTTGGCCAGCAAGTGCGTTTCCACGATCGCCGTGTCAACAGATATGTTTTTGCTAACTTCCTTATCAGCCGGCACATTGAATTCAAATTGGGCGATACTGTTCTCGAGTTTTGCGGGTTTGGGAATTGCTACCGAATTGCCTACAGGAAGGTTTAGTTGAACGGAACGCTTCGAGATGTCTTTGTTCTTAAATACAAATGATTGTGTCTTGCGATTGACGGCATCAAGCATGATTGAAGCGGCGCCGTTTTTGGAAGTGATTCGAACTTTCTTGTAAATCTTCTTAGTGCTTGTCGAGGCGACCTCCAAAGACAGAGGTTGATCTTCTCCATAAGCCAGCATGGTTTCCTGGTCGATGTCGGTTCGTCCCAATTCGGCGTCACCAACAAAGTTTCCGTCTTGATAGATCGTTGTGGGGCCCGCCACGATCGAAAACGTTTTGCCGTTGGTCATTTTGATGGTCAATTGAGCAGTTGGCTTCTTTTCGGATAAATCGAAAAGCGTGATCAATTCTGTTTCGACCTTTTGGGTCATGATCGGTAACATGGCGCTGCGACCCGACGCAAGATTGACTGGTTTCTCAATTTTAAATTGAAGCATTCTTGCCACTCTTCCTTGCTCCGCCGCGACTTTAAATCCATTTCCAATGGCCATCGGTTCTGGAGCCGCTGTTGGAGCGGGCCCGCCGAATGTCCCGCCTCCGCCACCAAAAACTCCTCCGCCACCGCCCAATCCGCCACCACCGAATCCACCTCCGCCCATACCACCGAGAGAACGCCCTTGTGACAATAGAGTTTGTCGACCTCTTAAACCAAAATAGGGCGACGCATCCAAGTCATCCGGAATTCCAAATACTGAGCGGTCACGAGAGCTACGTTCAGCGATGAGTGGTAGGAATAGATCAACGCTGAACGCTTGAGGCCGGCCGCTGCGAAGATCGATGTAGACGTTCTCCCAATCAAACCCAGTGACATTGTCGATGTGAGCCCAGCCTTGAAGGGTCGACTCTCTCGAGCTTAGATCGAGCCGATAGGTCATTCGCCAAACGGGCGCATCAACAACGTAGCCGAATTGAATTTTCCGCTCTCCGTCACCTTCAAAGAACATCGTCAGTGATTTACGTTCGGCGTTGCGAGAGTTGGCGAGGCCGGTCATTGCCAAGCGAAATTCTTCATCGATTGACTTCGCGTTGAATTTGACGGATTGCAAATCCGTGAGCGAGTGAGTCTGAAGTCCTGTTGGGGTTACCAGCACAATAATTTCGTCAGTTGATTCCTTTTGGGTGCGAGTTTCGATTCCAAGAATGGAACCAACGATTTCCTTGTCATCCAAAGTTAATGTGATGGACTCTCCGCGATATTTTTGCAGAGTCTGGGCCAACGTCATGGGCGGGCCGATTCGATCGGCGGCAATCGCTTCTTTACCAGGCGCGGGTTGATACTGTACTGACTCAACCGTGCCAGATCGATCATCAAACACAAGACTCTTGAGTACATCATCGATCTGGTCACGGTCGAATCCGATTTCGACCCGTTGGTTGTCTGTGATTTCGCCTTGGTGTAGTACCTGGGCGATTCCAGAATTGAAGAAGACGATTCGGCGAACGGGGGGCGCGTCGGCTTCGGAAAACTGTGTGCCTGCGGGCTGGTCTTGTTGAGTATCTTGGCAATGGACTGGAGCGCCCAACGCCCATGTGATCGTCAAAAAAACATGCAATGCCAATGGCAGTCGGCGAGCATGATGTTGATAGGCTATTTTCGGTTGACAGAATGTTTGGAGTTTTAGTCGCTGCGATGAAATCGGGCGAATAAGAATGCCACTAAGGCGTCGAAAAAATGAATTGACCATTGCGTTTTCCTTTGACCTGCCCCAATCAATTGCGAAGACAAGATTTGTGTTTGTCCCGGGCTTCGCACTGATTTATGATAGACCAAGCGGCGTAAGATAGGGGCGTGAGATTCAAACATTTGGAGAAACGATGGCAACGGTTTATGGCTTGTCTCGAATATCGAATTCCTACCGAGCAGTTCTTCGCACCTCTATGCTTTTTGCTTTGTTCGCTCTGCTTCACTGTGGCACCAATCAAGTGGCTGTTGCGCAATCAGTTTCGGTCAGAGTTCCGGTCTTCCATTCCGCTGGATCTCCGAGGGCCAGTCAGAATGTTCGAGTAGCAACTGGATTGAATGCTCAGCACAAGCAGTGGGAGGAGGTCTTAAATCAGAAATCCCTATCGGGTTTTCGTGGCGAAATGAATGCCAAAGAACTGATCGAAAGGCTGCGAAAAAATGGCCTGCCAGTCGTGTTGGATCAATCAGCTAAAGATGATTCACTCACTTATGACGAGCCGATTGAGTTGCCAGTCATCGATGCACCGCTGCGAACGAGATTGCTGGTTTCGCTTCGAGAAAAGAATGCAACCATAACGTTTCGCGAAAATCACATCGACATTATTTCGCTTGACGACTGTGAGGACTCCAGCTTCATGATGGCCGTCGTTTATGACGTGACTGCCTTAAACCCCAATGCTCTCGGGGACATCGTCTATGCAATTGCACCAGATTCGTGGGCGGACACCGGGATGGGCTTAGCCACGTTCGTATCTTACAGATTGAGTGGGCGTGAACTGTTGCTGATCACTCAAACGTATCAAAACCATCGAGAAATTCAGAAGCTGTTCAACAGCATGGCTTGGCTAACGGGAACGGGGGCACGCGATTGGTCTGTGGCCGGGAGCTCCAGTGTCGCCGTGCGTGTGCCGATCAACCGTCACGATTCTCTAAGTCGCCAACCAAGTAGGTTGTTTCGAAATGGCGTGAGAAGTAGAAAAAGTGGCGGAGTGTTTTAGGCATCAGAACGCTGCCGGCGGATCAATTTCCGCCGACTTGGGCGGTATCAGAGACCAACTTCATCATGCCGGGATTCTCCTCGTCGGTAGTGTATTTCGTGATTGGCGATGGGCGGCCGTAGTAGAAGCCCTGACCAAGCTGAAAACCCATTTGAACGAGAATCTCGTGGCACTCGCGTGTTTCAACGCCTTCTGCGAGCGTTTGAATACCAAGGTTGTTGACCAGGTTTGCGAACAGGGCGACCAACTCTTGACGTTTCGGCGGCGCGTTTTCGATGTTCTTGGTCAATTTCATGTCGAACTTCAAGTAGTCTGGCCGGACTTCGCCCAGCTCAACCAAGCGGGCTCGGCCAACACCGAAGTCGTCGAAAGCCAATAGGATGTCCAAGTCTTTCAGGACCGCACATAGTTCACGCATCATCGTCATGTTTGTCGACGCACCTTCGTGAATCTCCAAAGTGATTTTCTGGTCGGGAGCGACTTCGCGAACTTGCTTCAAGGATTCGTAAAACTCCGGACGATCAAGTTCTTTGGGGTGAGTGTTGACGAATAGATTGGAGTCCGAGCCAAGGGCTGTTCCGATTTCGACGCCGCTCAAGCGAAAGGCTTCGCTTAGCTGGGCTTCCAAGTTTAGTTGCGAAGCAGCCTGAAACATTTCGTATGGCGACTGAAGTCCGAACAAACGGCTGCGTCCAAGAACTTCAAAACCGAATCGTGATTGATCTTCAAGTTTGACAAGTGGTTGAAAGTGCGGATAAAGACCGCCATCACTAATCAGACGTTCAAACTGAATCATGGCCAGTGCCTGATCACAAACGTCTTCGTGAATTGTATTGTGAACCGTGTCAGTTCTAACTTCGCAGCCGACCCGAAAAACGAGTGCAGCGAAATGGATCAGATCGTTCTCCTTGAGCGCTGTTTCGCCACTTAGTTGTTGGCCATTGATGAATGTGCCGTTGGTACTGCCAAGTTCTCTCAGAACCAGACCGCCGTTCTCACCCGCAACAATCTCGGCATGATTTTTGGAAATGCAACCCACAGGCAGGCAGAGGCTTGAATCTGACCGGCGACCGATGGAGAAGGGAAGCGTGTGAATTTGAAACTGTCGATTAGGTTCGGCTTCGTCAATTTGTCCGGAAAGAAACCATTGGCCATTAACTGAATCCAGCCCATTCTTATTTGAAGAGGCTGACTGTGATTCAACAGAGGCTGGTGAGGCGTTGTTCATAGGACTATTGATCGAATTTGTGCAAGGTTTGTTTCGGTAGGATCTGTTTTGAGCAGTGTTCATTTGTTCGCAGCACGACTTTCATCTCTGCGAGCAACCAACTCACTTGTTCCATTACTGATTTCTAGCTCCTGATAACGGTAGCGGCGGGCATATCTTCGGAAAACCATCAAGGTTTGGGTGCGGTTGCAACGATTACGTTAGATGCCCGCAATGTGCGTCTTGTTAGGGAGGATGCCGGCACGAAAACCCTTGGCTATTGGGAACATCGCAATGAAATACGTGACCTAGACTTAGGGACGTGATTGAGTTGCTGTTTGTAAAACATCGTTTTGTAATTCGTCGTTTTGTAAAACGCCCACTAAGTTGTTTCAAATAGCTAACTCATTGCGAATGCGATTCGCGTTCGCTTCTAGAACAAATTAATGCCATGAGTCCGATTGCCATGACCAGTTCCACTTCGAATTCTCCGATCAGTAGCTTGCTTGCCACTATTATGGCTGACGAGTCGTTCCGACCGTCTGAGCCTTCTTCGCTGGCAGAAACTGGCTTGCCGGTTTCGATCGTTGAGTCGTTAATCCTGAAGCGATTGGCCGTGGTTGGCTTGACCAGTGGTCGCCAACTGGCGAATGATCTGTGCCTCCCGTTCAATCTGCTCGAGAACATGTATCAGCATCTTCGTGGAAGACAGGTGATCGTTCACAAGGGTTCCGCACCGCTGAATGACTACAATTACGCATTGACCGACACGGGTCGCGAACGTGCGACGATTGCGATGCAGGCTTGTTCGTATGTTGGCCCGGCCCCCGTTCCGCTGATGGATTACGTGTTGAGCGCAGAAGCTCAAACCATTCGGGCAGAATCCCCCAAACGCCAGCAATTGAGAAACGCTTTCAAGGACATTTCTGTCAACGAAGAGCTATTTGAAAGCCTGGGGCCAGCGGTAAACTCCGGTGCGGGCCTGTTCCTATATGGCGAACCCGGAAACGGCAAGTCAACGTTGGCTCAACGAATCACGCAATGTTTTGGCCACGAAATTTGGGTGCCGCATGCGATTTTGGAAGACGGACAAATAATCAAGTTTTTCGACGCAGCCTATCATCAACGTTCGCAAGACGATTCGGACACTTTGATGAGCGCTGCTTCATTTGATAAACGCTGGGTCAAAATCCGTCGCCCGACCGTTGTCGTTGGCGGAGAGCTGACGATGGACGCATTGGAAATTCGTCATGATCCAAACAGCAACGTTAGTGAAGCTTCGTTGCAAATGAAAAGTAACTGTGGCTGTCTGCTTGTTGACGACTTCGGTCGTCAGCGAATTGAACCGCAGGAATTGCTTAACCGGTGGATCGTTCCGCTCGAAAGCCGTATCGATTTCCTGACTTTGTCGACCGGCAAGAAAATTCAGGTTCCATTCGAACAATTGATTATCTTTTCGACGAATCTTGAACCATCCGATCTCGTGGATGAAGCGTTTTTGCGCCGAATCCCATACAAGATTGAAATCACTGATCCGGATCACGCCGAGTTTCATGAGTTGTTCAAAATCTATTGTGAGAAGTTTGATTGTGAGTATCGCGAAGAGGTCGTCGACTACCTTTTGACGACTCATTTTGATGCGGCTGGCCGTCGACTGCGTCGCTGCCATCCCCGTGATCTGCTCAATCAAATTCGCAGTTTTTGTGTCTATAACGAACTGCCAATGGAAATGCGAAACGACTACTTTGATCGAGTGGTGAATAGTTACTTCACTGTGCTCGTCGAGAAAACGACGAGCTAGTGCTTTGTTCCAATTCAAAGTTCCGGTTCTTCATGTGAGCCGTTTGGGCGCTAGCCCCGGTTTTTCGGACGAATCCGTGGCTAGCGCCAAAACGGCTCATCCTAAAATCAAATTGGAACAATGCTCTAGTCGGCCCATCAAACCTGAATGACTGGTCAGCCTCTAACTAAAGGATTGTCACGCAATAGATTCCGTAATTAAAGCACCGAACGCTATCAGCTTGGCAAGGGGCACATCCTGCGATCCGCGTTGCTTAGGCGATCTACTTTGAAACACCGGTTTACATGCTTTGCCGCGCCTCCGATGACGCAAGAGAACTCTTTGCCGATCGTCAACAAATACACAGCTTGAAGTAATTTAGACATAGTCGTTCGCCTCTCCAAGGCGATAGGTTTACGGCAAACGGCTCGGAGAGCGGATCTACTTTGAAACAGCGGTTATATCCTTGGAAACAGGACGTGGCTGGCAGGATGCGCCCCTTGGAAACTTAGTGTCATTGTCGCTCGGTTCTCCGAACCGAATGCAAGCCACGCGTGAAGACGTCAAAACCACGGCTATTTCAGGACAGCCTCTAAATTGAACGCGCGGGTCGTAACGATTGCGCCGCCGTTCCTGTTTCGCTGATCGAATTCTTTTGCCTGTCCGGGCAAAATCTAAATTGAAACCGTTAGTGCAAAGCTAACCTTCGATGTCAACTTGAGGTGTCCTTGGGCTCCTCGAAACGCCCCCGAAACAAGAAGTCAATTCCATGGTATCTCAGCCACTAGAAGCAAAGAAAAATATCCTCGGTTACGCCCTCAAGGAACGCATCGGCTCCGGAGGCTTTGGCGAAGTTTGGTCAGCCGTTGCCCCCGGTGGGTTGATGAAAGCCGTCAAGATTGTCTACGGATATCATGACGAGAAGCGCGCTCAGGCCGAATTGAAAGCTCTCGATCGTGTCAAAGAGGTGCGCCATCCGTTCTTGTTGTCCTTGGAGCGTATTGAAGTTCACGAAGGTCAACTTATCGTTGTCAGTGAACTTGCTGATAAAAGTATGGCCGACTTGTTCAATGAGTACGCCATCAAAGGCGAAGCAGGAATTCCGCGTGAAGACTTACTCAAGTACATGCGTAGCGTGGCTGATGCCCTCGACTATTTGAGCGATGAACATGGTCTACAACACCTTGATATTAAGCCTGAGAACCTGCTGATGGTTAGTGGCCACGTGAAAGTGGCTGACTTTGGCCTGATCAAAGATTTGCAGGATGCATCGCAATCACTCATGTCTGGTATGACGCCGGCGTATGCGGCCCCGGAATTATTCGACGGTCGGCCGGGCAAAAAGAGCGATCAATACTCACTGGCAATCGTCTATCAGGAAATGTTGACATCGATTCGACCTTTTCCAGGTACGACGCCGGCTCAATTGGCAGCCCAGCACATGCATGGAAAGCCGAACCTGCGTCCGCTTCCGCAAAGTGATCAGCCGGTGTTGGCGAAAGCTTTGGCGAAAGACCCATCGGTTCGTTACGAGAGCTGCCGTGCGATGGCCGAAGAGCTTTCCAATCGTAAACTTTCGACCAAAAAATCAGTACGCCGGATGCAACCGACGCGAGTGAAAGCCGATTCGGACTCGCACACCATCAGCAATGATCAATGTGATGCAACGGCATTGATTTCTAGCGCTGGTCTACCGTTTCAAGTCAGCGAAATTGAAACGCTGGATCCGCCAGAATGCGATGCTGAATCAGCAAAGCTACAACCTGTTCTGATTGTCGGAGTCGGTGCAACGGCCAACCGGGCGGTAAAACGATTAAAACAGCAGTTTATCGCTCGCCACAATTCTATGGATGAAATTCCAGCGATTCGAGTCGTTTGTATCGACACCGACCGAAATGACATCTCGGAGCTTTGCATGTCCCGCGATGGTAGTTCAATGACATCAGAAGAGACGGTGCAGACGCCGCTTCACAAGCCAGAGGTCTACCGGGATCGTGCCAGTTCGCACTTTTCGTGGCTCAGCCGTCGTTGGATCTATAACATTCCTCGTTCGTTGCAAACCGAAGCTCTTCGACCTCTTGGCCGATTGGCTTTCGTCGAACACTTTGATTCAATCTGCAGTTCGATCAGTGGTGCGCTTGATCAGATCACAGCCAAAGAAAATATTGCCACAACTGCAGAGGCACTTGATATTGATCCCGGTGATCAACAGCCACGAGTGTTCATTGTGACGTCGATTAGCGGTGGTGTCGGCAGCGGAATGACGCTTGACCTTGCCTACACGATCAAACTCTTGATGGCGGAGCATGGACTTGAAACCAATACCGTTAGTGGAATCCTGTTGCATTCTTCGTATCAGCGAACTCGCGATCCCGGTTTGGCCGCGGCCAACGCATTTGCCTTCCTGACAGAGCTTCGGCATTTTGTCGAAAATGGATATCCCGGCGAGTCGACTGTCGGTATTCCGGAATTCGAGGACGAATCGCCCTTCGATTTCACTTACTACAACGAGTTAGGCAACGATCTTTCTCAAACCGAATACGATGCCAAGCTTAATTCAATCGCCGAGTACATGTACTTGTCGACGACCTCCAAGTGTTCTGAGTTTTTCAGTCAGTGCCGTGAACTTGAAAAGGATATCGAGCACTATTCATTAAGAACATTTGGCTTGAGCAACAGCGGGCCAGGTAATTTGAAGATGGGGGCTCATTCGGTCAATCATGTAGCGCACGCCATGGTTCAGCGTTGGATCAACGGGCCATCGGTTTCCAATTTTGACGCTCAACAATTCGTAGCAGATAAAGCTACCAAGCTCGCGTTAACCACGGATCAAGTGCTCGATATGGTAACGGCGCAAGGTAAAGATGTGGTCGATATCGAAGCGATCGCAGTTGGCGCAGAAGGAATCGCTCTTGGCGGAAGCAGCGACCGATTGGCGAACTTGGCCGCGTATTGGGACGGGGCCCTCGGTTGCCCGCCCAGCCGTCGTGATTCAAGCCATGTTGATTCAGAAGTCTGTTTGCAGATGGAGGAATTACTGGGAACGCAAGCTTCGTTTTTGGGCGATCAGGTCGCGACGAGTGTGATCGCTCTGTTGGAAACGGAAAAACTAGATCTTGGTAAAGCCAAAATGGCCCTCGAATCGTGGGGGAGCCAGCTACAAGGTTCATCTGATCAAGTTGACCGAGCCACGGTGATGTGTGATGAGCAAGCAACTTTACAGCTTACCGCATTGCAAGCTTTGTCGATTGACCGGGTTCGTAGCAAGCCGGATGAACGAAAGAAATTCGATGAAATTTTGAAGCGATATTGCCAACTTCGCTTCGAGGAATTCGTTCTTAGATTTGCAAAGCATTTCTATCGAGGCGTTCAGCATGGCTTGGGAGCTGCAGAGAAACAAGTTAAGAAGTACCTCAATGAACTGAGCAATGTCGCGCAGCGATTTTCATTAGAAAATGAAATGCCTGAAGAGATTGATTCGGATTTAGATTTCAGCCTCGATCAACTACTAAGCGACAGTGTTCAGCAGGATATCGAACTGCATGTTGACCGGGCCGAGATTCAAATCTTCGAATCGCTGGCGACCGAGTTCGGCGGCTATGTCGAAATGCTCAACGATTCAACCTGCATTAAGAATCGACTGCCAAATGAAGTCGCTGCAGCAGCCCAGCGTGTGTTGGCAGACGCCTACAAGAAAGTGTCTCTAGAAAAAGTAATCGCTCGAAACAACGTGGGTGCGGAGCAAGTCGTCAAATGGCTGACCGATAAAGTTCGACAAGCACGCCCGCTCGTCAACGACTGCGGGGGGGCATCACGAATCCTCTTAGGCGTGCCGGAACTTTCATCTGGTTCGATTCTTCCAGAATTGCTCAGTCGCCAGTTCAATTTGAACGTGAAAACGATCAATGGTACGCGGGGAAGTTTCGCAATTTGCTTCGAAGCGGAAGGCGTTTCGCTGGCCAATGTGGCCTATCGCTTGCTACAGTCGAGGCCTGACGCGGTCGAATTGGTTCAGCGTATCCAAACGCGCAACGACGTTAATTGGTCCTCGTTGAATGATCTGCTGTAACGATTTGATTTAGTCGTTACGGCCTTGTTCGCGTATAAAAACCGGGCAAAGAAGTTTCGGGCAAGGAAGTTTCACGTGTGAATCAGCCACTACTAGAATCGCAATCGGTTTAGCCGTTTGATTCCGCGGTTGTTGTTTCTACGCCAAAGAAGTCAACCGATTTTGCGAGACTGCCAAACGTCCAACGACCGTTGCCATCAGCTTCGCTCAGTTGGCGAACATCGTCGAACCCGAAGACCGTCAGTAGGTCATCTGCGTCCTCTTGGGCAGAGCTGTCGACGGTGAAACCAGTGGCCGGCGTTGGGGTGACGCGAAACGTATTGCGCTGCGTATTGGAGCCATTGATTTGAACCGATTCCAATCCGCCATTGAAATTGATCCGAGCAAAGTGTGCGGCGAACGGCCCTGCTGGTGGGTCAGTCGGATTCTCCGCAAATCCCTCCGTTAAGTCTTGGATTGCTGTACCAGTGATTTGGTAGCCGACTTCCCGTAAGTCAAACGCTTGGTCGTGAGCAAATAGCTGATCCAGTCCCTCGCCAGCGAAAACCGAAACTTCTTCTTTGATCGCTTCCAAACTTCCGTTGGCGTCTTCATTGGTCGAGCCGAACAAGAAAGTATCATCGCCGCCATGCGAGAAAATTTTGGTCGGCGACCAAGCACTTTCGATCAGGAACTGATCTGCTTCAGAATGTGATCCGTGAATGATGATGTTGGGGGTAAACGCAACGGGCAAATCTCCGTCGGAACCTTCGGTGGGCGGAAGACACCCAGGACAGCTTTCCATAAAGCGATCCATGAACTGAACACTGCCGGCCGTCAGTCCCGTGATTGTTTGGTCTTCACCCATTGTCGCGTTCAAACCGGTTCCCGTGGCATCGCTGATGACAACAACGGGTTGGTGGTAGGTGGAGTATTTGTCCTCGGCATAAGCGCGAATGGTGGAGCCTTGGTGCCCCGAGTTAGCGATCGAAAGCGGAGAAGTTCGAGCGAACTCAATGTCATGCTCGATGGTATCCAAATTACCTTGGGTCGCATCAAGCTCCGACGAAACTTGAATCCAATCAGCATTCTCAATTTTGATGTCTTGAGTCGTCTCGAGAATCCAGAAACGATCAAAGCTAAGGTTGTCGCCCGCAAATTGGCTGAAGTTAATCAACTCAACTGATTCGTTCGAATCCGTGTCGCGAATCGTCGTCATGTTCCCGTCGATCGTCCAGGCCAATTGATGGGCAGCTTCGGCGTATTGGCTGGTAAAAGTATTTTGGAAACCATCTGATCCGATGACCGTTTCATTTTCCACATCATAGAAAACGAAAACGTCTTGTTCCATTTGCTGGTAGTCAAGTCGATCGACTCCCTCTGCGCCAAAACCGGAGGCGGTTGTTTGGCCACGAAAAATGAAATGATCGTTTCCGCCTTCGCCATGACCAATGGTTCGCAAAGCATCCGAGTACACGACACTGAGGTTGTCAATGTTGTCAGTGAAGCGGAATAGGTCATCGCCATCGCCGCCAAAGACAGTCAACCCATACTCAAAATTCGTGTTGATTGTGAAAGTGTCCGCGCCGCCGGTTCCACTTAAACTCTTCGCACCTGCGAACGTAATGTTGCTGTTAATCCGACCGGCCACGATGCCCTCGATTGCCAGAAAAGGGCTGCTGCCACCGGTGTTCTGGTTCGGGATAAAGCCAATTTGCCAATCATTGTTTTGTGCCGTTTCACCATCAGTTAGCTCAAGTGATTCTGCATTGACGACGACCACCTCGGCAGCGATTCGAGAGTCAAGTTGCACACTGTCAGCGAGGCCATTCTTGAGATTGATTCGCAGTCCTTCGGAGATGTCGACTGCTTCCATCAACTCGTCGTTGATTTGAATGTCGACGACGCCTTGCTCGACGTAGGTAACGATTACGGAGTCAGTTTCTTGGGTGCCGGCGATCATCGTCGCCAACATTTGCCGAGGTTCCAAAGTATCGTATTGACCAAGTCGACGCTGAGCCGATGTTTTCCGTTTGGTTCGGACTGGGCTAAGTCGGTTCGAATTTGAAAGCATTGCATTGCTCGCGTTCTGAATTTCTCGTTATCGGCAAGCCGATTTTAGTTCGACTTTGTCTCCGTTTGAAACGATTCGATAGAGAAATTCCCTAGCTGGGGCAAGGCAGATTGTCCGCTTGCTTCACGAATCACCTGTTCTCGGCAAATATCGTCGGTGTTTTGCGTTATTGCAATTTAGTCGCGTGTGCGTGGGCGGAGCTGTTTTTTCACAGTCGAGGTGTCTGTGCTAAGCTCGTTGGTTGAGCCGTTATAAGGGGATCAACGCTTCAACGCACATTGGGAATTTCAGAATGGATCGACAGGTTGCGTGGATCGAATCAGGCAAACAAGTAGGCAAGACATTTTCCTTCGTCCGAAATGGCATCACTTATTGGTCTTCCGTCGGGATTCAAAAACATGATGGCGTTTTTAAAGTTTACATTGATGTAATCGCCGAATCGCAGATGACGGCCGAAAACTATGAGCGAGACGAGCTTTCTGAATTCGCGAATGCACAAGTTGCTGTTGATTATGTATTGGCAGAGACTTCGCTGGCGGTGGAACATTTGACACCGTGCAAAGGTTCAAAAATATTCGATCCAAGTATGGAATGGACTTGATGTTGGCTTTCAGATTCAATCGCCCATGACATACGCGAAAATCAACGGAGCGACGATCGACGCGTCCGAGTTGATCATGAAAGTTGGCGTTTCCTCGGACAACTTACACCAAGTAATTTTTTCGTTGGGCACGGCTCCGGAATAAGAGCCATAAGAAGTCGTTGAATCCGAGATTTGCGAAAAGTACTGCCAAAGACGGATGTCTTTCTTCAAATCCTGAATGATCGTTGGCACCGCACAAATGGCAAAGTCGCCAGCAATTCCGCCGCCGATCTGGAAGAATCCAATGGGTGCTTCAGCGTCTGTCTTCAAATACCAATTCACCAGATGCTCCATCTGTTCAGTACCGGAACGCAGTGCGGAGTGAGAAGCGATCTTTTTTTCTATCACGCGCGCCGCAAAGATATTCCCAAGCGTCGAATCTTCAAAACCAGGCGAGTAAACCGGAATGCCTTTTTCAAACGCCGCCAACATCCAGGAGTTTTCGGGCGGGATTTGAAAGTGTTTTTCTAGCACGCCCGTTTCGAACAGTTCGAAAAAAACTTCGAAGGGAAATTTGGATTCTTGCTGATCCGCCAGTCGAGAGCAAACGCCCATGAAGTTGGCTTCCAAGTGTCGCATGACGGTTTCTGGAATGCAGGTGTCAGTGACTCGGTTAAATCCGTCTTCAAGCAATTTGGTTTCATCGGCTGGCGAGAGGTCTCGGTACTCGGGTACCATTCGATACTCTTTATGGGCGACGAGATTGAAGACGTCTTCTTCGAGGTTGGCGGCGGTGCAAGAGATCGCATGGACTTTGTCTTCGCGAATCATCCGGGCGAGTGAAATGCCAAGCTCAGCAGTACTCATCGCGCCGGCCAGACTGACCAACATCTTTCCGCCAGATTCGATATGCTGTTTGTACGACTTGGCCGCATCAAGTGTTTCACGCGCATTGAAATGGCGAAAGTGAAGTTCGAGAAAATCCGAAATTGGCGATGTTGAATCGACGGAATGGTTCATGATTTTGTCGCTAGAATGAACGTTTGAAGGGTGGAGAACTGAATCGAATTTCGTTCGGCGTGGTTTATTGGAAACGCAGTGTTGTTCGGTGTCAGCATGATGCCAAAATTCAACAAGGTTGAACATGTGCGATAAAAACCGACAAATCGTGAGCCGTTTTCGCTGTGCGAGGAACACCACGTGAATGTTTCAATACCATTTTTAGCAATTTGAGTCGTTGGCACCCTGTTTGCCAATTGATGGAGAAGAAGTTGAGCACAGCGGATCGGCCAGATTCGAATTTGAGTCAGGTTGAAATCAAGATCAGAGAACACAGAGACGTTGAAGCCACATTGCCAAGCAAATCAATCGAAATCTCAAAATTGGAACAAAATGCACGCAAGTCAATTAGCAGAGATCGGAAGCTGGGTTGCCATTCATTCCGCCAACTTAATATATGGCGAGAAAGAACAGCCGATGCTTTCGGCGACAACCTATTGGACGTCATCGAAAATTCGTCTGCAGCGATGGGTGACAGCGCTCAAAATGTTCGAGAGCGACATTAAAGATCCTCAGCCGATGCACGATCCGTGGCCGGCACTTGAAATTGTTGTCCAGGAAATTTTGATGTCTGAAATGCTGACCCGAATCTGGTCGGCCACAGTCTTGACCCATGATTGGTACCATCAAAGCGATGAGCTACACGGACTGGTTCATTCAGTTCACGTCAGCCATATCGAAGCCAAGAATCGTGCATTGCGACTTTTGTTGATCGGGCAGGCCGCTAATGAAACGGCTTTCGACCGGTTGAACAACATGCGGCGGCGAATCGAGCGCTGGACGGATCTGTTTTTAGGTCAACTGCCACGCGGCGATAAATCTTCGATTTTTGGTTTCGATCGCAATCGAGTTCGTGACTTCAACAAAGAACAACGTCATTCAGTCGGGAAAGAGTTTGCGACTCGACAAAAAATTCTTTTGATGTCTTGCGGTGCCGACTTACTCACCGATCGAGTTGAGTATGCCGCCAATCCGGAACTCAATCGAGAGATCGCGTCCGGAATTCTTGCTTGCTTTCCAAGCGATCGTTTCGATCACAATGGTTTGCCCAAATCGGCTCAAATGATTTGGCTGGAGAAATCGCAGAACGATACTCAAATGCTGATCAATCACCTGTTCGACTTTGAAGAGTCAGCCGAAACTGGAACGGTTTCGCATTAGGCTCGATCTTGATTGGCCGTTGAGGCGATAGCCCGGTTGTGAATATTATTTGGATCGTTGAGCCAGTGTGAGTCCCCAGTAGTTCGGTGCGGCTGGCAAATGAGCGTATTGAACATTGGCGAAACCCGTTTCCTTCAGGGCAGCCTCAAGTTCTTCGGGGCTATGTAGTTGCCCGGTTGAGGAGCGCAGCCCTAATTCAAGTTCGAAGATCAGGCGTTGAGAATTGCCAGCTTCTTGGCCAGGAAACACATCGATCAACACGAGTTCTCTTTCTGGTTTAACAAGCGCGTGAAGCTGACCAAGTAGTTTGTTTAGCGATCCTTGTCCTAAACGATGGATGATTCCCGCCACGACAACCAAGTCAAAGGTTTCACCCTCAAGCTCTGAAACCGAATCGAGATCCAGCCAAGTCTTTGATTCGATCAAGACCGACTGTCGTTCGAGTCCCACGCTCTCAACAGTCTTCTTTGCGCGTTCCAATCCAATGGCGTCATCAAGTAAGTTGACAACAGAATCCGGATCGCGATGGGCCAGCGTAATACCAAAGACGGCTGAACCACAACCAACTTCCAAAATTCTTAAACCGCGCCGTGACTTGCCGACGTCTAGAACTTGGGCGGCGTCCAATGCCGCGGGCGTCAACATCCACTCTTGGCTGGCTTTGTTGGCAAAGTAATGATCGTCTTCATGGGGCAGGTTTGAATCAGCTGGCAGCGATACTCCCGAGCGGACGTGTTGAGCGAGATGTTCCCAGTGATCGTCTCCGAAATCGAGAAACTGAGGCGGGATCAAGCGAGCAATGGTTGACAGCGCGTAATCGTCGTCGTATTGCTCCAAAAGTTCAGTTTCTAACAGGACGTTCATCAATCGCTGCAGCGGTTGATGGCTTAGCTCAAGTTCTTCGGCCAATTGTTTGACCGTCTTTTGCCCACTCATCAGTGACTTGATAATTCCCAATTCGACCGCAGCCCGGATGGTGTGGGTCAGCGCATTCCGATTTTGGAGTTCGATAAAATCCCCCAGCGTTTTTAGCTGCGCGGTAGACATGGGGTTACTTCTTATTCAAAATTGGGTTGTTGTAAAGTCACTGCGATTCTACCCAATGTAGCGTTTTGAATATGAAAAAGTACATTCCAAATTGTTGGTTGAAGCCTGTTGTGTTCGCAGTTGTCACTGTGATCGCGGCGGCTTTGAATTCGTCGACCGCTATTTCGCAAGACGCCGGTTCTGCCGATGGCCTGCGGTTGCCCGAGGGGTTCAGTGCCGAATTGCTGTACAACGTTCCCGAACAGCAGGGCTCTTGGGTTTCGATGACGACCGACCCGCAAGGACGCCTGATCGCATCTGATCAATACGGCAAGCTCTACCGAATCAAACCAGCCGCTGATAGTGAATCCGAAACTAAAATTGAAACGATCGATTTGGAAATCGGCATGGCGCAAGGTCTGCTGTGCGCCTTCGATAGCCTTTACGTTGTCGCGTTCGCGGATAAAAAAACAAATCGACCGGCTGGGCTGTATCGTCTACGCGATACTGATGACGATGATTTGTACGACTCAGTGGAGCTGTTGCGAACATTCATTGGCAAAAGCGAACACGGTCCGCATGCGGTGATCTTGAGTCCCGACAAAAAGTCGCTTTACATCTGTGCCGGCAACGAAACGAAGTTGCCAAACCCAGAAACGTCGCGCGTGCCAATGATCTGGGCGGAAGATCAACTGCTCACGCGCATGCCTGATGCTGGTGGTCACGCCAACGGACGAATGGCCCCCGGCGGTTGGATCTGCAAAACCGATCCGGATGGGAAGCAATTTGAGCTGGTCAGCATGGGATTTCGCAACGAGTACGACATTGCCTTTGATCCCAACGGAGAGCTGTTCACTTACGACGCTGATATGGAGTGGGATGTCGGATTGCCTTGGTATCGTCCAACACGCGTTTGTCATGTCACTAGTGGAAACGAATACGGTTGGCGTCATGGATCGGGAAAATTTCCGGCTTACTATCCCGACAATCTTGGGGCTGCGGTCGATATTGGGCCAGGCAGCCCGACAGGAATTGTGTTTGGAACAGGAGCGAAATTTCCAGCCAAATATCAGAACGCGTTATTCATTTCTGATTGGAGCTATGGAAAGATCTACGCAGTTCAATTGTCCGCCAACGGCGCTTCGTTTGACGGAACGTTCGAGAGTTTTTGTTCAGCTTCAGCCCTTCCGGTTACCGACTTGGTGATTAACCCAGTTGATGGAGCGATGTATTTTTTGATCGGTGGGCGTCGCTCTCAATCAGCACTTTACCGCGTGACATACACGGGTTCGGAGTCCACGGCTCCTGCCAAGTATCCTGCCATCGATCCTGCCGTTGCGATTCGAAAAAAGTTGGAACAGTATCACATGTCTGGCGCCACTCCAAATATGGACGATGTTTGGCAACAGCTTGGCAGTGCCGATCGGCGACTTCGATTTGCAGCCCGCACCGCGATCGAACATCAGCCGATTGATGGTTGGATCAGTCGTGTCGGTTCTGAATCTAATCCGCAAGCCATCATCGAATCGGTGGTGGCAGTAGCTCGAACGGGAAACGAGTCTCATCAGGCCGAAGCGATCGCGGCGCTTCGAAAAGTCGACTGGGAAAGCATTTCAGATTCGCATCGACTGCAACTGATGCGCGCCTACGGGTTGGTCATGATTCGCTTGGGTGCGCCATCGGATGCGACCAAGAAAGCCGTGATTGAACTGGCACAGTATTTTCCTGCTAATAAAGACAAGGTCGATCGAGAACTTGCCAAGCTTTTGATTGCCGCCGACGCTCCTGGCGTTACTGAGACAGTCGTCGAGTTGATGATTGGTCCGAACGCTCAGGAACAGCAAATCGCGTACGCTTTGATGTTGGCGGATGCAAAATCTGGTTGGACGAAGGAACTGCGTGAAAAGTACTTTCAATGGTTCCTCGATGCCGCGAAAGCTCAAGGCGGCCGATCGCTCAGCGGTTACGTCAACAATATCCGTGGACTGGTTGCCGGACAGCTCTCGGAAGAAGAAAAAACGGAGTTGGCTGAAATCCTAGCCAAGAAACCTGAAACGACGGATCCTTATGCGGATTTGAAGGCCCGCGATTTGGTCAAGAAATGGACGCTTGATGATTTGCTTCCGATGACGGATGAAGAGTTGAAGGGCCGCGATTTGGAAAACGGTAAGAAGATGTTTGCCGTCGGCGCTTGTTACAAGTGCCACCGAATTACAGGTCAAGGCGGTATCGTCGGCCCAGATCTTACGCCAGCCGGTCATCGTTTCAGCACCAAGGATTTGCTCGAGACGATTATTGATCCAAGCAAATCAGTCTCGGATCAGTATGAAGCGACCATGTTTCAGATGGCTGACGGAACGGTTATCACCGGGCGTGTGGCGAACTTGAATGGTGACAAGTACATGATTCAAGAAGACATGGCGGCCCCGGGTAAATTTACCAACATCAAAGTGGATGACATCGATGCCATGAAGCCTTCGACCATATCGATGATGCCGACCGGGTTACTGGATAATCTGACACGCGATGAGATTCTTGATTTGGTCGCCTATATGAAATCGACGGTTCCATCCGAATAGGGCGGCGCTTTCTTCCAGTTTGCGAAAGAAAACAAGAGGAGACAGAGTTCGCCTCGGCGGCTGCGACGGGTGTCACTTTTTTAGCACGCAGCCGGTCACTCGCCAGCCGTCTTGCTCCGTTTCCATCACCCAACCCGAGGGCCCAAGGAATGGAGCAATTTGTTCTAGATAGTTGGCAGGAAGAGTTGAGCCGTCAAACTGCATTTTATTGGGCTGTTGCGTTTTTGGGTCGCGGTCGTAAACGCTGAGAAGCCAATTCAAGTCTGACCAAACCAAGTCGCCGTTGCGAAGTAATTCAAAGCTGGCCCAGTAAGCTTTATCCAGCCGTGCGAATTGGCGAAAGCTGATGTTCTTTTCATTCGTTAGTTTCGCCAACGAGTTGTAAACGTCTTGGTAGTCGTCGCATTCTGACAACAGTCCCTTTTTTCTTTCGAAGGCAATCGGCAGCACTGCTTCCATTTCTCGACCGACAACAAGATTGCCCTCAACGTTCGCGTAAATGGTTTCCTGGAATTCCGGCTCTCCAATGTTGTTGCCAGTATCTTCGATGACGGGCAAGCCGAATTCTTTATCTGATTCTTTGGATTCAAAGAACTCGAAGCCTTCGGTGCTATACCTTCTATAACTCATGGCTCCATCAATATTTTTCACTGTTTCAAGAACCTGCTCAGGATCTTTCTTGATCTTGAAACCCCAGACCTCCTGTTCTCGGTTCGAGGCAGTGGGCATCAACGGGTGCAGCGAATAAGCATAATGAACAAATCGGCGGTCAAAAGAACTCGCGAATTCCAGTAGGTCGAACCGCAGCGTTGGATCTGCCTTTAAGTCCGTTTCCAAGCGAGCAAAGTCACCTGGCCGGAGAAATGCATCATAGATTTTTCCGATTTGAGAGTGGGCAGAACTTGGATCCCAATTTGCGACCAGGCAACTGGCCACGTTTTTTGGAACCCACTTTGGCGGATGAAGCGGAACGATATTTTGGTTGTCGAAATTAAACAGCTTCAGCACGGAGCGCTGGCGCTGTTTTGCTTCCTCGTCTCCATGAACGTGCGTGCAAATAAACATTCGATGCAGCAGTTCATGGTCGAGCGAATCGAAACTGAGGCAGCCACCGACGCCGGTAAATACATCGAAGCCTGCGTTTTTCAAAACTCTAGAAATTCCCTGGTTGTCATTTTTGGCTTCATCATCCTCAAACAAATGGTTGAGGATCTGGTTGCAATTTATTGGATCGACAAACCAGCGGACATGTGCTTCGGTTCCGGGGATAAAAGAGCGATCCATCGCCGTCTTAAATGAGGCTTGGCGGGATAACGCATTGGCAGCGACGAGGTTCTTCTGACTGGCCTTTGATAAGAGTTCGCGAATTGAGGTTTCATTATCCGTCGCGAATAACCAATCGTCAGTCATGGAATAGAAAGCAGGATCGTTTCCGACGCCCTGCGGTGGCACAATCTTGGTTACTGAATAATCACCGACATTGAATTGAGATTGAACGGATCCTCGTTGGGTCGCCTCTACGAATATCATTTCCAACCATTTTTCTGCTTCAGAATTCGATTCCGAAACTTTCGCGATCAAAGCCTGTTCGATTGAACCTTTGGCTCCTTTCGCGTCGGAAGCCCAAGAAAATGCCAGGCAGGCCTCGCCGGAAATCCAGTCCATGTTTTTCAAGAGATCCAAGCCGAGATTCAATTTGTTGTCCGCCAGCCAGCCCGAGCTTTGCAGTTTGGCCCTTTTGGAAAAGGGCTGCATCTCATCGGAACTGAAAAGTTTGCCAATCTGAGTTTTCCCAAATCGTTTGCTCAGTTCTTCTGTGTCAGAAATAGAGATCCAAACATCAGTTGTCGCTGGCAGGAAGTGCTCACTTCTCATTTGCGAGACTTGTTCTAGCTGACCATTCTCGATTGATTTGATTTCATTTGACGGAGGAGTTTTACCTTGTGGAATTGCGTTTGCGTCACGAACGATCGAGCTCCTTTTTTGAATCGGATCGCCTGATTCTCCATTCCACAACATACTTCCAATCGCCATGGCTCCGATCGCAATTACAGCGATCGCTGCCGTTGCGCCGGCCCAATCCCATTTAGAAATCCATTCTACATGCCCATTGAATCGCTTATTCGATTTTCCATTTGGAGTCAGTTTTTTTACTTCTTCTGGGAGTTCAATCGATGTCGGATGTTGGACATGGGCGAGACATCTCTTAAGAATCGTTGCCGTCTCGTCGGCGGATTCGAAACGATCGTCCGGGTTCTTGGCAAGCAGTTTCATAATGAAAGCTTCGAGCCATTGGGGGATATCTGAATTTATTTCGCGAATGGGTCGAGGTTGTGAGTCGGTGATCCGCCGCAACGCTGCCATGCTCGTTCCGGCTCGAAAGGGTGAATGCCCCGTGCAACAAGCGTACATCACTGAGCCAAGGCTAAACAAATCGCTTCGTTCATCAATCGTATTCCCGTTGGCTTGTTCGGGCGACATGTACTCGGGAGTTCCGGCGATCACACCGGTTTGCGTTAGGCTCGCGTCGTCGACGGCGCGGGCCAATCCAAAGTCAGTGATTTGCAAACGCTCGACACCTTCTTCAAGAAGAATATTGGCTGGTTTGATATCACGGTGAACCAATCCCTGTGAATGTGCGGCGGCCAATCCGGAAGCGATTTGCATGCCGACGCGAACGATTCCACTCACTCCTAAATGACCGTCTTGTGAAATGCGACTCTGGAGTGATTCACCGCGTACATAGGGCATGACCAAGTAGGGAAGTTCCATACTTTCAGCGACGCCATGAATTGGCACAACGTTTTCGTGAGCAACAGTTGCCGCCGCACGGGCTTCTCTGAAAAATCGCTGCCGCGAAGCACCGCAGGCCGCAAGCAAAGGCGAGAGGACTTTGACAGCGACGAAGCGATTGAGTGTGGGGTCGTGAGCTTTCAGTACAACTCCCATCGCACCCTCGCCGATAACGCCAGCAACTTCATAAAAACCAAGCCGCCCGAGCATCTCAGGATCGTCCGTGGGAGCAAGGTCGCGGAGGACAAGTCGACTGAGTGGATGTTTCGACAAGTCAAATTCCTCGTTGGAATGACTTGGATCGGATGCGTTAGTTAGGTCGTTGATCTTGGGCGCGTCATCATTGGTGATTGGCATTTGACCTGAATTCGATAGACCTTTGGGGATCGAAAGCTCCGAGCTATAACTCCGCAGCGATTTTTTTGCTTCGGCCCATGACTCGACATCAGCCGCAACGGCTTCCAGTTTGGTTTGGCAACTTTTGCAGCTTGCGAGATGGTTCTCGAACTTCTCGGCCTCATATTCCGCGAGTTCACCATTCAAAAATGACTCGACGGATTTGTTGCGACAAAGCGATTGATCGCTATCGCTGGCTTGTTCGTTTTGAATTGGATTGGTCTCGTCGCTTAGCATTTTTTCACCGACAGATTTGTTTCGTCATTTTGAAAATATGTGCT
>CAZPTT010000098.1:0-5715 GCA_964589435.1 uncultured Pirellulaceae bacterium
GTCATTGGCTGGTCGAATGCTGTGAATTGCGAAACGTTATTTCCCACCGCTGCCGTCACTCTTTTTCATAGTGCTTTCTTGATTTGATCGGCTCCCATTCTTCATCGGACTTCCCTACTTGGTACTCCCTTGCTTCATCATTCCAACATGCTTATTCAACCGAATGGGAGGCTTACGAATTCGGGATTAACATTTCGAAGATTGTCCGCAGTTTTCTTGAGCGAATTGACGGTGTTGGGTTCTGTTGAAAAAACCACGAAACTAATGTGCCTAAATCATTCTTAGGGCGATTCAAATTTCGACTCTGCATGCTAAATTGAATTTCAGCATCGGTTGGGCTAGTTCTTGAGGGAGCGAAAGCGAACGCCGCTGAGATGAATTCGATCCTGTTTAATGAAGGTTTATTGGTAGTACTTATGCGACTCTTAAAGCAAACAACTCCAGTTTTATTGATGGCTGTTTCTTGTCTTTTTTATATTGGATGCGGTGAAACAGAGGATCCGGCTCCAGCTTCAAGCAATTCAAGCAGCGTCGCCCCTGCTGAGGGCGACATGTCTGACGGTAGTGGAACAAAAGCCGAAGTTTCAGATGGCAGTGGCACAAAAACCGAAATGAGTGAAGAGAAGAACGACGGTAGCGGTTCTAAGTAGTGTCGCAATTGGTGAACACGTTTGTGCGCTAACGAGAACCATCAAGAATTAGCACGAACCGAGGGTAGAACTGCAAAGTCAACTTCTCTCGTAGCGGAACGGCGCGAGCCGTCCGGCTGCTGACGCACCGGGTGACTTGGGCCACTCCGCCAACAACGATTTCTTAGTTCTCCTGAGCGAACCGACTGCTAACAATCCAGAAGAGGTTTGGGTTGGTAGGATCTGAAACGACCAAGCGGCAGCGATGGCGAGTCCATTCGCTGCCGCTTTTTTGCGATCTTGCTTAGCCGCGGACTTGCTACATCACCAAGTCGGATGCCCGGATTTCGTTCGCCAATCCTGACACGAACCTTCTTGCTTCGGCATACTCAATTGCTTTGACATCTCTGTTGGCCGCCGCAGAATTCAGGGCGAAATTCAACTGCGACAATGTGGCAAGAAAATCTTCCGCACTGGCGGTATCTCGGATGTTGCCGCTCATGATTTGAGTCTCTAGCTTCGTCACAATTGAACTAAAACTGTTGGTCTTGAGTATCATTGGCCAATTTGCAGTATTCTTCATGCGATCGATCGCATCACTGCTTAAGCGAAACGGTTGTGCCAATACTCCAATCTGATTTGGAGACGCTTTTCTTTGACGTAATAGTTTGAAATCTCTTTTCGCCTCATCCAACGCCAATTTGCTTTGTCGTCGATTTGCAGATCCGTCGGGCTTGCTACCAAGCTGCACCAAAGTGTTCTTGAAATTAGCCTTTATCAAATCGGCTTGTCGTTGCTGATTCGCTCGTGCTTGCTGCTGTTGCCGAACAGCTTTCTGACGTCGAAGCTCTGCTCTTTCGGTTGCACTCAACCGAGAACCCCCTCCCCCAAAACCTCCTGAACGGGTACCAGACTGAGCAAAAGCAGAATTTTCAATGGTCAAAATCGAAACGCCAATGATGAAGGCTGCAATAGTGTACTTTTTCATTTTCAACTCCGTCTTTGATTGAGCAAGTTTTGGTTATGCCTTCAAGACGTTGTATTGGCGTGATCGCTTACCTTTCTATTCCGAGTTTATTTCTTTTTTTCCTTGTTAACGAATTTAGTAGGCCTTACATGAAAAACTCAAAATCAACGAAAAGAAAGTAGATCAATATATTTTCGGGTTAAACCAGCTCGAATCGCGTCTTGAATCGTAACCCCATTCACAGACAAGTTCAGAAACCAATCTGCACAAGAAGCAAAAGGCCAGCTTTCGTATCACAAAGAAATTTTGAAAAGCAGAAACCAGCCCTCTTACCGCGTCCTAATACGCCCGAATTGAACGTGCGAAAAGCAACTCCTCGGCGAACTAATTGATTTGCAACTACTCATCCGGGCTCGATCCAGAACCAAAGCCCCCCGACTTCTTCTTCGCGCCAGCCGGTTTGCCAGGATCGGCTTGAGAATTCAAAGCCCAGTCGTAATCGAAAAAGGCCACCTTCACCTCACCATTGGCTGCCTTCATCGTCGCATCCTTGGTCGCCTGATTGCTGGTCAGTTCATTGATCCATGCCAAGTAACCGCCATCGGGATATCGCTCATTCCAATCGTCCCCGTACCAGCTAAGAATCTTGCTCAGCTTCAGCTCGTTGGTTGCGGCGTCGAACATCACGTATTTTGGATTGTCTGAAAAATGCTCGCTTTGATCTTGTAGCTGATCACGGACACGCGATCCTACATAGGCCTCGGCGCGGATCGAAGGGCAGCTGCGCGCCGCACAAACGAGTGCCACGTGGATGCGAGGTTCCTTAAACGTCGGACGAATCATGCCGTGTTCAATATCGTTGAGGCTGACTGTCTTGCCCGAATAGATATGCTCCTTGATATCGAAAAAGCCTGCTCCGTCCACCGAAAATCCATCCACCGTATCGTGAATCTTGTGGCTGATCACACCATTGATCACAAACGCATTGTAGGCGTTGCAAGCCAAAGCCAATTTCTCGTCCTCGGTCCCCAGGCGTTCTGGATCACACGCCCCCAACTCGCGCAAGTACTCGCGAAACAGATAGTCCTTCTTCATGCCGCTGTAATCAACCAGCCCGTTGCTAACGTACGATTTCAGCAAGTAATCCCATACGCCATGATCGACACCACTGGCATCAACCACCGGAGTCGGTTTGGTTGTTGGGCTAAGATTTTGAAACGCCTGCCAACCGACAAACAGCGGAACGATAAAAGAAACCGCAGCCACCCAAAAGTAACCACCATAATAATTTGAACCCTTGTTCACGCTTTGCTCCCAAGATTGTTTCCAGAATTTAGCTGCACCAAAGCCGGCCCTGGTGCATCTCCAAGATGCAAAATCTGCATCGGGCAACGCACAATACATTCCTGACAACCGACGCACGGCGTGTCGGCCAAAGTTACCGGCTCGCCTCGGAGGGCACGGCCTTTGATGTCGATTCCCATCTGACAAAACTGATTGCAGACATTGCAGTCAATACACTTTCCTTTTTCCGGAGTGATCTTAAAACTCGACCAGCGTCCCCAGAAATTCATCCAAAACGCCAACGGGCACCACATGCGGCACCAGATTCGTTGGCCAAGAAAAGGATACAGCCCAATCGCCATCGCGCCGGCAAGAAAAGTCCCAACCCAAATGTCGTACCAGCCAAATAGATCCGCTCTCACCTCTTTACCGCCCTTAAGCCACATCACCGGTTGCCAGCCCATCAAGTCCGCGATCGTCGCGATTGTCGCCAACAAGATAAAGATGTAGCCATACTTTTCTATCTTCCGCGGCCAATCTCCTTTGGGGCCACGGTGACGAAAACTGTTGCCAACCGTTTCAGCGAGTGCACCACAAGAACAAATGTATGAGCAGTAAATTTTTCCGTAACGAATCGTAAACAATGGGATCACGATGAAGGTCAATACGACCGCCCACACCACACCGACGACCCCGACCATGTGCCACCACTCCGGATCGCCAGGATTGGCAACGGGATTGACTTTGAAAGCCGATAAATTTAGCGGCCATGCATTGAGTGACTTTTTTAGAATTGGCGCAATTGCACTGCGTCCGAATAACGCCACCAGAAACGTTGGAATACCCCACCACAACGTCCACTGACATGCGATGATGGTCAGGTTTCGTTTCCAGATGATCTTACTGTTGGATTTGATCGCCCAATAGATTCCGAAAACGCCGATCAATCCGAAGTAGAACAGGTAGTAAACGCCCGAGAGATTGGAAAAGTATCTCGCTCCACGGCCTTGGCTCCCGGTAGCCTCGTTCTTGAAGCCTGGCGAAAGCGAATCGTAAGCCGTTTTGACCCCGATGTCGCTGCCGAGCGAACTGAGGCTTAAGTCCAAAAAGTACGGGCCGTCACCAGCTTGTTCCCTGTCCGAAGTCACACCGCCAGTCGCCGCAGCACCGATTAAGAACAGCCCAACGCATACCGTCAAAATCAGCTTCGTTGCCGGCACACGAAAGGGCGGGTTCTTTCCTTGCGAGGTCATCAAGTATTGAACGATCCTTGCACCGACGGTTAGCACACCAGCGAGCGGAGCCAACTTGGTCAGGATAAAGGACATCCAACTCGAATTGGGATTGAAGAACTCCAGGCCCACCGGCCACAAAAATTTCCCGTTCGCATCTCCGGGGTGCAAAACAAAATTCTTGGCACCAAAATACAAGAAGATTCCGACGAGAATTCCAATCAAAGACCAGACGAAACGTTTGCTCGTCCAGACACCGTCCAGTTCCATCCCTGTTTCCATAAGAAACTCAATCGGTGGCAAGGTTCCGATCAGGATGATCACTTTGTCGTTCTTAAGTGATTTCTCGACACCATCAACTTCAATATCGACTTCGTCTTCACGACTGCGAACGATATTACTTTTCATCAAAGGCGTGATTTCACCGATGGCAATCGCTTCGTCTAGCAGTCGTCGGTTCTCATCTTTTGCGCGAAAGAAGTCATCGCCGCGATAAGAGATCGACACGCGATTATGATCTTTGAGCATCAAAGCAGCTTCGATCGCCGAGTTACCTCCACCGACGACTAACACGTCTTCGTCGTTGTAGTCCTCGCGTGTGTGCAGGCGGTACGTCACCTTTTTGCAGTCATCACAACCTTCGATCTTCAGTTTTCGGGGCCGCCCTTGGCGGCCGATCGCGATCAAAACGTGCCGTGTCGGAAAGACTTTGCCGTTTTTGGTGTGAACTTCAAACTCGCGTTCTTGGATCTTCTGAATTCGACTGACTTCAACGCCTTCTTTGTAATTCAGTTTCCGCTCGGCAACCGTTTCTTCAATGATCTGAAGAAAGTCATCTCGATCCAGGTCCCGATTAACATCCAGGTCACTAATGTTCTTGATTGTCTGCGGTTCGGCGTAAACTTTTTTCCTGATGGAAAAGTTCGTACGGTATTGGCCAGCGAAGTTCTCTCTAACAGCACGTATTTGAGGTGGCGTTTCTCACATTCAATCGCTGCTGAAATACCGGCCGGCCCGCCACCAACGATGACGAGGTCAAGCCCTTCCTGGTCTTCCGACGTTTTGAGTAAGCCGCCTTTCTCCATCCGTTCAATGACTTCGCGACCTTGATTTGCGGCGACTTTAACCAGCGGTAACCCGGTCACGTCACCGATCACGAACAGTCCTTTGACCGACGATTCATACTCACCATCGACGATCGGTAAGATTTCCTGTGGCGGCACGGTAGCGAAGTAGGCACGTTTTTTTGAAGCTGTGTTCACAAGTTTGTCCGGTTGTTGGCGGATCTTCCCAAATCGTTTTTAGATTCCGCACTAACTTTACCAGCAAAAGAAGACTTGGATGAAGAGATCAATCTTGCGAGCAATGGCAGGTTCTGCGAATTTTCTGATCTCATCTTCTCGAATGTTCCAATTTTATCCATTCGTCACTCGACTTGTGATTTTCAGCACGGCTCGTTTTGCTACGTTGGCGAGTAGGCAGGGCAGATCGAGCCCAGTCAAGACGGATTAAACCTTCTCTTCATAGTTTCGCTCGTTGGATGAATTCGCATCCGCGAAGGACATTTGCAAAAGACAATCACAAAAGACAATCACAAAAGACA
>CAZPTT010000098.1:5815-8608 GCA_964589435.1 uncultured Pirellulaceae bacterium
CAAAAGACAATCACAAAAGACAATCACAAAAGACACTTGCGAAAGACTCGTGCGAAAGGCATTCAATGCGTGTTGTAATTGTTGGCGGAGGCACGGCGGGGCACATGGCGTTGGCTCATGTTTCTAAACATTGGCCGGACGTTGAACTGCTCCATGTTTTTGACAGTCAGCGACCCACGATTGGAGTTGGAGAAGGAACAACGCCTGACTTTATCCGATGGTTGGATACGGTCGGCATCTCGTTTGATGATCTGGTCACTCATTGCCAAGCTACATGCAAGCGTGGTATCAGTTTCGAAGGTTGGGGACGAAGCGGACGTGAGTTCGAACACGAGTTTTTGCCACGTTCATTACATGCAGTTCATTTTTCGGCCACGAAACTTCCGGTGTTGTTGGCGGCGAAGAGCGATTTCTCGAGAATTGACGACTCGGTGCAAAGTTTGCAGATGGAAGAAAGTTGCGCCGTTGTGTTGACGACAAAAGGTCAACGAATCGAAGCCGAGCTTGTAATCGATGCCCGCGGTTTTCCGCGTGAGTTAAGCGACGATATTCAAGGTTTCGATTCTCGTAGCGTCGATTTCTGCAGCTTCGACTGGGTGACGACCAACAGTGCCTTGGTGACAAAAACGCCTTCGACATTCAAATCTACAATCACGAGGGCTGTTGCTCGCAAACTAGGGTGGGTCTTCTGTATTCCGTTAGCTAAGGAAACATCTTTTGGCTACGTTTACAATTCTGAGCTGACTTCCCAAGACGAAGCCAGTGAGGACTTTCATCGATTTCTCAGTAAGCAGAATGTCACAACGTATCGAAATTTTCGTCCGTTAACATTTCCAAATTTTGGGCGCCGAGACATTTTTCAAGGACGCGTCTTTCACATCGGTAACTGTGCCTCGTTTCTTGAGCCTCTCGAAGCAACCGCTATTGGTGTTGTGGTGTTGCAACTGCACCTTCTCTCTCATTGGCGTGATCAGGTGAGTCGAGGAACGCCAGGTTCATTGGTCATCGAGCGAATCAATCGGCTGCATGAAGACACGCTATTGAAGATTTCGGTTTTTATCGCTTGGCACTATGCGTCAGGATCAATTTACGACACGCCATTTTGGCAAGTCGCTGCTGATCGCTTTCGTCGGATCAAAGAACGATCTTGTTTGAAGCCGTTGATCCAACAACTGGATCAAATGCAAAAGTCGGCTGAAACGATCAGCCCGATCACACTTGCGAAATTAAATTCTGCGGAAGATATTAAATTACAGTTTCCTAACGAAACATCCAGCAATAACTTTGGCGGTTATTCCAAATTCAGTTTTGCGCAAATCGCGGGAGGGCTCAACATGAATGGGCTCGGTTTTAACGACACCAACATGCGTCACGACGATCAAGCTGTGGAAAGGCAGGAAAAGCGAGCTTGATGGGATTCGTAATTGAGGTCTGCAAAAATTCAGTTTGCGAAAATAAGGTCTGCAAAAATTCGGTCTGCGCAAATTCAATCTGTGAATTGTCGTCGCGAATCGAATCAGGAGCTTTGATCAGTTTTGTTGAGCTTGTCGCTGAGTTTCGAAATGCCCCAAACGTTGTTCGGCAGTACTGGGCGAACGCAGGTTGCCGTATCGAATGTTCCTAGTGGCTGGATAATTGCGTTCCCGACGGTTTCATTTGATGGCGAGGAAGCGTAAGTTCAATGTTCGTAGTGCCCTTTTCTGCCGTCATGCGAACAATCCCATTATGCAAAGCCGCAATTTCTTGGGAGATGGCAAGTGCCATTCCGTCGCCACGATTGAACAGGATTTCGTCAGGTGTTCCAAACGGTTCAAACGCTGCCTGAATTTGAGCAGCAGACATCGGTTGGCTTGGGTAGACAATGCTAATCTGGAACTGACTTTCTAAACCTGAATTGATTGCCACGGTTATTATTCCTGCGTCATCCACCCTGCCCATTGAATCAAGAAGTACACACTTGAGCATTGATTCCAATAATTCTATATCGCCAAGAAACAAATGACTGGACGTCAAACGCAATTCAACTTGATCTTCAAAACGCGGATCTCTTCTTGATTCATGCATGATGAATTTTTCGAGAAAGGACTCAACCTCGAAAACTTCTTCTTCGATTTCTGCCATCTGCGATTTTAGCTGGATCAACAAATGAGCCGAATTCAACCATTGGTGCAGGCCCCGGGTCGCCTTTAAAATTAGTTGAGCATCCCGATAGGATTCTTCGCTCAATTCGTTTTGCCGATCGACAAGCATTTCTGATCGACAAAGTATTTTGGTGATCGGCGTTCGATTGCCGTGTTGCATGGCGCGCAACACGTTGTACTTTAGTTCATCGACTTCTTCCGTCCGTTTGAGTTTCATGTGAATTCGAACTTTCGCCAATAGCTCGTCTTCAGCGAATGGTTTCCCGATGTAGTCATCTGCTCCGGCTTCATAGCCCGCGATCCGATCCGCTGTTTGTACTTTGGCAGAAACCAGAATAATTTTGACCCATGGCCGGGACGATTTTCTCAAGCGGCGGCAAACCTCCAGCCCATCAATACCCGGCATCATCACATCCAGCAGCACTAGATCCGGGTTAAACTCAGTCGCCTTTTCAATTGCTTGCTCACCATCGACCGCGTGTTCAACCTGATAGGAATCTTCCAGCAATTCGGAGCAGATCAGACGGTTAACTTCATTGTCGTCGACGACCAAGATTTTATGTTTCACTGTAAGCATGCCGGCTCCGTCAATGTTTGGCTGCAAGAAAGGTGGGGTGAGTTGAGGTGTTGAGTTTCGGAAGTTGTGAGAAGA
>CAZPTT010000098.1:8708-25306 GCA_964589435.1 uncultured Pirellulaceae bacterium
GAAGATGTTTGGGAAGATGTTTGGGAAGACACGGCTTCAGTTTGTTCAATCAAAAAGTTGTTCCGTGAAATTCAAACATGCACGACGGAATTGATCGCTAACGCCTCGTTGGAATTTTCTACCGACCTGTTCAAAAGGCGGTCGTTGCGAATGGATTCGAATGTCGGCAATCGCGACGTCGACATTGAAGTTCTTGGGAACATCCAAAACACCAACGGCGTCTTGCACAACCTCGGCAACGTCCATTTCTTCAGGTGCGAACTCAGAGTTCTGGCTGCGAGAATATTCCAGCAGGCCATCAAGAAGCCTTTCCATTCGCAAAACTCGACCTTGCAACTCGGCGAGATCTTGCGTGCCCTGTTCGGATAGATCGTCTTTCGCATCATCCATGATGAATTGGGAGAGGTTGTCAATCGCTCGCAGTGGTGCTTTTAAATCATGAGAGGCTGCATAAACAAATTCGTCCAAGTTTTGATTGACCAGCCGGAGTTCTTTTGTTGTCTGCTCGTTCTTGGTATTCAAAGCGGCCAGCTCGGCCTGCCGCTGGACGAGCAAGTCGTTTTCTCGCTGTAGGCCTTCGTTGACTTCTCGCTGCAAACGACGTGACGTCAAGGAAGCTCGAAACGGTTCGAGATTCAAGGCGAACCGCCAACTGAAATAGGCAAGCCCAAACAGCATGATGGCTTGAAGTCGATAGACCGGCCAGAAGAAAATGACCACCGACAACGCGTAGCCGCAGATTGCGCAAAACGCAAAAATCCAGGCCAGCTCTTGATTTACACTTAAGCACTAGACGTAATTCGAACTGGGTAAAACGGTTGGGTTGATGTTCGGAAATGGTATTTCGCGTATGGCTAGATTTCGCGGGCGAAAGAGGCATGATTCTCTATTATTTCGCAACCGAACAGCTAAATTAAGTATGGTCTTAACGCCATGCTTTTTTTGTAGATAGGAAAATCAAAGTGCAAAGAAGATTTTTGCCTTCGACTGTGGCCAGTATCGCCGCGTTCAGCTTAATCTTGGGTAGCATTGCTTGGGCTGATGCTGATCAAAATGCCGAATTTAAGTTGTTGCGACCGACACAGGCAACGCACAAACCCAATATCGTTTTGTTCTTCGTCGATGATTTTGGGCAGAAAGATCTGTCATGCTATGGAAGTTCTCTTTACGAAACGCTGCAGATGGATCGGTTGGCCGCCGAAGGTATGCGATTCACGCGCGCGTATGCGGCGTACTCAAGGTGCGTGCCGTCACGGCAAGGCTTGCTGTCGGGTAAATATCCTTGCCGAATCGAATCTGCCGCCGGAAGAAAAAGCGACCACAAACATCATTTGCCTTTGAGCGAAGTTACATTCGGTGAAGCGCTTCAGGAGCATGGCTACCGAACTTGTTACATCGGCAAGTGGCACTTGGGCAAAGATGGCGGTGGTCCTGGCGATCAGGGGTTTGACACAGTCATCCATGCAGGATCTGCCGGTGCAACGGGCAGCTACTGGTTCCCGTTTCCGTCGGAAAAAGGGTTGTCAGTCGTGAACCCGGTTGATGGCAAGGAAGGCGATTACTTGACGGATCGGCTGACTGACAAGGCGGTCGAGTATATCGGTAAGCACAAGGATGGGCCGTTTCTTATGGTGATGGCTCACTACGCAGTCCATACGCCATTGGAAGCCCCCGAGGATGTTAAGAAAAAATATCAAAAGAAGCTTCGCAAAGCGGGCATTGAAGTCGGTGGTAAGAAAGTTGACTCGGACTTGATCACCGATCGGGAAGGGACGGTCAAGACGATCCAGAACAATCCGACTTATGCTGCGATGGTTGAGCGAACAGATGATAGCCTCGGCCGAATTATGAAAGCGCTGCGAGATAATGATATCGAAAGGGAAACCGTCGTCATCCTAACTTCCGATCACGGTGGGCTTTCCACTCGCGGGCTAGGCAACAAACGAGCGCTGGCAACCTCTAACTCGCCGCTTCGCCAAGGCAAGGGTTCAATTTTCGAAGGTGGCACACGTGTGCCGTTGATTGTGAAATGGCCCGGTCATGTCGCGCCAAATACTGTATCGGAAGTTCAAGTCACCGGAACCGATCACTATCCAACGATGCTTGAAATGGCCGGAGCCTCTTTGCGGCCTGAGCAACATGTCGATGGACGAAGCTATGAAAAAGCGTTAGCGGGCAAATCGCATCAACGCGATCCAATGTTTTGGTACAAGTGGACGGCCCGTCCTGATAGCACCGGCGACACCCGCGCAATTTCTTACATCGATGGAAAGTTCAAACTGATCAAATGGCTGGATGAGGATCTGGTGGAACTGTTTGACTTGGATGCCGACGAAGGTGAGCAGGAATCGCTTGTGGAATCCAAACCAGAATTGGCAGAAGCGATGTTAGAAAACCTGCTGGCGATGGAGAAAGAGGTCGGAGACTTACGTGAGAAAGGCCGAAAGCAACTGGATCGGCGACTTGAGCGTGTCAAAGAGAAAAACTCCAAACAAGGCGACAAGAAGAAGTAGAATTCCGTCCAAATTTCCGATTAGGCTTGGGCTGAGTTCTTGCCGCCGCCACACTCAAAATTCAATGCTTTGATACTGATGAAGTGGCCGGTCAAGTTCGCGATCACTCCCTCGATCGATCGGCTTGCCTCGCACAGCACCGTTTTTCAGAACGCGCACTGTCAGTTTCCTGTTTGCGGTGGTAGCCGCGCGAGTCTGATGACGGGGCTTCGACCAGAAGCCGTCGGAAGTTTCGCGTCCGGTATTCGTAACGCAGATTTGCGCTAAAATAGAGTTCGACACCGCGTATGTTTGGTGACCAGTCGAACCACAAACAAATTTCAAACCTATTTTATTTTGACTAGCAGGCAGTTCTCGTGTTTCTCGTCGCCAACGGTTTTTTGCCAACTCGTGGATCAATTGTTCTTGATGCCATTTTTATTGGAATGTTTCTGATCAGCGCGGCGATGATCATTAGTGTCTGCTTGGTTCGCTTTCGGAAACAGTATCGAGTTCATCGCCGCCTTCAGATTTGGTTGGCGGTATTCTTGGCGGTAGCAGTTGTCGTATTCGAAATCGATGTCCGCTTTATAACAGACTGGCGCAAATTAGCTGAGCCATCCCGTTTCTACGAAAGTGGAATGGTTGATCGCTGGCTCTGGATCCACCTGGCGTTTGCGATTCCAACACCGTTCATTTGGATTTTCGTCGTCGTTAAGGCGTTACGAAAGTTTGCTCCGGACGCCGTGCCAAATGACCACAGTCGTTCGCATCGGTTTTGGGGATGGATCGCCGTCGCCTCCATGTTGATGACTGCCATCACAGGCTGCGTTTTTTATTGGCTGGCGTTTGCAAGTTAGCCGCGTTACAGGAGTTCGGCGATGCTTAAAGTCCCAAGGAGTGGGAATGCTAGTTGCGCAGATTTTCATCGTAGCGGGTCAGCACAATTTTCAAATCGACCTTTTCGCTACCTCGCAAAACGATGACATTCAGAGTTTCGCCTTCTTTGTGTTGGGCAATGTGCAGGCGTAAGTCTTCGAATCGTTGAATGATTTGCCCATTCACTTCTTGAATGATATCTCCAATTTCCATACCGCCCTGCTCTGCTCCTGAGCCTGCAATGACGGATGAAATCTGGCAGCCTTGCCGATCGGACAAATCAATAGGGCCGCGAACGCCAAGAAAAGCCTGTGGCGTGAACACAATTTGAAGGCTTGGCCTCACTCGAACCAGTTTTTGAAATGAAACGGTTTCGAACTTGCAAATTGACAAATTCACATAGTTCAAATTTTTCAGTTCCTCGAGCGATTCAAAAATCTCTGCACCGATCTGCATTTCATTAAAAAACAGCGAGCGAAGTCCTTTGAACTTGGCTAGCTCTTTCAGCGCACCGTTTTCGATTTCGCACTTCCGAAATGTGATGTTTCCAAGCGAGGGAAGATTGGCAATTTTTGTTAACGTGTCCGCGTCGATAGTGCGATTTTCGAAGTCGATGTCTCGCAATTTAGGAAACGATTTCAGGAATGTCAGTTCCCGATTTCGAACCTGGGAACCGATGATTGAAATTCCGTTGATGCTTTCGACTTTAGCCAATTCCGTCAGTTGATCCTTACCCGGGTTGAACTCTTCTAGTTCAATGCGAGAAAGACCCGGCAGCGATTGCAGAGCGGTGATGTCTTGCGATGAGCCTTGCCATCGGCTCGTAAAGCGTACAGAAATTCCATTGGCTGAATTGACAGAGCTTTGATTGGGACGAGCCATGATTGCTCGCTGCATTAGAATTTGTCGTTCCAAATCGTTAGCGACGTTGGCTATTTTTTCTTTTGAGTTGATGGTGTTGGGGAGTTTGGCCGGGGTTGGTTTTCCGATCGCAAACTCGCGGTTCTTCTTGACGTCGCTAACCAGGATCTTGTCGATTTGCTGGATCGTTGTCTTTTCATCAAGATTTTTTCGGCGGACGGCTGGGCGACGAACGTTGGGGGCCAGTCGCAATGCACCGGAGCCAGAAACAACAAAGCCGGGATTGGCGAACGGATCGATGACCCGAATGTTGTTTCCAAACAGAAGCTGCTGCCTCAGATCAGTGTTGGACGCTAATCGGTTTTCACCAGGATCGACGACAATCGCGTTGAGTTCGCGCATTCGCTTGATGACGTTGTACTTCTGTTGTAGCGTCCATTGCGATTGGAGTTGCGCGATTTCAAAATCAAAATAGAGTGTTTTTAACAGGCTGATGGATTTGTAAAAACCATCTTCATTACCTCGAACAGCAATCGACTCAATCGCTTTTTGGGTTCGCCAAGTGGCTTCTGGGGAGCCGTGCAGAACGTTGATGGCCAACGGCCTTAAGGCTCGGCTGCCGGCTTTCGATAACTTCATTGATGCCGCTTCGCGAACGGCAAAGCTTGGGCTGTCTAGATTCTGAATCAACCGCTTGATCTGGGATTCGATGTCTTCTGGAGTTTTGGCTCGCCGTTCATCGGCAACGCCTGGGGCAACAATCAGGATTCCAATCAGAATTGACGTGACTGGCCACAGCTTTGGGCCCAGCCATAAAATGACTGCTCTCAACAATCGTAAAGAAGCACGGCGATGTTCTAGTTTCGAAATGAATTGAGTCGCTAGCATTGGGTACCCAAAAGGTCGGTGGATTCGGGGCTCTTATCTCAAATTGCGTAAATACCCGCCTCTCAGACATCGTATACGAATGCTTGGGAGCATGTCGAGGCGAACCTCTTTTCACGCAGAATCAGTTCTTGCGATCAAATATTGTGCGGTTTGCAGGCGTGAGTTTGGGCTGCCTGCTGCTGTTGTTTCATTGGCTGCTAATAATGCGGACGTGCAAAAGTAAAAGGAGAATTCGGCGTCAGAGGGGTTTAGGGCGACCGAAGCCATTTAATCGGAGGATTTGCGAGAATCCGATTAATTATTGTGGAGATACTCAGAAGTCAAGCCGATGTAATCGAAAGACTTGGAATCTCGGAATGCAATCACGTAGAAAAGTCGACACTCGACCGGAAATAAGACGTCAAGGATAGGTTTGAAATGAAGATTCACACAACTCGATTCGCCTCGATTGAGATCGAACCTGATGACATTCTGTTTTTCCGTAATGGATTGCTGGGTTTTGAAGACTGCCGACACTGGGTTTTATTGGCGGACGCCGAGAATTCTTCGGTTGCTTGGCTGCAGAGTATGCAACATGCGGACATCGCGATGCCGGTGGTCTCACCACGCCGTTTCGTTAGCGACTACCAGGTAAGGCTTGAGCCAAGTGATGTCGACACTTTGCAATTATCGTCTGTCGAGCAAGCCTACGTTTTGGGTGTGGTTAGCCGTGATGAAGAAGCTTTGACGTTAAATCTGCGAGCACCTTTGGTGATCAATCTTGATCGACGAATCGGTTGCCAAGTCGTAACTGTTGACCCGCAACCGCTGCAGTATGAATTGACTTCTTTGCCAATGAACTTGCGTCGTAGTGCGTAGTTTTTTAATAGCAGAGAAGCGACGCGGGGTGTAAACTCTCTTGACGAACTTTGCCACCCAAAACTGACTTGGCAAACGTACCGTCGGGTACCATCACTGGCAGCCAAGCTACCTCATCGTTATCCAAAACGAAATCCAAGCGGCATTTCGTACGCGATTCGCGAATGTGACGGCTACTCAAGCTAGTCTATCAGCCAGCATCTTTTGGCCAGCCGTAATAATTGTCGCGTCCTCTTCGCGGTTTCGTATTCGTATCGTTATCACCGCTACGAAGGGACTGTCGAAAATTTTTCTACGGGTCTCTACCGAGCTGGTCGATAAAACGAAAGCTACTGTTTGCTAGCGAAGCAAAACAGTCGGGGGTTTAATTCACGACTTGGTCGGGTGTTTGATTCACTACTCATGATTCTTCGTTTGATTCTTAGATGAGTCTTAGCTGCAGGGGCGAATAGATATTCGCGGCAAGGGATTGCCCGTAGTGTTTGTTGGGAGTCAAAGAAATTGGAAATCGGATTCCAAAACTCACAACATAGTTAGGCAGTCAAAATTTTATTTGAAGGAGCCAGCCATGCTGGTTTTGTCGCGACACCGAGACGAAAGTATCATGATCGGCGATAACGTGATGATCACGATCGTCGACATTCGAGGTGATAAAGTCCGCTTAGGGATTGATGCACCGCAAGAAATTCCCGTTCATCGGCAGGAAGTCTACGACGCGATTAAGCGCGAAAACGAAAAGGCCAGCCGGCTTGGGCCATCAGAAACGCGTGACATCGGTAAATAGGATGTTGGCTTGATTTTCAGCGATCGAGACCGTGAATTCGGTTTCGGGTAAACCTCAAGTCGTTTGTGGGGTTGCAATCGCTCAGTGATTGAGAGCGCGATAATCAAACAGTCGATCGAAGTTGACGCGTTAAAAACGCAATTGTTGGAAGCTCAAGCGATGACCGCGCAAGTTTTTAAAATTTTTGCGGGCGTCGTAATATAGCTGGTATAAAACGCACCAAATTCAGCATACTTTGCACTGGCTTCGTCGAATCTCATGTCGTAGACGATTTGCTTCAGGTGCATGGGGTTCGAACCCCATAACGTCACGCCCCATTCCCAGTCATCGAGTCCGATGCCCACGGAGATCAGTTGGGAAACTTTCCCAGCGAATTTGATCCCGCTGCGTGCGTGTTCTGACATTAATTTGTGTCGCTCGGATTTGGAGAGCATGAACCAGTTCGCACCTGGATACCGCCATTTGTTCATGGGGTAAAAGCAACTGACGGGCCAGTCTGGAAAGTCCGGAGTCAGCCGTTGGTAGTTCATCTTGATCAGCCGCTTGGCGTAGACATTCAGTTTTGTTTCGAAAGCCGAACTGCTGGGATCCTCCCCCTGCCCCTTAAGGCGCTCGCCGTACTGTTCAACCGTGAGGGCGTACTCGGAAACCTCTGTAATCGAGACATACGAGTAGGTCGGCTTGAGTGCAACGCCTAACGGACTGGCCATTAATCTTTGGTGAACGGATTCAATTTTGATGGGATCGGGATCCATCATCATCAAAGAGAAATCTGCTTTGTGACCGGAGACGACGCCAACTTGCAGGCGGTTTGGCGTCTTGTCACTGCTCGCATCGAGAATCTGGCAAAATGAATCGGCAGCATCCGACGTTGCGATTCCACTAGCAAGCGTTTGGCGATCAAAGGAATAGAAAAAGTGGCTGCAGTGCCAACCTTCACCGGGGGTAATCTGATCGAGGCTGAAGCCAAGATCACCTATCGTAGAGGTCATATGTGCTCTTCGTTACTGTTTGATTCCGAGCAGATTGGAAACACTGTTCAACAGACGATCCATCGTGAATGGTTTTCCAATATAGTCGCTTACTCCCAGCATCTCAGCATATTCACGATGACGCGATCCCTCGTTGGCGGTGATCATGATTACTGGAACTGGAATCTCAGTCGTCTGGCGCAGTCGCTCAAGAACCAAGAACCCACTTCGGCGGGGCATCATCATGTCGAGAATGACCAAATCTGGAGCTTTTGTTTCCGCATAGGCGACGCCTTGATTGCCATCTCTCGCAACTGAAACGGCGAATCCTTTTTCAGTCAACGCGTATCGAATCGACTCAATAATCTCTGGATCGTCATCAACAATCAAAACATGCGGTTTCGAAGGTTCGTCAATTGACGAAGGTTGGTTTTTGGGCATCGCTGATTCTTGGAACGTAGACATATTGTTTGGGTTGTCCTTGTTTTGTTCCGAATGAAGAGATCAAAAAATGATCGAAAAGTAGGCAAATGAGGTTGGGGCGAGAGCCGTTCTCATAAATTTTGGTTCGGAAGTGTGAACGAATAGTAAGTCGAAGTGGTCAAATGTTCAATCCTGAAGAAACCAGAATCATCTTAGCTTCTCCAAAATTGTTGAAGTTTCCATCCAATTGAGTGGAATTTTTCTCCAAGCATTTGCCCGCTTTCACAGCCAACGGTACCTGTTCTTGCCACTGCTATCAATTCAGACTTTTTCCCAGACTACAACATCGTGCGGGCTTACCAAACAAGCATTGATTGTGGCAGACACATTGTTTTGGTCAGGGCTGAGGGGTGGCGACGCTGAGGGGTGGGCAACGCTGAGGGGTGGGCAACGCCGTCGAATCGCCAAAATAGCTAATACGGCCACTTGAGTTCGAAAATTCAACATCTTTCCTAAATCCGGTATTTTTGATCTGCGGACTTGTCGGAAATTCCGGCTTTTGAAATTCACTATTCGTGGGATGAAATCAAAAAAAGTGTGCATTGCCGAGTGTTAACTGGCGATTTTAGATAATGAGGAATTAGTTTTTTTGCGAAGGATCGCGTTTGAAGTTCTCTAATTGGAATTATCAAGATGTGGCGCTCATTATTCTTAGCGGTTGGAATTATCCTGATCATCGGAGGCCTTGAATGCATGGTGGTTGGACGTTTTTTCGTATCGCCTGAAGCACGGATCCCAGGTTTCTTGACCAAGGCCATGGGGAACAGCTCGCAAGTTCAAGCTCCATCTGCCGTCCCGCAAGTTGCAGTCGGAACAGTCAATCGACCGACAATCGCGAATGTAGCTCCACCTCAGCGTATCAATAATCAAGTCGGTTACGGCGGAAGTCCAAGTGGCTGGTCTCAGTACGGGCCGTCTCGGTTTTCGGATACTTACAACAACAATCAGTCGTACCTGCGCCAGGGGTCGGGAATGCCGACACAGGTTGCTGCGGGCTCGTTCAGACAGCAGGGATACATGCCCAACGCCGCTGTTAGAAATAATGTGCAGGGAGGTCAACCGTTCAGTCTTTCAGGCTATGGAACGTCGCTGGACACATCTCTTCCCTTGCAGGCTGCACCCGTTAGTCCAGTCACAATCAAACCTGATAAGATTTTGCATACGAAAGATTGGATGCCTTGGAGTATGATCGCGGCGGGCGTAATCGTCGTGCTATACACCAACTCGTTGGCTCGTCGAAACTATGATTCGTAACAAACGATGGAGAGATGGAATTAGAAGCGTTTGAAATTAGAAGCGTTTGAAATTAGAAGCGTTTGAAATTAGAAGCGTTTGAGCTGAGGCTTTATTTGGCTCGTTTGGAAGTCATCGCGCAATCGTTTGCCCATCCCGATGGCCGCCGCCAAACAGGCAAGCGATTTTAAAAACGTTGTCCTATTCAAAGGCAAATTGATCGATATAACTGGTTGTCAACAAACGCTCCAATTCTCAACTTGGATTCTTTTCCGACAACGCAGCCAAGCATGATTGTTGACCCAACATGAATCAGCCAGAAAACATGACCCTTAAGGGGACGATGGAGAAGCGTGAGCAGGACAAAGCGCGCCCCAAGCGCTCTGTCTCCGAGACGTTCGCGATTCCTGCCCGATGGTCTTTGATTGTTGCTTTGATTCTTGCCCCATGGGCGTTTGCCAGTGTCCACACTTGGGCTCAGCAGTGGATCGCATTGACGCTGCTAGTCGGGCTTGGTTTTTGGTGGTTCGAAACGGCCATGAACACCAGGGATCGCCAAGTCATTCCGTATATTGCCATTCTGGTGTTCGGCGGGATAGTAATTGGCCTCATTCAACTTCTGGCATTGCCGGACGGATTGGCGAGTTCATTCGTTGGCCGACAGGTCGAGATTTACCAAAACTATTCTGGTGAAGAAGAGCCCGCGATTCGAGTGACACTGAATCGTGAAGGCACTTGGGCCCAAGTCGGTCATCTGGTGATGGCGCTGGCTGGTTTGTTGTTAGGCAGTCGCTATTTTCGCAAATCCCGCGACATCGTTTTGTTGCTGGGCATCTGTACTGCCAATGGAATGTTATTGGCGTTCTTGGGAATTGTTCAGCGGCTGACGGGCAATGAAAAAATATTTTGGATTTTCGATATCATTCGTGGTAACCCGTTTGGGCCATTCATCAATAAGAATAACGGTGCCGGTTTTTTACTGATGTGCTTGGCGTGTAGCGTGGGCCTGATTCCGATCGTGATGGCCAAGCGAAAGACGAAGGGCCCTGCCCTGATGGTCAGCAAAGAGATGCCTTTTTGGCGGCAAATGTATTTTCAGATTATGTATTTCGTCGCTGAATTGACCGCCACTAAAATTGCCGTATTGCTTTCAGTTGTGTTGATTAGTAGCGGCGTGATGGGGTGCGTGTCGCGTGGTGGAGTGGTCGCCCTTTTGATCGGTGGCATTATCACGATCATTGTTTACGGAATGGTACGCAAACCAAAAAACAGCGCGCTCGTCCTTTTGCCTTTGGTGGGATTAGTGTTGGCGCTTTCCGTTTGGATTGGGTTTGGTGAAAAAGTCATCGAACGATTCGACCAAGTCGATATGTCAACGGTTTCGACGCTCGATTCAAGGATTCAGCATTGGACTGATACTTGGCCAGCGGTCGAGGACATGGGAGTTTTGGGGTCGGGCATGGGGACGTATCGCAACGTTCATCGGCTGTATTCGACCGGACGCGAGACTGGATTATTCGAGTACGCGGAGAACCAATTTTTCCAAGCGATTGTTGAGGCGGGTTGGCCGGGGCTCATTCTGTTTTTGCTGGCCTGGCTACTGGCAGCTCACTACGCAATTGTGCTGCTTACCAGAGGCCAATCTGCAACCTCCATTGGGATCGGAACGTTCGGAGTCTTTCTGTTGAGCTCTCAAGCAACCGCTTCCCTGTTCGATTTTGGGATGTATGTTCCGGCAAATTTTTTCTTGATGTCCGTCTTGGTCGGATTTTTGGGACATCATGCACACGCGTTGGGGCGACGGCTGAAGAAAACGACGTGGCTTAAGTTTGAAGCGCCCAACCTCGCGATTCAATTTGGCCTCTTGATTTTGTTCGCCGGGCTGACCTTGGTTGGTTTGGACTTGTTTCGCAAAGCCCGTATGGATCGATACATGCAAACGCAAACGGTCAATCTCGATTACGAGAATTTTAATCTTGAAGCAACCGTCGCTCATATTGAGGAATTTACGCCGTTGGTTCTGCAGTGCCCAACAGTTAAGTCACTAAACTACATAGCGGAACTTTGGATTCATCGAACTCGTCTCGAGTTCCTGCGAGACGAAAGATCAAAGGTGGCCTATCAAGACGCAGTGGCGCTGCTCAATGAAGAGGAAAAAGCAGAGTACGACTCAAGCATCTGGGCGATGACAACACTGCAATGGATTCAGGAGAATGCGTTCTACCTCAAACAAGACGTTTCATCATTTCAGTCAAGAGAATTTTTGGGTAGTGAATTCATCACCGATAATTTGCCATGGGCAGTTCGATACCTTGACTACAGCCGTACCATTTCCCCTTTGCAACCGGTCGTGCATCTACGATTGGGGCAGATCGCAGGTGTCTTTGGCGAAGGTGCTGGCAGTGGTGACATGGAGCGAGCAATCGAATTAGCGCCCAACAACACAGACTATCGAGAGATTGTTGGCGTTTACTATTTGCAAAGTAGTCACCCGAAAGGATCCCTGTCTCACTTTCAAAAAATTCTGCAGATCGAACCGCTCAGATTTAAGAAAATTATGGACTTAGTCATGGGCAATTCTGGGCGGAAAATGGAAATCATCCCCAACCAGGAAATTGCAGATTCCATTTTGCCCGACGATCCGGCCATGCTTTTTCGATTCGCCAACGAAAGGTTGAAGGAAGATCCTGAAGTTCAGAAAACTGTTTTGGAAAAAGCCAGCAATTTGCTTGGCGAAGAGATCCCGCTTTACGCTAAAGAAGTCATCCTGCAAGCAAACATTCGCTATGCACTCGGAGACACGAAAGGTGCGATCGAATCTCTCATGGCGGCGCTAAAAAACAATCCGATGGACGATTTTAGCCAGTATCGCGTCGCACGCTGGATTTTCGAGATGGGAGACCTTAAAAAAGCCAAGGAAGAAGCGGTTAAGTTGATGCGTCTAAACGACAAAAATCCCGCTTATACTAGATTGGTCAAACAGATCAATGAAGAGATCAAGAACCAAGAAGCATCGGGGGAGCGCAACTAGCCCGCATTGCAACAAACGCCTACCGAGTATCTTTGAATTGAGTTAACAAATGATCGTTACAGTTTTTGCCTTCCTATTTGCGCTGCTGGTCGCCCTGGCCATCGTTCCAATACTGGATCGAATCGCGCGGCGAGTTGGACTGGTTGATCATCCGGACAATAATCGAAAGCTGCATAAAAGCGCGATCCCTATGGTCGGCGGTTTGGCTTTGTTTTTTGCCGCCACACTTTCAATTGCCGTTTCGTTCTACGTTGGCAATGTATACGGAGAGTGGTTTGAGTCACTCACCGGAGCAATCTCGAAACTGATTCCAATCGATTGGATGGCCGCAAATGTTCAGCTACGCCCAGCCGACTGGTATGAACTGGTCGGACTCCTTGCCGGGTCGTCGCTGCTACTGGTTGTTGGGTTGCTTGATGATCGAATCGGAATTCGTGGCCGTCAAAAACTGATGGGGCAGTTCCTTGCCGTCACTGTGCTGATTGCATTTGGATTCAAGTTCGATTTTGTCAACGTCGCCGGGATGAAAATCCAGTTTGGTATTTTTTCTGTCTTGGTGATTTACGCCTGGGTCATTGCCGCGACCAACTCGGTGAACTTGCTTGATGGAGCGGATGGAATTGCATCGACCATTGGTATCGTGATGAGTCTGGCGATTTGCCTGATGTCACTCTCGCTAGGCCGGATTGTTGATGCCGTTGTCGCCGTCGCCGTTGCTGGTGCGCTGTTAGGATTTTTGAGATTCAACTTCCCTCCCGCCAAAGCCTACCTGGGCGACTCGGGCAGTATGCTTATTGGCTTTGTGCTCAGCGCATTGGCCATTCGATGCATGTTTAAACAGAACTCTTTGTACGCGTTTTTTGCCCCGGTCGCTCTGCTGGCGATCCCCTTCATCGACACGGCTGCCGCGATTATTAGACGCCGCTTGACCGGACGCAGTATTTTTGCTGTTGATCGAGGTCACTTACATCACTCGTTGATGAAACGTGGCTACAGCCCGCGAATCAGTCTACTGTGGGTAGCTTTGCTGTGCACAACCACGGCGGCCGGTGCCGTGCTGTCCTTGCTCTACCACCAAAGTGAATACGCCTTGGTTTCAATTGGCCTGGTGCTAGTTGTCATGATTGCTTGTAAGATTTTTGGTGTCGCCGAGTATCAGTTGGTTTCCAGAAAAGCCACCTCGCTTGCCAAATCGTTTTTTCACATGGCCGCCAATAATGCTCCAGACGTGCTACAGAGTTCGGTGCACGTGCAAGGCAATCGAGACTGGAAGGTGATTTGGAAATTGCTCTGTGACTTTGCGGATGAGCATCGAATCAATCAACTGACCTTGGACCTAAACGCGCCTTGGATGCACGAATCGTTTCACGCAACTCAGAGACGTTCGGACGTTAAGCGGGGTGAGAACCAGGAATGGTTTTCCCAGATCCCTTTAGTTATTCAGGGCCGCTCCTTCGGGCGAATTGAGATTCTTGGTTCTCATTCGCTTGGCTGCAATCATCACGAGACAATTGCGGATCTCTTGAAGCTGACGATGGAAATTGAGCGCTCACTGGCTGATCCAGTACTCACCAGCATTGTTTTACAAGAGCCCAATTCGGGCACGACTGAAACTGCTGGCACTTCTTCTGTCTGATCAAAATCTCTCTGTTTGAGGGTTCGACTACTGCGGCTAGAATCAGGCGGTACAAGGTCTGATCAGGGAGACGTCGCGATGGCAAACTTGCCTTTCTTCATTTGCGTTTGCGCGAGTTGCAATCGCAAAGCAGAGATCGAAATCAATCGACTGGGCAGAAAAGCTAAGTGCCAACATTGTGGCAAATTGTTTGTCGCCAAAGATCGTGACGGTCACTCGGCGGCAGAAGACGACCCTTTGAAGTATTGGATTCGATTCACTGACCATCACTACGCTAAACCTGAATTCGAGATGCTCCCTGGCAAGGATCTTGGCCGAGTTCCCAAGTGAGTTCATTCATCGTCACTGGCGATAGCTCAGCAACGTTGGGCAGTGCTGATCAAACTTGGCAAGCACTGAAGGAAGTGACCGGTTTCATTTCTTCGCGATTGATGGCAATCGTCAATTCGCTCTGGATTAGTGTTCGGCAGCCTACGTTCGAACTTTTTCAGAAAATGCGTAATCTCAGCGTGCCAATCGTAGCAACAAAAAATCGCAGTAGCAAAAATCGCAGCAACAAAAACGCATGTAAGAATTGCGAGTGTATTCGTTCATTTGCCATTTAGCGAGATTGTGCAAGAATGGTAACAGTCAGCGTATTCCAGATTGAAAAAAGTTTCAGGTATGTGTTGGCTCAAAAGCTATTGGAAAACGATGCACAGCTCGTAGTTAAAATTTTAAAATGAAGATTCCTGCTCGGGATCACGATCAAAGGAGTTACTTGTGAAGTTTGGAAAATACGTATTGTCATTTGTCACGGTGTTGGGATTCATTCTGTTGGCAGGCTCGCCGGCGATGGCCCACAATGCTTTCAAAAAAGAAATGGCGAAGAAGTATCCCAAGATGAAAATTAGCTGCAACGCATGTCATGTCGACAAGCAGCCGAAAACCGAACGCAATTTGTTTGGCAAACTGTTCCACAAGCAGTTTGCTGACCAAAATTTGACCAAGAACTGGAAGTCGAAGAAGGGTGCGGAGAAGAAGGAGTACGAAGCCAAGGTGATGATCCCGGCTTTCACAAAAGCCCTCGAGAAAGTCTCTTCAATGACTTATACCGAGATTATCCAAGAAGGCATGGTTGATGGTATCGAGGCCAAAGAAGAAGACGGCGATGCGGCAGCCAAGAAGTAGCCGCGATCGCAGAATTGAAATTTGAACTTGGAGAAGGTCGGTTTACCCTCAAACCGGCCTTTTTTTATGTCTAGTGACGAATTGACTGTAAGGTCGATTGACAGAATGCCGATAGAAACAATAAATTAGGTAAGAGTTAAGGGCGTTTAGCTCAGTTGGCTAGAGCATCTCGTTTACACCGAGAGGGTCGGGGGTTCGAGTCCCTCAACGCCCACTTAACACGCATCCGCTTGCGACACATTGCAAGTGGATGCGTTTTTTTGTGGGGTTTCATGAATTCCTTGCTAAGCATCGCTGTCGATTTCGGCACCAATCATGGCACCATAATCAAAATTGGCATCAAATTTGGCACCACTTTTTGTGTCACTTCGCTCTTCGTCTCCGACATCAGCAAAGTCTTCTTTTCGAACAAGTGCGTAGGTTCTCATCGCCACATCCACCGAATTGCCAGCCCATTGAACTGCTTTGCGTATTCCGTACTGGTCCATGTGTTCGGTCAGTACGGTCGCTCGTATTGAATTGAAGAAATTTGGCCAAGGTTCAACTCCAGCAGACTCTACGATGTCACGAGCAGATTTTCCCGGATTGGATTGTTTGTTGAGGTCGGGAAAGACTAACACCCGGACTTGGCAAAAGCTCGATGGTTGACATCCTCACGAGCGAGCTTTGCGTAGAAGTCATGGCTTTCGAAATCTCGTGGAAAATTTCCGCCGAAGTTTCTAATTCACTTTTAGCTATAACTGTCACTTAAATTCTTTATGATGAATCCTCGCCTCACCTTTCTTGTCGCACTGATTCTACATGTTTGAACAGACTTTCAAAAACATCGACGACAGTCTCCACAAAGACGCTGGCTGCGGTAGCGAACTGGACTATGTCGAGCAAACATCATGGATCCTGTTTCTTAAATACCTCGACGACTTTGAGAAAGATCGTGAATCGGCTTCTCAATTAAAAGGAGAGGACTACCAACCGATCATCCAAAAGAAGTATCGTTGGGGAACTTGGGCAACCCCCAAGAATAAAGACGGCGAGCTGCATCATCACAAAGCGCTCACTGGCGATGACCTTGGTGGCTTCGTCAACGACAAGCTGTGGAAGTACCTTTCCAAGTTTAAACAAACCGCCGATTCTCCCAACTCGATCGAATACAAGATCGGTGAAATCTTCAGCGAGTTAAAAAACCGCGTCCAATCAGGCTACAACCTACGCGAAGTCATCAACCGCGTCGACGAACTGCGATTCCAGACCAGTGCGGAAAAGCACGAGATGTCGCACCTGTACGAAGACAAAATCAAGAACATGGGCAACG
>CAZPTT010000099.1:0-23003 GCA_964589435.1 uncultured Pirellulaceae bacterium
GCTGTGGCCAATCAAGCAAAAATACGGCAACAAGATTTCTTGGGCTGACCTGATGGTCTTGGTCGGTAACCGCTCTTTGGAAACCATGGGCTTCAAAACGGCTGGCTTCGCTGGCGGCCGCGCCGACGTTTGGGAACCACAAGAAGATATCTTCTGGGGACCGGAAAGCGAATGGCTGGGCGACAAACGTTATTCGGGTGATCGCGATTTGGCGAAACCTCTCGCGGCTGTGCAAATGGGTTTGATCTACGTCAATCCGGAAGGCCCGAACGGCAACCCTGATCCGCTTGCGTCAGCCAAAGACATCCGAGAGACGTTTGCTCGCATGGCGATGAACGACGAAGAGACTGTCGCACTGATCGCCGGCGGACACACATTCGGAAAAGGCCACGGAGCTGCTGATGCCGATGAGTACGTCGGTGCCGAACCGGAAGGCGCTTCTCTGGAAGAGCAGGGGCTTGGCTGGAAGAACTCATTCGGAACTGGCAAAGGTGGTGACACGATCACCAGTGGTCTCGAAGGCGCTTGGAGCAATACTCCGACCGAGTGGTCAAACGGCTACTTTGACAACTTGTTCGAATATGATTGGGAATTAACCAAAAGCCCAGCCGGAGCCCAACTGTGGACTCCGAAGGACGGTGGTGGAGCCGGATCAGTTCCAGATGCTCACGATGCATCCAAATCTCACGCTCCGATCATGTACACGACGGACATGGCGTTGAAGTTGGATCCGATTTACGGCCCAATCTCGAAACGATTCCACGAGAACCCCGACCAGTTCGCAGAAGCATTTGCCAAAGCCTGGTTCAAGTTGACTCACCGAGACATGGGCCCGGTTTCTCGTTACCTTGGGCCGCTCGTTCCCGAGAAGCAGGAACTGTGGCAAGACCCAATTCCTGTTGCCGATTACGAGATGATCGGCGACGCCGAAATCGCGGATCTCAAATCGAAGATCATGGATTCCGGACTTTCCGTTTCTCAATTGGTTTCGACGGCGTGGGCGTCGGCTTCGACATTCCGCGGATCGGATAAACGTGGTGGTGCCAATGGCGGCCGCTTGCGTTTGGCCCCACAAAAAGACTGGGCCGTTAACCAACCGGACAAGCTGGCCGTCGTTTTGGCTGGGCTGGAAAAAGTCCAACAGGATTTCAACGGCTCTCAAGGCGGCAAGAAAGTCTCGATGGCTGACTTGATCGTCCTCGGCGGTTGTGCTGCCATCGAAGCTGCCGCGAAAAAGGCGGGCAGTGATGTGACGGTTCCGTTTTCTCCGGGTCGTACCGATGCGACTCAAGAGCAAACGGATGTTGAGTCGTTTGGATATCTCGAGCCTAAAGCTGATGGATTCCGCAACGCACTTGGTAAAGAACTCGATCGCCCCGCTGCTGAAATGCTGGTCGACCGAGCCAACTTGTTGACACTGACTGCCCCTGAGATGACTGTCTTGGTCGGCGGCATGCGAGTTCTCAACACGAACTCGGGCGTGGCGGAACTGGGTGTCTTCACTGAACAGCCAGAAACGCTATCCAATGATTTCTTCGTCAATTTGCTCGACATGAATTACGAATGGAAGAAGTCGGACAAATGCGAATTCTTCTTCGAAGGCCGAGACCGGTCTTCGGGTGACATCAAATGGACAGCCACTTCGGTCGATCTCGTTTTCGGTTCTAACTCTCAGCTTCGAGCCATCGCCGAGGTTTACGGCCAGGAAGACGCGAAGCAAAAGTTCGTTGAAGACTTCGTGGCGGCATGGGATAAAGTCATGAACCTCGATCGCTTCGATCTTGAGTAATCACTTATTGAGTTGGCCCGCTTAGGTGCTGACTAGGTGAAACTGTTTAGTTTCAGCTTCGAACAGAAAGCTCGTCGACTTCGGTTGGCGAGCTTTTTTTGTGGAGTGAGGACTTTTGAGACCTATGGATCCATTGCCCGCAAAGCTATTGAAAGAGTTTCCTGATGCATCGCTTCATCTCCGACTGCAGCGTCATCAAAATCTTAATGTTGCTCACCCCTAACGTGTCCGCCATCTAACGGCTAATTGCATCCACGATCGAAATGCGGAACAATAATGGTCTCTTCGATTTTCTAATTTGGACTCTCGTTTCTCATCATCCTTGGGAATCAAGCATGGCAGTTTTGTCGAATCGTTTACCGAGTGAAAACTCGACTTTATTTCTTTTGTCGGCCTCGCTCATTTGGCTCTTGGTAGCCGTCAATCATTCATCCGCTCAAGACTACCCTCCGACAGAGCGGAAAGAAGTCGGGACGACTTGGAAAGTTAGTGGCACAGTTACGAGCGCCGGCACCTCGCGACCATTATCCAATGTCCAGGTCTACCTGACTTACGGTTCGTACTATTATCCAATGAGAAATAACGGAAACCCTTGGACAAGAAAGCCAGTGACAACAGACTTCGCTGGACGATTCGAGATTGATGTCGCAGAGAACTACCAGTTGCTGTTTGTGACTTCGGGTTTCGCCCCGCTGCAAGTTCCAGTTCCTGACGGCAGTGCGATTGATGTTCAGCTTGAACGAGGCCGTACAATATCAGGCACCATTGAAATGCCACTTGGAGAGCCAGCAGCCAATGCGGTTGTTACGCCAGTCAGTTGGTTCGTACCCAGGCTAAACCCTTTGAAATCGTTAGATGAAATGCCTGGCTACGCCAAAAACCACATGTGCGGCTTGCCCGGATTTGGAGCGAACTGGGCTGTCAAAACAGATGCGGATGGAAAATTTGCAATACACAATATGCCAACCGATTTTCGAGTTGGGCTTTCCGTCAAATCGGACGGCTGGAAAGAAGAAGTCGTTTTTGTTCGACAAGAGGATGACATTTCAGCGGAAGATTACCCCGGACAGATTTTGAAAGAAAACGAGTTCACTTATTCCCTTGAACCTTGTAGTCGTTTGGAAATTAGTGCGACCGATGAATCGAGCAACCCCGCACTGATTGCCCGAATCTCAACGAATCCCTCCAGTGAGTTTGCCAGCCAACTGTATTTTTTCCGGTCCGAAGAATTCAGTAAGGCACACGCAGTTTTAAGTGTCTGGCCCCAACCCAAAGGTTCAATTGCATTTATTGAACCGGTCGAAAGCGAAACGCTTCTGGGTGTCCGAATCGAGCTACCTCCCAATAACGACACTGACGTCATTGAACGGGAAATAGAATTTCCACGCGGAAAAACGATTCGTGGAATTGTCACTAGCCAAGAAACCGGAGAACCAATCGAAGGAGTTGGGATCCGTTGGACAAATCGAAAAAAGCCTGGGCAGTACGTTGCTGGCGTCCTGTTCCCTCGGTGGGATGTAAAAACTGACCGGCAAGGGAAATTCACTTTTGCAGTCCCCGATGTCGATGGTACCATCCAGGTAACTGGGCCAGTGACCGGATTTCAAACAATCCCGGAGAACTTGAATGTCAAACTTAGGAACAGCAAAAGCAAGCAGAACTTCCCGACGGGCACCTTCGACAACCTTCTACATGAATTGAACGAAGGTGAGTTGGGTGACTTGGGTTTGATCGAGTTCCAACTAGCGCCAAGTATCGGTCTCGACGTTTCCGTCATCGATGAAAAAGGCGAGCCAGTCCCCAACGGTGTCTTAGTAATGGTAAAGAAGACTCACATTGGATTTCGATTCGACGGGCAAGGCTATAGTTCTGGGTACTCAACTCAACCGACGACAGTGACAACGGACGAAGAAGGTGTTGCCAGAGTGGATAACGCTTACGATGATGCGTACGCTTTGGCGGAGGCCAATTCGAAAGCACGCCTTCCAAAAGAGAAACAGAAAACGCCAAACGACTACCGGTTTTACATGAACACCGAAGCATACCCATATTCCATTCAAGCATTTTCGGCAGACGGATTTAGGCAAGGCCATGCGTTTACACCTTTGCCAGAATCCGATTCGACAGTCGAATCAATTCCAATGACGATCTCATTGCAACGCGGTGGCGATGTTGCCGGCAGAGTGCTGACTCGAGACGATATCCCAATCGAAGGTCTCGAAGTGAGCGCACATAGCGGGTCGCCGTTTTATGCTTCGCAAGTTTGGTCAACAAGAACACGTAGCGACGGAAAATTCAAACTACAAGGATTACCGATTGAATCTTCGCTGACCTGGTATCTCGATGCAACGCGAGTGAAGACGAGCCAATCCGAGGGCGCGGTAACCGCCGACACGAGTGAACTGGCGATTGGACGGACACTGGAAATCAAGCCATTCGTTTGCATTGATTGCAGTGAGCTGGCCGAAGAGCTTCCGGAAATCGAAATTGGCGGGCTTACCAGCGATGCGGCTCTCGCTTTGCTTGAAGCTTATACGAATGACTGTATCGCTAAGATTCCTTACGGGTTTAATGATATGGAAGGTGGCTCGAACTCCGATCCAGCACCAGCATACATTCAAAGAGTGGCTGAAAAGACGTGGCCAGTGATCAAGGAACTTGCTGACCGGGAGCCTGGCAGCGATTTCGAACTGCGTCTATTGCAAAGCTGTCAGCGAACCATTTTGCAAAGCCCTTGGACAAACTATGCAATGAAAGGTATCGAATTAAAGACTTTCGTTGCTCGACGACTACTGACCAATCACATCACCCGAGAAGAGGCACAAAAATCAATCATCGCGTCTCAAAGGGGAGACCACATTTTTGAATCCCACAAGGGTTGGCAACAAGTATACGACGCCAGTCCGTTTGAACGCACAAAACAAGTCGCCGCATACCAAATGTTTATGGGCTACTATTTCAATCTCAGAGCGGCCAATCGAAATGATGGAGCGTGGAAAGCCTTTGAAGAAAAACTAGCAAAGTTTGACCAAAGTCTTGCACGGCTCGAAAAACATATGCAAGAAACCGATTCCGGATTTAGGAAAGGAATGCGATTACAAATCAAGTCCATCATTGACAGTCTAGAACGCCAGCTCAAGGCTGAAGCGGGCGAGCCGAATCAACAAACGCTAGAACTTTCAGGGAGCCGCCGTTCGAAAATCACGCAGACTCTGGCCAGTTTGCAAGCCGCGTTAGAGCGAATGGATGCCCCGAAAAAGCAACAGCGATCAGCCAGCCGCAAGTAGCCTCACTCCGGCAACGCATACGCGACAATCGAATCTGCCGCTGGAGTATCCAGCTTCCCTCCGCCCGATGCCGGAAGACCGACGAACTGCTTGCACCCAACATAAAAAGTCACGAATCAAATAAGTCAATTGAGTATCCCAAAGTCGTGGATCACTCTGCCGATCCAACGCAATTGACGACGTATGGATTTACGAGGTAGTCGATGCCGCATCGGAAAAATCGTGATTGAAGGTTGGGACTAGGCTGTTAAAAGATTCACAAGTCCTTAATTGCACATCGCTTGAAATTCACAGTTATGGGCTGAGCATCAATTAAAAAGCGCCTATAATTCGTCCGCGTTTCTTTTGAACTTTCACCTAGCGGTGTGACGAATATGCGATCGAACAAAACCATCGTGGCGACCATCCTTCTCGCGACTTTTTTGATTTCACCGATTTCGAAAGGCCAGGATTGGCCGTCCTTACGCGGAGCCGATGGACTTGGTTCCGCGAACCCGTCAAGCAATCTCGCTGCCGGCGGCGAGATCAAGTTAGAAACGCGTTGGAAGAAAAAGATTGGCAGTGGCTATTCGAGCGTCGTCATCTCCAACGGACGCGTCGTGACGATGTACACCGATGGCACCAATGATTTACTGGCTTCGCTTTCCGCTTCCACGGGCGAAACTATTTGGACGCTTCCGGTCGGCCCAAAGTTTAAAGGGGAAAACGGATCATTCGACGGCCCACTTTCAACGCCAGCTATTATGGACGGTAAAATCTATGCGATTTCGGCGACCGGAAAAATACTGTGTGTTGACGCCGAATCCGGAAATGAAGTCTGGACCAAAGAACTAGTCGATGACTTTGGAGCAACCCAACCGCTCTACGGTTTTGTTACGTCTCCCGTCTTAGTCGAAGATACGCTCGTCATTCAAACCGGAATCAAAGACAAGTCGCTGATGGGATTGGATCCTGCGACTGGCGAGCCCCGCTGGGCCGTCAGTTCAGATCGAATCAGTTCGCAAACTCCCTTTGCCACCACGTTTAAAGGGAAACAAATTGTCTTGGCCTGCGGCGGTGTAAATCTGACTGGCGTAAATCCAGGCAATGGAAAGATTTACTTCGAGACCAAACATGGCGGCGGCAATGGAAGTGCGATGACGCCAGTTCCAATTGGCGATGACACCTATTTGCTGACCCTCGACGATTCCTTCTCCAAAGCCTTTCAACTTTCCGAGAACAAAGATGGCGGGATCGCCTGCACCGAAAAATGGAAAGCCAACTCGATCAAAAACACTTACAACATTCCGGCATTAGCTGGCGAGAGTATTTTTGCTTACTCGACGAGAATTCTCACGAGCGTCGATCCGGCCACCGGAAAAGCCCACTGGAAGTCCCGCAAACCAGGCGACGGTTTTCTGATTGCAATCGACGACCATTTGATCATTAACACCAAGAAGGGGCAGCTCTACGTCGCAAAAGCCAGCCCGGAAGGATTCGAACCGCTTGCGAATCTTGAGCTGTTTGAAGATCTCGTTTGGTCGATTCCCGCCTACAGCGACAACTCTATTTTTGCTCGTAGCCTGGGTGAGATCGCCCGTGTTGACATCGTTCCCGCCAATGAGAATGCCACTTCGGTCGCTGAGAATTCGATGCCGCTTGGGCCAGACTTTTCGAAGTTTTTAGATGGCGTTAATGAACTTAGTTCTCAAGCGGAACGAATGGCCGCCGCGGAGAATTGGCTGGCTGAACAGAGTTCCTTTCCGGTCGTCGAGGGCGACGTTGCTCAGTTTGTATATGTTGCTGACGAAGAATCTCTTGCCAACGGGAGCGACATTGCCTTGGCCAGCGACATGTTTGGTGCTCGGCAAGAGAAACCCATGACCCAAGTTGCGGACACGAACTTGTATTACTACTCGATGAAACTTCCTCGCGACCAGCGGGCCAATTATGTTTTCTTCGTGAATTACAAGGCTCAACTTGACTCACGTAACGCCCGTGTGATGACCAGCTCGATGTACGCTGGCGAAATGGAATTTGCGATTCGATTACGCGGTGCGCCACCATTAAAAATGTCTTGGTTTGCGATGCCCGACTGGCAGCAGCCATCTTATTTGGCATCCGAAATTGAAACAAACGTCGTCGATCACGAAATCGCAGCCGCCCCAACTTCTAAGGCAGAAGAAGAAAAAGAGGAAGGTGGTGAAGCAGTTGAGCAACCCAATGCTTCCTCTGCGACCAAGATCAGAGTTTGCTTACCAACGGGATACGACGAGCAGGCCGAAACTCGTTATCCGACAATTTATATGTTCAACGGCACGCAAGCCATTGGGTTAGGCAAGGTCGCCGAAGCCGTTGCGGACGCTCAAACTTCCCCCGCCATCGTTGTGTTGTTTGACGGTGTCGGCCCGGCGTTTGGGCCGACATTGATTGACAAAATTGTTCCCTACGTCGATGAAACTTTTCGTACGCTTGCCGACCGAGAGAACCGAATGGTTGCCGGCTTCGGATTTGCCGGCACCGACGCTTTGCTAACAGCCGCCAACGCCAATGAGGTATTTGGACTTGCCGCCTGTCAATCACCGCTTGCCTTTGCCGATGCAGAACGAGCCATCATTGGCGCCATGAACAAAGTCAAATCGCCAACAACAGTTCATCTGCAGTGGGGCCGATTCGACATGTTTAATCCCGACGAAAACTGGGATCTACGAACTGGCTCAAAAACCATATTCGATGCTATTTCAAAGAACAAAAACATCACACTCGTTGGCGGCATGGTTAATGATTCAACGGATTGGTCTAGCTGGCGAAATCGATACGCAGAAATTTTTGAGTTGTTCGATACTGAATAATCGCCTGAACCGAGGAGCCACAGCGATCTCTTAAATAAATCGGTCAATAAATCGTGGATCAAGCGGAATGTCGCTGACTTGAATGTCCGCAATCAAGTCTTGATGTAACTTGGAGTTCTTGTCCATCATCAGCGAACCAATTTCAGCCCAAGCCTGCTGCAGTTTCGGTGATGACTCAAGGCCTTTCATTCTCAGAGTGGCCTCCAAGTCCAACGCTTTCGCAACTTTTAAATACTCTGGTTCCGCGCTGTCTAACGACAAGACGAAACACATCGAAGCAAGGCTGTGACACAACTGATCGAATACTCCGCCTTCATCACCCAGCAAAAACGATTGATCCATAAATGACTTTTGATATTTGGCGATAATCATCAAGATCCTTCGGCCCAACACTCGATTCCGCTTCATGGCTCGTTTTGTGATTGCGGCTTTTTCGGAAAACATGTTCGAAACGCCAGACAAATCACCGCCGGCAAACCACGACCCGACGGTTGCTTTGGTGATGAACATGCCGAACTTCAGTTTTGGCATCAAACCGAAGCTTCCGTTGACTTCCGCCACGCCGATCGGCTCCAGATACTTGTTGCGAATATTTCGCGTCATCGCATTGGGAGCACCAACATCTGAGAGCACTGGATTCGGGCCCTCGTAGACGGTGGCGATAGTAAACTCGTGCATGTTTTCGCCGATGTAGTTCTCAATCGGATTTTCAGGCCGGCGCGGGCGATCGTCGGATTTCCATTGGGCGTCGGTTCGAGCGTACTTCCGAATCTCATCGGTGTGAACAGCTCGTCCGCCTTGAATTTGGTAACAGTTGATCGCAGTCTGCAACAAGCACTTGGTCGCATAGACTTTGGCGATCATGCCTTGGGTTTCATCACGAACGCCATTGGCGGCCAGCCTGAAACAAAGGTCTCCGAGGACTCGACCGGCCAAGCCGTGAGCCGCCGCGCGACCGATCCAAGTTTGAATTCTAGGCGAGCTACCAATCGGTTTCCCGAATGTACTACGAAACGAGGTCCAGCCACCGGCGTTGGGTTCGCCTTCATTGGCGGTTGTTGTCGAAGCAGTTCCGGTCTTCTGTGCCTCTGGATCATTGATCACATGAGCCAACAATTTGAACGTCTTCGCTGCGCTGTTAACGCCAATTCCACCGCGGCCTTTGGCAAGCGAGCTGAAGGCTTGAGCCAATCCCTTTCCGGGCGGGCCAAGCAATCGGTTTGCCGGCACAGCACAATTCGTCAATCGAAATCTGGCATTCCATAAGTAGTCAAACGCCGTGAGATCATTTCGCTTCATGCGGAAGCTTTTATTGTCGGCAGCGGGGACTTCGAAGATGATCATGCCGGAATCACGTCCGGGCTTTAAGTCATGTCCTTGCAGTTTTACGATCAAGATCGAAACGCCGCCGTAGATCACGTTGGTGATGGGCCACTTCACGCCGTCGAGGATGTACTGGTCGCCTTCAAGGCGAGCCGACATCGAGAGCTTACTCGGGTCGGCGCCGACTCCTGGTTCAGTCAACGCGAACGAGCCCAATAATTCGCCCTTGGCCATTTTTGGAAGGAAGTATTCGCGCTGTTCATCCGTTCCAAAATCCAGAATCGGCGTCACCGGTCCGAGAAAGTTATGAACTTCAAACATGACAGCGAGATCGGGGTGGACGAATGTCAACGCTCGCAGCAACGGCCCTAGATCGCCGAGTTTCGCACCGCTTCCACCGTACTCCTTAGGAATAGCCAATCCGAAAAAACCACGTTCAGCCAATCCCGAAATGATGTCCGGGCGAAACAACATTTTTTCGTTGTCGACAAGCGTTCCGTCTTTCTTTCGCTGCATCAGAAAATCAAGCGAATCCCCCATGCACTTGGCGACTTCCGCTGACGGAGCAAATTTACCCGCATAGAATTCACGCGCTTTACCAGTTCCAAACAGCGAGGCGATTGTCGGTGCTTCACCCGAAAATTGATTTTCGGCAGCGCTATCGGCATCATCGAGCGTCGAAAGTGCGGCAACTTCCGCGGCCGATTTTCCCGCTTGTTGCAGAATCAAAGCCATCGCATCATCGTTAGATTCGGTTGACTGCTGTGATTCCGGCTGGCCGTCTTTTAACATGGTCATTCCAATTGAATGCTGAAGGTTTGAGAGTGATCTTTAACGGATTAAGAGCGAGGTTTTAGCTTCGTTGTGCGATGCTGAGACCTTATTTATAACCGAAAACCGTTAGACAAAGATAACGCGAACCTAACTCCCGTTCACATAGCGGACGATAATCAAGTCGTTAAAAACACATGACTATTCCAACCCCAATATTCGACACAATCGAAGTTGGTCACCAATACGAAACCGGCACCGCGACGATGCCGCTAAACGATGTTATCGATTTCGCAAACAAGTACGATCCGCAACCGATGCACACTGACGAAAAACTGGCCGTTGATGGCCCGTTCGGCAAACTAGTCGCCAGCGGTTGGCAGACGTTATGTCTTACGATGCGATTGATGGCTGAACGCAAACCTTTTGGTAAGCATCAATTGGTAGGCGTTGGCGTGGATCATATTCGTTTCGAACGGCCTGTCGAGCCGGAGACAACAATTGTCGTGAGAGCCCAAGTCACGGCGAAGCGAAAATCGCGCAAGCCCGGGCGCGGCTTTGTGACGATGAAAGTCCAAACGTTTGACGCAGGCCGAAACGACGTGGTCGCTACACAGACTTGGTCAGTCATGATCCCGACGGATTAGTTTCGCTGGCCTCTTGTGGCCCTTTAAAAATCGGAGTCCATCATCGCATCGACGGCGACTGACTCTAATCGATCATGCTCGACAAAGTGATTGGTGATGTGCTGCGTGAGCTGCGAAAGATAAAACGCTTCGAATTTTCGATCGCTCGTTTGAATCGCGGGTCGACCGTTCTTCGGGAACTCGAATTCTTGCGGGCCGAATCCATAAGCTACTTTGGGAGAACCAGGCTCATCCAGATCGTAAACCGTCACCGTCACGTCTGAGCGGCCTTTATACATCGTCGCGCCATCTTTGATCGAATACGAAGCCAACTCAACGGCGATGACCCGGTCAGCACCAATGCCTTTGGCTAAACCCTCAAAATCGAGTTCGTCCCAACCATTCTGATCGATCCAACTTTCGACTTTCGAAGACGGAACCAATTTGATTTTTTTAACACCCTGAGCGAGCTTGATTCCGATTGCGCGGGAAACGGTGTACGACAGATTGTCTGGCCCGTACGCCGAAACGTCTGAAACGCAGACGATCGCGACCCGCTGGTTTTCCAATCCATCATAAGCCGCCGGCACATTGTGGCCTTTGATCACATACATCATCTGAGACATCAGACCAATGCAACCAGAAAACGAAACGACCAAGAGAGCTGTTAAAGCGAAAGTTGCGCTCAACATTGTTGTTCGTGATTTGAAGATCATCCTTGATCCCTTGTGTTTCGTTAAATTCGCCATCAGAAAATATCAAAACGCACCGGTTGCTGCGTAGTTTTCGCGGGAGATTAGAGACATTGCCCAACCGCGACAAGTCCAACCTCACCTCGATTTCATGGACGAAGTTTCTTCTTCGCCGAAGGCCTGCGATTCATCAACGGAAGTAATTCGTTCAAATTTTAGAGAAAAGGCCTAGCCTTCAACTAGCCGCAAGTTTGACGGTCACAGCTTTTTCCTTCCGTTACAATCAGAGACACATCAACAGTAGACAGCAACGCCTCTCGATTACCCAAAGAACTAAGATGATCACAACGCTCAGATTGAACCGACAGCAATCGAATCGCCAGCACCTCATCAAAATGGCAAGCCTTTTCCTGACCAGTCTTTTTCTAACCAGCATTTTCTTCGGTAGCGACCTTTCAGCCGATACGCCCACACTGGAACTAAGAGACGGTGACCGAGTCGTCCTGCTGGGTGACGGGCTAATCGAGCAGGAACAGTATTCCGGTTGGGTGGAAGTCATGCTTACGACTTCGTTTCCAGACAAACATATCACTTTCCGAAACCTTGGCTGGAGCGCAGACACTCCAGCCGGCGCCTCACGCTTGGGACTGAGCCTCGTTCAAGCAGGCTACGAACCTGCGAACGAAGGTCGAACACAACTTCGCAAACAATTGGAACTCACCAAGCCATCGGTTGTCATTCTTGGCTACGGAATGGCAAGCGCTTTGGAAAACCCAATCCCCTTGAGCTTCACTGCCGAATACAAAAAACTACTGAATGACATCAAGGCCGTTTCGCCGAACGTGCGATTGCTTTTTTTATCGCCACTAAGCCCAGTTGGTGAATCCAAGCTTTCGGCGACAGCGACGCGTGACTATCGAGATGCGGTCAAGCAATTGGCAACCGACAACTCCGCCCCGTTTGTCGATCTCACTAAAGTCGCCCAAGAGAACAAGCTCCGTGACGATTCGATCCATTTGAATGACGCCGGTTACCAAAAGCTGGCGCTGACATTGGAGAACTCGTTAGGTCTTCCGGCATCCGGTTGGCAAACTAGCGACAACACCGAGGCTCTCCGGCAAACAATTCTTCGCAAAAATCGCTGGTGGTTTAACCGCTCACGTCCCGCCAACATGGCTTACGTGTTTGGGTTTCGCAAAAAAGAACAGGGCCAAAACGCCGTCGAGATCCCTCAGTATGACGAACTCATTGCCAAAGAAGAGTCAGCAATCGCAACGTTGCGATCGCTCAAAGGCAAACCGGCACCGGTGGAACCGCCTCGAACAAAATCGAAGTTTGCGAAATTCACACCACAGCCTCACCCCAAGTTTATCGTCGGCGAGGGATTGGAAATTACGTTGTGGGCAGAAAACCCAATGATCAACAAACCGATTCAAATGAACTTCGATCCGGCAGGTCGATTGTGGGTCGCCAGCAGCGAAGCCTATCCAATGATCGAAGTTGGCCAAGCAGCCTCCGACAAGATCGTCGTTCTTGAGGATTCAACCGGCGATGGCAAAGCGGACAAGTCATCAGTGTTCGCCGAAGGTTTGCTGATTCCTACCGGCGTCATTCCGGGCGACGGTGGAGTCTATGTCGCTCAAAGTACAGACTTGCTTTTTCTCAAAGACACCGATGGCGACGGTAAGGCCGATCAAAAACGGCATGTCTTAAGCGGATTCGGAACCGAAGACACTCACCACAACCTGCACACGCTGGCCTGGGGATACGATGGCCGGCTCTATATGAATCAATCGGTCTACACGCGAACGTTTACCGAAACACCGCATGGCGTTGTCCGTTTACTGGCCGGCGGCGGGTTTCGATTTTCGACGAAAAGCAACCGGCTGCAGACTTACTTTCGTGGCCTCTGGAACTCGTGGGGGCATCAGTTCGACAAATATGGGCAGTCATTCATGACCGACGGCGCAGGATTTGACGGGCTTGCCTACGTTTTTCCCGGTGCAGAAATTCGGCCAATCCCCAAAGCCCGACGAACGCTAAAACTAATTAGCCCCGGTAAGTATCCCAAGTTTTGCTCCGCCGAAATCATTATGGGCGAGTCGTTGCCCAGCGATTGGGCGGGCTCGCTGGTTACTTGTGATTTCCGCGCCAATCGCGTCACACGTTTTTCGCTATTTCAAAACGATGCTGGCTATACGACGAAACAAAGAGAGGATCTTGTTCGAACCGGTTCGGCAAGCTTCCGGCCAATCGATGTTAAGCAAGGACCTGACGGGGCGCTCTATATTGCTGACTGGTCCAACCCAATCATCAATCATGGCGAAGTCGATTTTCGTGATTCGCGTCGTGATCGCTGGCACGGAAGAATCTGGCGAATCGCCCAAAAGGACAAACCTGCTCGAACGATTACCAATTTGTACAACGCTTCCATTAACGACCTACTGAATAACTTAAACTCCGGCGATCGCTATACTACCGACCAATCCCGTCGAGTTTTGATTGAACGTGCGACGGAAACGAGGAGGGTGCTGCCGGCATGGATTGGAAAGCAGAACACAGATGACGCGCGTCTGCAGGGGCTTTGGTTGTCTCAGGCAATCGACGAACCCAATACGGAGCTGCTTGACATATTGTTGGCGAGCAAAACGCAGGAAGTGCGCGCGGCTGCCGTCCGCGTGCTTTCCGATTGGGCAAACCCACTGTCAGATATCGGCGTGCGATTCACGAAATCCAAGCTACTTCCAAATGCGCCCGAACTATTTATGGAACTTGTCAAAGATAAAGCTCCGCAGGTTCGCCTGGAGGCTGTTCGTGGTTTGTCGCTACTAAAATCGAAAACGGCTATGGAACTTGCCCTCTCCGTCATTGACCAGCCCATGGATCCGTTTCTTGAACACGCGCTACATTTGTCGATCGCCGAAAACGCAGAAACAGTGCTTCAAATTATCGAGCAACCTGATTGGCGCACCGCTGACGAAAAACGACAAAAGCAACTTGAGTTTGTCTTAACATCCGTTCGCCCGAAGCAAGCAAGTGGCTTCCTGACAGGTTACTAGGCGGAAAATGAAATCCAACGCGACGGAGAAGGCGTGTGGATCGAACTGATTGCCAAGGCTGGAACAGAATCCGAGCTTAATCTTCTTCTCGACTACATCACGCAAGAAAGACTTGATAAAAGACAGACGGTTCGAGCCTTAAAAGCCCTCGCTCAAGCCAATCGTCTTCGAAACTTGCAACCGCACCTCACGCCAACAACATCCGCTTTCTTGAAAGGCACGCTCAAATCGAAATACGTCCCATTTCAAGTTGAAACACTCAACTTGTTAATGGCATTGGAATCGAAAGGATTCACGGATGAAATCGCGGCAGTCGCTAGGAATGCGTCCATGCCTGAACCAAGTCGCTTTTATGCGATTCGAGCACTGCAGTCTTTGCGCGGCGAAACTGCGATGACGACAATCAAAGAACTGGTAGCAAAGCCAAATCCGAATTCGATTCGTAGAATCGCGATCAGCGCGTTGGCTCGGCTCGACATCAAGTTGGCAACCGAGCCGTTGTTCCAGTTACTTTCTGAGCTGGACGACAAGAACGAAATCGATGCGGCTTGGCGATCGGTCATCGGCGACGATAAAATGAACGCCAAAATCGCAGCCGCTTTGCCCGAAAAGCTCTCACAAAAAGTGGCGAACATTGGATTGCAAATCGCAAGATCCAAAGGCTCTCGTGGTGAGGCACTGGTCGCAGCGTTGATACCATTCTCCGGCGAATCGGTTACCAAGGCCGATTGGTCGCCCGCAAAAGCCAAAGAACTGCTGGAGCTCGTTTCAACTGAAGGTGATCCGGAAAGAGGTGAGACTATCTATCGACAGGAGCATCTGCAGTGCATCAAGTGCCATGCGATCGGTGGTGTTGGCGGTAAGGTCGGTCCCGACATGACCAGTCTCGGCGCGAGTGCGCCTATCGACTACCTAATCGAATCGATGTTTGATCCGAACGCAAAAATCAAAGAAAATTTCCATTCAACCATCGTGCTAACGGAAGACGGGAGGCTTCTAGCCGGTATCGAATCAGGAAGCACAGACGAAGAGGTCATCATCCGTGACGAAACGAACAAGTTGATTAGGATTCCAAGGGCCGAAATCGAGAATCAGAAAGAAGGCAAATCGTTGATGCCTGCTGGTTTACTCGATCGAGTCAGCCAGCGGGATCAAATCGACTTAATTCGCTTCATGTCGGAACTGGGCAAACCGGGCGACTATGATGCGAGCCGGCAAAACGTAGCTCGATCGGTGGAAATCTTTGCAGGAACTCACCGCTCTGAGCAGGACGGAAACCAGAATGTCATTCAGGGAAAATTGATCCCAGGTTGGAAGCGAATCAACACACGTGTCAATGGAACGATCGACAAATCAACGATCGATAACTTGACGAAGCAACCGCTCAACACGACGCTCATCCATGTTTATATCAGAGCGACGATAAAAGCAGCCCAAGACACGGAGGCAAACTTCTTGATTGACGGGGCCGAGCTCGCCGAAATGTGGATCGACGGGAAGCCTGTACCGACCGAGAACGATAACAAGTTCTCAACTCAAATCAAGAATGGCTGGCACACGGTGCTCGTTCGCCTGGACGCAAGGGCACTGCCAAATTCAGTTGCTATCCGATCGGACGATGTAACTTTTTTGGCAGAGTAGAACGTGGGAAACTGGTGTCGCAGTCTCTTCACGGCAAGAAAGGCTTAGCCCTCATCGTTTGCAAGCCAGATTGATGACGAGAAAACCATTACCAAATTGACTTAGCCGGCGTTAGAATGATCTCTTGTTGCAACAAGTCTTCTTCGGCGTCGTCATGAAATTACTCCTCCGCCTTTTTAGTTGCCTACCCGTTTTTCTGATTTCAATTATTGCAATCGAAACAACGGCGCAGCGATGCCCAGCCCAACAATTGGACATCGTTGAGGGCGTAGCAAAGCAACCGCTTGTTGCCGCTACAAAACGGCTTGCGCAGGCATTGGAGACCGCAGGCTCACCTCTCGGTGAAAAAGTCATTCAAGCGCTGCAAGAAGCTTATCGCAAGAATTCAGATGAAGAAGTGTCGGCCGCAATTCAGGCCATTCTTGACCCGCTGTGCATCGCGGGAGTCGACATCAATGCCGAGAGTCGAGTAAAAGTCAGCGAAGGTGCCTGCCCGAAAACGCTGATGGAAAACGGCTGGCGCGCGTTTCTGGTTAAAGTTCACAACCAAGCCGAAATCACGCCGGAGTTAAAATGCGAAAGCCCAAACGCGGCTCCGGTTTATCAACAAGGCGAATGGCCGCGTGAGCGACCCAAGACAAAACAAAAGCTGGTCGACAGCGACGAAGTAGCCGATCGTTTTTTGACGGTCTCAATGCTCGATCGGCCGCCGATCAAAAAGCGATTGTCCGGGTTAAGGCTTGAGTACCGAATTTTGCTGCTCTACAGTCGCGACCAAGGAAAACGCGAAGGCGCCCTTTCGTTCCATGTCGGTGCCGGCACACAAGACATCGGCTTTCGCAACGCCGTTCCGATCCTGTTCGATTGTCAGGCTGCAGTTAAGGTCAGCTTGAACGTACTCGATTTTAACGGCCAACCGACAACGGCCGCGTTTGTGATCAAAGACGAACAAGGGCGCGTCTATCCGCATCAAAGCCGACGGCTGTCACCCGATTTCTTTTTTCATCAACAGATCTACCGAGCCGATGGAGAATCAGTGGCACTGCCGCCTGGAAAATATTCGGTCGGCGTTTCCCGCGGCCCAGAATACCGGCCCATTGATTTAGATGTGGTCGTTCCAAACAGCGCAGAACACACCATTTCAGTCAAACTTGATCGTTGGATCCATTTAACAAAACGCAATTGGTTTTCGGGCGACCATCACATTCACGCGGCAGGCTGCTCACACTACGACAGCCCAACCGAAGGCGTTGGCCCCGAAGCCATGATGCGGCATGTTCTGGGTGAAGATTTAAACGTTGGCAATGTCTTGAGCTGGGGACCGTGTTGGTATACGCAAAAGAAATTCTTTGATGGAGATGTGTCCAAACTTTCGACGCCGGACTGCATTCTTCGTTACGACGTTGAAGTGAGCGGGTTTCCATCCTCTCATGCGGGACATCTCTGCCTTTTGAAACTGGCCGAAGATGACTATCCTGACGCAAACAATTTAGAAGACTGGCCGAGCTGGACATTGCCGGTTTTAAAATGGGGAAAAGAGCAGGGCGGTGTCGTCGGCTACAGTCACAGCGGCTGGGGGTTAGCGCTTCCCGATCACATGCCTGACGGCAGCCGGGCGTTCGTCGACACGCCATGGGGTGGTGCTCCGGCCAATTGGCGGGGCAAACCCGCAAGTGTTCTGCCTGATTACGCGGTTCCAAGATTCGATGGCATTGGCGCGAATGAGTACATCGTGGCGGCTGCCCACGGCGTTTGCGACTTCATTTCGGCCGTCGATACGCCGGCAATTTGGGAACTGAACATTTGGTATCACACGCTAAATTGCGGCATGACAGTTCCGATCAGCGGTGAAACCGATTTTCCATGTATCTACGATGACCGAGTCGGGCTGGGTCGTGTTTATGTAAAACTTAACGAAGGCGAAAAGCTGGGCTACGACGGCTGGGTGCGAGGATTGAAAGATGGACGTAGCTATTGCACAGATGGACTGAGCCACATTGTTGATTTCTCAATTGACGGAGTGGGCGTTGGTGAACGCCAATCGGAGGACGATCAGCCAAGCCGCCTCGATATCGAGGCTCCTCGCTCAGTCAAAATTAGTTTTGATGCGGCGGCATTGCTGGAAGAGAATCCGAATGAGCGAACTGAAGCGATTCGAAATCGGAGGCTAGATGAAAAACCTTATTGGCACGTTGAACGTGCGCGCGTCGGTGATTCTCGCAACGTCCCAATCGAAATCGTCGTCAATGGCGAAGTCGTGAAAACAGAAACATTGGCAGCCGATGGAACGGTTGCGCCTTTCGAAGTCGACATTGAATTGGAAACATCTTCGTGGGTCGCGGTTAGAATTCTGCCATCCGTCCACACCAATCCGATCTTTGTGTATGTCGCCGACCAGCCGATTCGAGCCAACAAGAAAAGCGCTCAGTGGTGCATCGATGCGGTTGCCGCCTGCTGGAATTCCAAGAAGAACCAAATTCGGGAAAGCGAACGGCAGGCTGCCAAACAGGCTTACGAAGACGCGACTAAGGTCTACGAGAAGATCTTTTCCGAATCGAAGTAAACATTTCTATTCGTCGAATTCATCTTCCAATTCGTCGGCCAATTTCTCATCGATCTTGATTCGGCGAATGCCTTGGCCTTTTCCGGACTTAGGATCAACATCGATCACGACACCTGAAATCTGAACGTCGCCTGTTGCGACATCAAATGGAACCGGTCGAAATGTAAGCGTCGCCTCAAGTACGCGCTCGATCTTTCGACCAAGAATACTCTCGTGCGGCCCCGTCATTCCGACGTCGGAAATAAAAGCCGTTCCACCGGGTAGCACTCGTTCATCAGCCGTCGGCACATGGGTGTGCGTCCCGCAAACGGCCGTCACTCGACCATCAAGGAAGCGTCCCATCAACTGCTTATCGCTGGTCGCCTCCGAATGAAAATCGCAAAAACGAATTTTTACATCTTCCGGAATCTCATCGAGAATTCGATTCGCCGCATGGTACGGACAATCAACAGGCTTCATGAACACGCGAGCCATCAACGAAAACACCGCGACTTTGCGCCCCGTTTCAGTCTTCACAACTGTCCAAGTCTTGCCCGGTGCATCAGCCGGATAGTTTCCGGGCTTCACAATATCTGACTTCGATTCGAGGATCGGGATAATGTCCTTCTTGCGATAAATATGGTCGCCCAAAGTGACACAATCGACACCGGCGGCAATTAACTTTCGGTAGATCGACGGAGTGATTCCCGAGCCGTTTTCTGAATTCTCCCCATTGGCAATCACCAAATCGATGGACTCGCGCCGCCTGAAGCCGGGAATAGCACGAAGAGTAATCTCGACACCAGGTTTACCGACGATATCGCCAATGAAAAGTATCCGCATAGCTTTAGTTTTCAATCGTAAGATAAAAGTAGGTGGCTCGAACGAGCCACCATCATCGGGTTTACTATTTCGCCAATTCCATAAACCTTGATTCACGGATCACGACGACTTTGACTTCGCCTGGGTAGGTCAGTCGTTCCTGGTAAGCATTTGCGATCTCGCGGCAGATTTTCGCAGCCTTGTTATCGTCAGCGTCTTTGGCACTGGCGATTACGCGCACCTCACGGCCGGCTTGGACGGCAAACGCCTGCCGGACGCCTTTGAATTCCTTGGCAATCGCTTCCAACTCTTCCATCCGCTTGATGTAACGATCGAGCGATTCGCGCCGAGCGCCCGGGCGAGATGCACTACAAGCGTCGGCCGTCGCCACGATGACGGTGTACGGATGCTCAACCAAGATTTCGTCGTGATGCCCAAACGCGGCGTGAACGACTTCTTCACCTTCGCCATATCGCTTCAGCAGATCGGCACCGATTTTCGGATGTCCACCTTCCATGTCGTGATCCGCTGCCTTGCCAATGTCATGGAGCAGCCCACATCGTTTCGCCAGTACTCCGTCGAGCCCCATCATTTCAGCCAGCATTCCCGAGATGAAGGCGACCTCAATACTGTGCCGCAGAACATTCTGGCTGTAGCTGGTGCGAAAATTAAGTCGTCCTAGCAAATCGATGACGGGCTTCTTCAGTCCATGGACATCGACTTCTTGAACCGCCTCGGTGCCCTTGGTTCGAATGACGCCTTCCATTTCTGTCTGAACTTCTTTGACCACTTCTTCGATCCGTGACGGATGAATGCGGCCGTCAGAAATGAGTTGTTCGAGCGACATCCGAGCGACCTCACGGCGAACGGGATCAAACCCACTGACGATCACGACTCCAGGCGTGTCATCGATGATCACATCAACACCCGTCTCTTTTTCGAAAGAACGAATATTGCGGCCTTCGCGTCCAATGATCCGGCCCTTCATCTCGTCGTTGGGAATATCGACGGTGCTGGTCGTGTGATCGGAAGTATGACTGGCGGCGAAGCGCTGAGTCGTCATCATGAGCATTTCGCGAGATTTCTGTTCGCAGACTTCGCTCATGTTTTTCTCGTGCTGCAAGATTCGGCCGCCCACTTCATCGGCCAATTCATCTTCCAACAATTTCAGCAAACGCTTGGTTGCGTCTTCCTTGCTAAGGCTGGTGATCTGGTGCAGCTCTTTGCGCTGCTTGTCCAAAACGGTGTTCAGATCTTTTTCTGTTTGAGTGACCTGTTCCAGCTTTGCCTTCAACCGATTTTGCGACGACTCGATGAACTGCTCTTGCTTTTTCAAGTCTTCATTCTGCTGGTCAAGCATTGTCTCTCGTTTGTCGAGAGAACGTTCGCGTTGATGAATTTCCTCGCGAGATTTGCTTAGCTTGCGTTCGGCTTCTGCCTCTCGCTTAAGCTCAATTTCTTTGATTTTGACTTCAGCGTCTTTCTTGATACTGTCAGCATCTCGCTGAGCCAAATCAAGAATCCCTTGAGCTTTTGTTTGGGCGCCGCGACCGACAACCAAGGAATAAAGCAAAACGAGTCCGCTGCCAATAACCAGACCAGCCAGTCCGATTAGCAACTCCGTTGTCCCCATAACTTCTGCTCCTATATGCAATGACGCAAGCAGGTAGGCAGATCGGAGAAGCCAAGCCAATCGTTAAGATTTGAGTCGCGGTGATTTACAAATTTATCGTCGTATCTGACCGGCGGACTCGTTGAACACTTTCGTGTTCCCCGCTGAGGGCGAAATAAAACTTCCGCCGCGATATTTTGAAGATCCCCACTCTGTTCTCTTTTCAACGTGTGCCGATCGATGCTCAATCGCAAGAATTTCGACAACTCGCCACGGGAACCAAAAAGATTGCCAATTGGATTCGGGCGTTTGTTGAACAGAAACAGAAACCCATCCGAAGAATGGCAGCCATATCGACCTCAGCGCCGATTGCGAGCCGTGCTCACGTCGGTTGGAGGTACGATGCGTTATCACAGAATTACGCCGAACGAACGGCGAAACCCTCATCAAGACGCTCAGAATGATGTAAATCAATTCCACAGGAAACCAATATCGAATATGTCGGGAACCAAAACTTTTGTAACCAAACCGGAGTCGTTGCTTTAGCTCAAACCGACCTGCGACAACTTGTGTCACAAAGTCTGTTATTAAGTTAAGTTCATGATCACGAATTCCATAACCTGAACCACAATGCGATTTTAGCAGACTAAAATCAAAGCACAATCAAGCGTATCCACTCATTGCGCATTTTCTTGTGTACGATTGTCCGGGTAAGGAAACAGACTGGCAACCGACAGGCAATAGACTGAGTCCCAACGAATTGAATTGTGAGTAAATTTCAGCATCTCGTACAGCTTGTCGCGCAGTCACAACCATCAGGCGCATGGTACAAGTTTCCAATGGTGGTCGCAGTGTCTGGTGGTCCAGACAGCGTTGGACTCCTGAGAGTACTTCATGAGATCACGCAAGTTCAACGCACCGCCGCACCACTGATCGTTGCGCACGTCAATCATGGTTTGCGCGGAGTTGAATCCGAAGCCGATGAACGATTCGTTCGGCAATTGGCCGAATCGCTTGAACTCGAATTTCATGTTTCTCGCTTGCAGGCGCGAACCGAAGAATTTGAAGCACACAACCCAAGCAGCAACTCGAATTCCATCCGCTCGAGCTCTGAAGAGAGCCTTCGAGATGCGCGGTATCACGCAATTCTTGAAATCGCCAAGAAAACGGATGCCCGCTACATCGCGACGGGTCACACGAAAAACGATCAGATCGAAACCATCTTGTTTCGCATTTTTCGTGGCACAGGAATCAACGGCCTGACCGGAATTCCAGAACTACGAGTCGTTGAGGAAGCGATTTCAATCGTCCGCCCCTTGATGAGCGTCACGAAACGAGAAATCCTGGATGCACTTCGCGAGGTTGGACAAGAGTTTCGCCAGGACGACTCAAATTCAGAGTCACTTTTCACTAGGAACTTTTTGAGAAACGAGATTCTTCCACAGATTCGCGAACGCTTCAGTTCCGTTGATGATGCGATCGCGCGACTGGGCGTCCAGGCGAATGAGAATCAGGAATTCGTCGACTCGGAAGCGGCCAAACTGAATCCGGCAATCATCAATCAATCACCTCAAAGGATCGAACTCGATTGCCGAATCTTGGCAGCCGTTTCCCAAGTGCTTGTGCGGCAATTCTTGATTCAAGTCTGGAACCAGCAACAGTGGCCGCTCCAATCCATGACTTTTGAATGGTGGAATCAGATTGCGGAGGCGATCCAAGATCTCGAATCACGAGCCGTCTTGAATTTGCCCGATTCAATTCGGATGGAGAGGACTGAGCACCACGCCTCATTTGTCGTTCAGGTTTGATCGCTGGCCATTTTCATTTGCCCGCCTTTGAGTACAGAATTCTCAAAAGGCAGATTGCATAAAAAAAAGAGGATCGTTACCGACCCTCTTTTTTCGCAATTTAGTAAAGCGCGGCTCGCTTAGTGGCCTTCAGCCGGTTTGCCATCAATCGTAGCCGGACGGTAGCCACCCTTGGACTTGAAGTATGCCAACAAAATCAG
>CAZPTT010000099.1:23013-24972 GCA_964589435.1 uncultured Pirellulaceae bacterium
GAGCAACATGACCGCCGGGAAAACCGCGATCGTGGCCAACGCACCTTGCTTCGCTGTCGTGACGACTTCATTGATCTCGGTTTGCTCCGCTTCGGGAAGTGCTGAAACTTTCTCGCCGTCAACCGCTTTGTAACCGCCCAAGAAGTAGGTGTCGTCCTTCGAAATCGTTTCGTAGACACCAGTCTTCTGTTCAGTCAACGCAACGCGGGCTGAATCTTCTTGCATCTTACCGATCAGCGGACCACCGATGATGCCCACAGCCAACATTCCGATGCCGGCAATCGCATTCAAAGTCAAAGCACCACCTTTAGGGAATTGCTCAGCCACAACGCCAAGCGTGGTTGGCCAGAAATAGGTCTTGGCAACTCCATAAAGCGTTGCGGCAGCAAAGATCGCAAAGAACGTTTGCGTAAATGACAAGCAGTAAAGTCCAACGATCGCCAGCGCCGCACAAGCAGCCAACAATCCGAGAGGAGTCAACGCTTTGACTACCGGCCCTGCGAAGAACCGCAACACCATCATGATCGCCGATGTATAAATGAGAACCCATAGCGGGTTGTAACCAAATGCCTTCATTGGCTCTTCCATGATTCCTGTGATCGCACCGTCAGTACCCAATTCGGTGGTCGCCAGTGGGAACATGATCAAGCACATGAAAATCATCAGCGGTCGACCAAGCGATTGGCAATAGACACCGTAAGCAATCACGGAGACTGCGATGGCAATCCAAGCGTACATGCTTGGAATCCCGAAGACCTGCGCCAATTGCATGAAGATCAAATAAGCAGCGATCGCACAACCAATCGCCCCGAATTCAGCAAGCATTTCCTTATAAGTCGCTCCCGCCGAAACGCGCTCGTTGACAGGAAATTTGGCACCGATAAGCATGATCAGATAGATGACGGCAGGAATCGCAATGATGTAAATCAACAATCGCCAATCATCTGTCGCGGCTGTCCCCAGTCCCAACGTGATCAATCCACCAAGAACCAATCCACCTGGCCAACCTGCATGAAGGATGTTCAACCATTTCGTCTTCTCTTTGCTGAACATCGTCGCGACGACCGGGTTAATAAACGCTTCAACCGTTCCGTTACCCAATCCCAAAATGATCGAGCCAATTGTCAGAATTTGATAACCTTGTGCTTGAGCGGCAAGCAGTGACTCTCCGTCGAGTCCGACGGCTTTTACAATCGAGTAAGCGTACAACGCCAACGCTGCATAGATCGCATAGCAAACAAAACTGAAAATCATCGCGATGCGATAGCCAATTTTGTCAATGATAAAGCTGAACAGAATAATACTGATCGCAAACGGCCAAATCCCATGGCCGAACAATGTTTGAGCTTGAACACCATCAAGTCCAAAATCTGCGGGCCACATCTCAGGCGTGTTGATCATGAACGCTCGCGAGATAAACGCGAACGCCGTGGTGATCAAGGCGATAAAACATCCCCAAAACATTAGCTGAGACGGTTTTTCCGAAACGGAATCTACTTTTTCGTTCATATTCTGTGTGTGTCAAATGAAGGGTTGGGAAAACGACCGGAAAAAACCGGCTTGGTGTCTGCACGCGAAACAACTTCTTTTCCACTCGTCACTAAAGGGGACGGGGAAAGCTAGCACTTCCAAAGTGCGTTAGTATAGCCACCGATTTCGATGATTGGAACCAAAAACGACGAATGCAGAACCTGTAACCAAAAGGCCCCTACGTTTTCGGCATAAACTACCTCGCTTAACAGCGATTTGTGACTCGGGCATGTTTAGCCGTCATTTATGTAGCGGATTCGCCTATTTCAGATTCATGCCAACCTCTAACATTCGCGGCGAAATCACTTTTTGACACGAGTCGTCTGTGCCTTTCCAATCGCCGCAAAACCAAAGAAAAATGCGCTCGTCTAATCCTGCGCGCGGACTTTCGACGATGCTCAAAATGGTGTTCTGGGGAGCCGCGATCAC
>CAZPTT010000100.1:0-10740 GCA_964589435.1 uncultured Pirellulaceae bacterium
ACATCAAACGGACTTTTGTCTCGTCGGCTTTGACCAACAGCCGCTTTCGAGACGAGTTTCTCGCGTTGGAAATATTGGAGAATCTTACGGCCACTAAAACACTGACTCGGTTGTGGCAGGCCAACTACAACCAAGACCGTCCCCATAGTTCGCTTGACTACATGACCCCAGCAGAATTCGCCCGGCAGTGCACTTCGTTTGCCACAGCAATCGAAAAAGCCCTCAAGAAAGCGATTGATCTCACTAAGATCTAGCGAACGCAAGCTTGCAGTTACCCAAAAATTGCGAGTTCGAAAATCATTTTCTCGCATGATCGTTCCATCGAATGTTGTCGCCAAGCTCGACAACGCCTCGATGTAGGCCTTGGAGCCAAGAGCTACACTCAGCAACAAAAGAAGCCGAGCCAACGCGATGTTAATCACTTTGACTCGGCTTTCATTGAGTGGGGATGACAGGAATTGAACCTGCACTCCCGTAAAGGAACTAGATCCTAAATCTAGCGCGTCTGCCAGTTCCGCCACATCCCCTCACGAGGCCTCATCATAAATCTTGACCGGCTCCGCGGGAAGGCGAAATGGCGCACATTTATCGAAAAATTGCCGCAATTCTTTGCGGAACCATTCACTGATTCAACCATCCTAATCCAGCCTTCCATTAAGCAATCCAACCGAAGCACGTTTCGACAGCAAATCCGAAACCAAGCCGTTTCCATACAATTTCCAAGCAGTTTGATTCGGGACATCGCCAAGCTCATGCCGCCGGCATTGTTCTAATTTTGGCCTGCGAAAACGACGGCCAATCCATCTACAATTCGCAAAACAACCAAGCGGCTGAGCAGCGATTTTCAGTCGGATTGAAAGCTCAAATGAAACCTCCAACAAACAGTCAAGTCTCGAATTTCTCTGTACAATAAATTTTTGCGAACAATGGGGCAAACATTTTCGCGATCCAACCGCTGAGCGGACTATTTACGAATCCAAAAATGAAAACACTCTTAACTCATTGTCTTTGGATTTTCGCTCGCCTGATTTCCGCTCCCCTGATTTCTCTTCTGCTTGTCACAATTCTTGCGCCGCCAGCGGCCCACTCGCAAGACATCCGCCGTGTTGGCAAGGTTCGCGAATCAGGAACGATTCGCGCCATCAAACCTGGCCTGGTCTCGATTATCAACAAGCAAGGCGACGTGGTCACATGCAAAATTCAGGATCGGGACGAACGCGCGATTTCCGTTTCCGGCATTGCCATGAACATTCCGGCAAAGATCTTTGTCGAAGGAGCGCTGCCCACCCAATTGATCGAAAAAGGCATGATCGTTCAGTTTGAAGGACGCACCAGCCAGTATGGAAAATCGGAAGGCGAAATCCCTCAACTGACCGTCCTCAACGATTCAAGCAGCCAACTCAAAGTCGATTTTCTCGAACGCCCTGAACCAGGCGAAGCCGGCCGCTGCGACGTTGTAGGCCGAGTCATCAATTTGACGAAGCAGAAACTGCAACTGCAAGTTCCCAAATCAAAGTGGGCAAAAAAAGAACGGATCGTCTTCAAGCTTGCCGAGGAAAGCACCATGATGTTTTCCGATGACGATCTAAACCGAGTCATTCCCGGGGACGAAGTTTCCAACCTAGAGATTCAAAAACTATCCAGCGGCGAAATGGTCGCCGTCAAAATTGAAATCAAGCTCACGGCGAAGCGGGAACAATTCACAACCTCGTTCCACGAGAAACTGGAGCAGGAATTTAGCAGCCTATCCAACGAACCAGCAGAACCACGCGAGCTGACGTCACGGAACTTCTTGCTTTACACCGATGTTTCCGAACGGAACGGTCAAATACTGTTGGCCAAACTCGAATCGATGCATCAATTGATCGGTGGATACTTCGGCAAACGACCTCGTGTTCCTATCGAATGTTTTGTGATCGCCGACATCCAAAAATGGCAGGGGCACCCGCTCGACCCCCGAGGCGTGAAAAAGGCCCTCGAACCGGCCGGTGTCACCTTGGTCATGCCGAAACATAATTCTTTGCCCAAGGTCATTGTCTATTCATGCGACCGGCATAGCGTTGTTCAACATGAAGCCGTCCACGCGTTTTGTGCGTTGGCGTTCAAAACAATCGGCCCCGTTTGGTACGCCGAAGGCATGGCGGAGTTGGGCAACAATTGGAGGCCTGGTGAAAAAGCCGTCAACGTTGATTCGGTCGTGATCGATTACTTGACCAGCTCGACGCCCAAAAAGATGGCGGACATTGTCGCCGCAGGGCAGATCACCGGAGACTCTTGGCAAGCCTACGCGTGGCGATGGGCGCTTTGCCATTTGCTGGCCAACAATGACAACTATTCGCGAAGGTTCAAGAAGTTGGGCATCGCGATGATGTCGGGCGGTGAAGACTCGTTTGAAAGAGCGTTTGGTAAAGTCGCCAAAAACATCTCGTTTGAATACGACCAATTTGTTGAGAACTTCGGCAATGGCTACCGAGTCGATTTGTGCCAATGGGACTGGGGCGTGGCGGCTTCGAATCTTGATGGCAACGGACGCACCAAGACAACTGTTGATTCGCAAGCGGGATGGCAACCGACCAAGGTTGAAGTGCGAACCGGCGTGTCATACCAATACGTTGCCAATGGAGAATGGAAGCTCTCGCCAAGAGAGAAGTTGATGACGGCCAAGGGGCGGTCGGGTCGTGGCCAGCTGGTCGGTGCGATTCTCACCGAGGATCCCAAGACCGGCTTTCACCTCTCCCCTGCGATTCGGCTGGGCAAACAGGGCCAGTTTTCTGCGACGGAAACCGGCCAACTGTACTTGCGTTGTGAGGATAGCTGGACAGAGCTTGATGACAATGAAGGCGAAATCCTAGTTCACTTAAGGCGCACGCCCAAGAAGAAAACAGAAACGCCAACATCGGGTTCGAAATAGCTGTAGCCGTACGCCCATTAAAAATGGGCGAAGATGAAACGAACAAAGCAAACGAAAAAAGGCACGCCCGCGCGTGCCTTTTCGCATCAAACACTTCTCATGATTCGTTCGATCGCTGAACGTTACTTTTTCAACGCGTCGCGAATCTCGGTAAGCAAGACAATGTCGGCTGGAGTTGGAGCTTCTTCCTCTGCCTTCTTCATGAATTTGGAAACGATCTTCAAAGCGATGAAGATGACGAATGCGAGGATGACGAAATCAAGCGTGTTTTGCACGAAAGAACCAATTTGGATCGCGGCCTCTACAGTCACGGGATCACCTTTGGAATTGAGAATCGCTTCGCCGGCCTCATTTAGTTTTGGAGTCGTACCTCCGATTGGAATAGTCCAAGATGACATATCAGGAAAGCCAGCAACTCTGGCAATTACTGGAGTGATGACATTATCCAAGAACGATTTAACGATCGCGGCGACAGCACCGCCCATGACGATACCGACCGCCATATCAATCAAATTGCCCTTTAAAGCGAAGTCTTTGAAGTCTTGCACGAATCCCATGTTTTATCTCCAGATAATAAATGTGTGTGGCCGACAGGAAGGGCGAGCTCGAGGCCCAAAAAATGAACTTGTCGAATTTTCATTCGCGATTGTCGCATTTGCGAAATGAGATACAAGTAGCCAGATGGACGGCCCATAGCTCGATTGCGTCCAACAGCTTGGCAATGTGCAACGGATCGGCAGCGTTCAATAGATCAGCTGCCGAAGAAGTCATGCCAAGAAGTCGTGCTAACAAGCCACTGTAGACTACCTATGTTCCAGCAGATCCGCCAAGTGAACCTAGCAATTCGTTGTCGGCACGAACACGGTCGCACACCAGCAAAACAAATCTGGTGCACCGTCAAGGCTTGATTTTAGATTAGCGGAACTCGTCAAGCGTTCTGGTCGAACCCTGAATCGCCGAAAGCCTTGAAGACTTTCGCTACGGCACCAATCCTAAACTTTAGATCTGGCAAAGCATAAAATTGGGGCAGCGATCACAAGTTGCCATGCCCAATGGCGAGTGACTGCCCACTCGGCTAATTCTGTCAGTGGCGGTTTGCCATATTGATACAAGTTGCGACACAAGAACAAGTGCGGTTATCATTCGTAACTTCGAGTGAACCGAAAAAAATCCACCAGCTGATCGACACCAACAAATATGGGCTATCGAAACCTCAACGATTGTGTCAACGATCTCTCGAAAAACGGCCATTTGGTACGGCTTGAACAAGAAATCGACGCCAATCTGGAAGCCGCCGAAATTCAGCGACGAGTCTATCTATCTGGCGGACCGGCGATACTGTTTGCCAACGTTCGGGGCTGTCAATTTCCAATGGTAAGTAACCTATTTGGTACGCTGGATCGGGCTCGCTTCATTTTTCGAGACACGTTCGAAAATGTGCAACGAGCGATTCAGTTAAAGGTCGATCCCGCACAGGCGATGCGTCAACCGCTGAAATACTGGAAAGCTCCTTTGATCGCGTGGCAGATGCGGCCCAAATCGGTGCGCAACGGCCCGGTAATGCAGAATGAAACAACACTTTCTGCCCTGCCCCAATTGAAAAGCTGGCCTGATGACGGCGGGGCGTTTGTTACACTGCCGCAGGTTTATTCGGAAGACGTTCGAGCTCCAGGCTTGAACAAATCGAACCTCGGCATGTACCGAGTTCAATTGTCAGGCAACCAGTATCAAGCCGATCAAGAGATTGGTCTTCACTACCAGATTCATCGTGGGATCGGAGTCCAGCATCAAGCCGCCATCGACGCCGGCAAACCATTTCGCGTCAACGTTTTTGTCGGAGGCAATCCTGCGATGACGGTCTCGGCTGTTATGCCACTTCCTGAAGGCATGTCCGAGTTGACATTTGCTGGAGCCCTGGCAGGCCATCGAATCCAAATGGTGCGTCAGTCAAATGCCGCGGCGATTTATTCACAAGCTGATTTTTGCTTGGTCGGAACCATCGACCCCAAACGCCTGTTGCCCGAAGGCCCGTTTGGCGATCATCTTGGATACTACAGCTTGCAACATGACTTTCCCGTTTTGAAAATTGAAAAAGTCTACCACCGTGACGGCGCAATTTGGCCATTCACGGTCGTCGGGCGGCCTCCGCAAGAAGACACCGTTTTCGGCGAATTGATTCATGAACTCACCGGGCCTGTCATCCCGACAGTACTACCGGGCATCAGCGCTGTAAACGCCGTGGATGCATCCGGCGTGCACCCACTGCTGCTTGCGATTGGAAGTGAACGCTATGTCCCCTATCAAACGACGACCCAACCGCAAGAATTGCTAACGCAAGCCAACGCAATTCTTGGACAAGGCCAAATGTCGCTGGCGAAATATTTGTGGATCATCGATCGAGCCTGTGACCCTCAGTTGAATGTCAACGACATCGAATCATTCTTCATTCGCATGCTCGAACGAGTCGACTGGAATCGCGATCTGCATTTTCAAACCAAGACAACCATTGATACGCTCGATTACTCAGGAAGTGGATTCAATACCGGCTCGAAAGTTGTGATTGCGGCTACGGGCGAGCCTATTCGAAAACTTGGAACTGAGATCCCACCCGGCTTGCAATTACCGGATGGATTTAGCGAACCCAAAATCTGCTTGCCCGGCGTTCTGGCAATCAAGAGCCCAAAGTTTAACGCTCCGGCTCGGGAAAGAACTGATCCTGTGCCTCGACAGTTCTGCCAAGGCTTTGCCCCCGAAACGATCGAGGGATTTCCACTGATCGTGCTGGTTGATGACAGCGAGTTCACGGCGGCGACGCTTAACAATTTTCTGTGGGTTGTCTTCACGCGCAGCAATCCAGCGACCGACATTGAGGGCATCGGGCAGTTCACCGATCATAAACACTGGGGCTGCCGAGGAAGTCTTGTCATCGACGCCAGAATCAAACCGCATCACGCTCCGCCATTGATTGAAGATCCTGAGACGACCAAAAAAGTCGACGCGATGGCAGCCAAAGGCGGACCGCTGGCAAAGTACCTTTAAAGGCATTACTGTTCCGCGAAGCCGTAGCACCCGAGAAAACCCGACGCGTCAGCGAGGAAGTTAACTACAAGAACCCGCTCCTCGCTTACGCGTCGGGGTTTCTGTTTTGATGTTCATTGCACGTAGCAAGAACGTGGATTGATCGTAGTGAATTCGCGGCATTCCACCGTCTGGCGACGGTAGCTACGACAAAAAATCTCCGAAGTCCTTCTTACTTGAGCCGCATTGCCTCTCAGGGAAAGTGGAAGAGGAATTGGCTCTGAGTAATCCGTTTAATTTCGCGATCTACATTTCGACTTAGCGATTGAACAATCTCATGGCCGCACAACTCGAAACCCTCAAAGAGCTAAACTTCAATAACCAGCACTTCTTCTTCGTGCGCCGATCAAGAAATCGTTGACCCTTTCGAAATCAGGCTGCTCTGGCAAATCCGTATTCTCGAACGCGACTTGAAACTGCTTGTCCAATTCCAATGCCTGTTGGCGAACTTCTTCGAGCGAGTATTGTCCCGCCTTGACCGCCAAGAGCGATTCGCGATGCGTGGAAACATCGATCATGATCTCACCGGTCTCCAAAGCCCCAATGCCCGAATGGATCAAACGCAGAAGGTGCATCGCATGCTTGGTTTTGTACTTACCGGTTTTCTCGAAGGAATTTTTCATGCGACGAAATTGACTGAGCACGTAGCCTGAGTAAGTTTTGTAAACATGTTTCGAGAGGAACGCCGAGCGAATCTTGCGCAACTCTGTCGCGACCGGATCGCAGTCAAGCACCATCGGAGTCCACAGCGTTTCGAGAATATTCGGATTTGCTTTGAGCGCAAGCTTCACGAATTTCTCGATCTCCCAATACACTTCGTCCCGGCCATCTAGTAATTCAATCTGCTCAGGAATTTTGAAAAGCGACCAGTGCTTGTCTGCCGGAGGAAGAAAAATCCCTCGCAAGTCGTCATCGGAACCATCGTTGGCCAGACCAAATGCTTTCGAACCAACTTGACATCGATAAATCACATGCTGCAAATAGTCATAGTCGTCACCCGATAGTTGCGATTCAATTTCTTGGCGTCGCAATGCCAATTCGTGAAAACTCGCTTCGGCTGTGGTCCCATCATTGAACTGAATCAGGTATGGCAAGTCGTTATGCGGTGGGCACTTCACGACAACACCAACCGAGCCTGGTTTGCGAACTGGCCTCCGAACCTCATTGGCTGACTTGGCTGTCCCAGAGCTGGTTTGTGTTTGCGCTTCAGCTTGTGCTTCAGCTTGTGAAGATTCGGCTGGCACGACTGCATCTTGCCCGACATCCGAGACCGCCAACTTCACAGATCCAGACCGCACAGATCCAGACCGCACAGATGCAGATTGGGAAACCTGCTTCGCCACGGTCAATACGACCTGCGAACCTGCCGGAATGACAAAATTTCTGGATAGCCCCAGAACGGATCGCGAATTAGTCATTTGAATTCGCTCCTTTCCGAGTGGCTGTTTTTGGGAAATCGTGATGAAACTTTTATGGAATCAAGATGACGCCAGCCGCCAAAATTGGTTCACTTGCTGGCGACCGATCGTCCACCATTTGATTGTGGGATTGCTCTAATTAGCGATTCGGGTTACCAACATACTAACAGAACGTCACCCAAAAAGACCGAACGAGGATATCGTGAATCAGAACGAAGTTTCAGAACGCTTACGGGCAATCATGGATCACCCGAGCTATCGATTGGCTTACCTTGATTCTGACTTCATTCGTAGCGATGACCTGCGCCCATTGCGGTTGGAATTGGAACTTCTCAAGCCTGAAATGATGATGGATGAGAGTGGGATCAAATCGACAGTTGTCGTGTTTGGTGGAACTCAAGTCGCGCCAAAAGAAGAGGGCGAACAAATGATGGCCGCTGCCAAAGAGGCCATCGCCAAAGACCCTGACAGCCACGAAGCCAAACGCCAGATGGTTCGCGCCGAACGCGTCCTCTACAAATCTCGCTACTACGAAGAGTGCCGAGAGTTCGCATCCATTGTCACTAACTACAACAAACAATTTCGAGACGGCGAGTTCATCGTCAAAACCGGCGGCGGCCCCGGCATCATGGAAGCCGCCAACCGAGGTGCCTACGAAGCCGGCGGCAAATCGATGGCGCTCAACATCACTCTGCCATTCGAACAAACGCCAAACTCTTACATTACGCCCGGCATGTGCTTCCAGTTCAACTACTTCGCAATTCGCAAGATGCACTTTTTGCTGCGAGCCAAAGCGCTGATCTGCTTCCCTGGTGGCTTCGGTACACTCGACGAATTGTTCACCACGCTGACGCTGCGACAAACTGGACGAATGCAAGAAATTCCGATCATCTTGTACAGCAAAGAGTACTGGAACAACATCATCGATTTCCAATACTTGGCAGATGAAGGCGTCATCAGCGACAAACACCTTGATCTTTTCCAGTACACCGAAACACCCGAGGAAACTTGGCAGGTGATCAAGGATTTTCACGACGTAAAAGAATAGTCAATGACGATCGGTCAGTAAGTAGGTCAGGCAATTGCCTGAATGGTTTTAGCTTGTTGTCAGGCAATAGCCTGCCCCACTTACTTCAGAACTAGCGACCAACAGCTGATTCGCTGATCGTGCTTGAAGTTGACCACCCGCCTACCTGATGTTGCAGAAAAACATCATTTATTCCGACGTTTTGCGACGTAGGCTTGAGCTTAACAAAAGCCCGAATGCAAAAACGATAAGACCAAAGAGATCGGCCTAGGCGATTCACAAGATTCGCTTGCGGGCATTTTCGCATTTGGGGATTCTCTACCGAGCGACGTTTCGACTCGCTCATCATTCTCGCGGAGTCAACCGAATGAATTGCGAAAACTGTAATACAACGATGCCCAAGGTTCATGGGCAAAATCATTTTGAATGCAGGCCCTGCAACGCCTTTCATTTTCCGACGAGCATCGAGGAAGCCGAAGACAGCCTTCAAGCGACTGGCAAAATGACAGAGTTTCAATGTTGCAAATGCGACCAGCCGTTGGAACTTGGAAAACTCCGAAACATGCTCGACGTTTGCTTCTGCGATAATTGCCGAGGGTTCGTCATCGATAGTGAATCTCTCGGTGAAGTCATCACTGAACTTCGCAGAAATTATGACGGAGAAGACGACAAACCGCGACCGATCAACCCGGATGACCTTGACGCTCAGCATCCCTGCCCCGCTTGCGCCGAACCGATGGACGCTCACCCTTACTACGGACCGGGAAATGTCGTGATCGATACTTGCCGGCATTGCAAACTTGGCTGGCTTGATCATGGTGAGCTTGCCACCATCGTTCGAGCTCCCGGCGTACGTCCTGATCGGCCCAAAACGGGGAACTACGAAAGCGCGGCACTCCGACAAACGTTTCAACAGCAGGCTCAGGCAAAACAAACCGACGCGATCAGTCTGTTCTTGAATCTATGAGCACGCTGCTTTTGTTTGACCAAATTTGACAATGGTGGATCGTCATGTTGCCGGATTGGGCAATCGACGGCCAGCAGGCCTGCTTTCACCGGTCGACAAAAATAACCGAATCATACACAGCACGAAAATCGTCATCGGAACCACGCTACTCAAAAGCATAACCGTGATAAATTTCTTGCTACGTTCATCGTAGCGATCGGCGATGAGGCTGACGTGGGCCGGGTTGGACTCTCCCACGATGTCTTGGTTGGCCTGTTCTGTGAGTTTGCGTTTCAGATTGGTTACATGGGTGGAATGCAAGAACAGTGTGATGAAAGCCAAAAAGACAAACGTGATCCCAGCCGCCGCCATCAACCCATCGACCCACCCCAGAACCTGCCGGCGATAAAACAACTGCAGGATCGCATTGGCAAATTGACCGGCTGATAAAATCATCATCAATAGAGCGACGCTCCAAATAATCCAACCAACCACTCCGAAACCCGTTTGCAGTTCGGCGGCCATTGATTCGGTACCGAACCTACCCGCGTTTATGTCACGAATCATTTCCGTAAAATCCCGGAGCAAAAACTGATCGTTGTTTCGGAACCTCGAGAGCACAATCAATAGCCCAAACCAAAACCCCAACGTCGAACTACAAATGGCCGACAGCAGTGCAAGTGTCGAACTGGTGTTTGACTGGCCCGCACCCGCTGCTTGGGCTTCTCCATCGCCGGCCACTTCCAGCCCGAGACTTTCATGAATGGAAGAGCGACCTGAGACGGCTGGTCTGACCGCGGCCCGACTCCGAGTATTTTGCGCACGCAAATCGTTTGCCGGCCGATCGGTAGGGATGGTTTCCAAAGCGTCTTCAAAATCGGACGCCTTCAAATCCTCACTAAACTCTGGGCGCTGTTCCGGAGTGGCGACGGGGTCACCGGCCAATAGTGCATCCAAATCGTTGTATTGATAGTCAATTGCAGACGATCGTTTCTTTTCAACATCAACGGTCGGCACATCAAGCTTTTTGCGACGCCGCTTTTTCTTTCGCTTCGTTGGTGAATTTGATTCGCGGGAAGAGCTGGAATTGGTTGTATTCTTTGGTGGTGGGTCAAGTGATTTTCGTAGATCAGAACTGTCAGCCTTCTCAGATGGGCGCGATGAACGAGTGGAAACATCCCCTCCATCAGCTAATTCATGATCAGCCAATTCATGATCAGCCGGCTTGCCGATACGAATGACTTTCCCGCATGCGCACTTCGCCTTCTTGCCGATCATACTCGGCTTGAGGTTCCGGTATTCTTTACCGCAACTCGGACAGGCAAACGTAAGCTTCATGGATGTCTCGGTTCAAGCGTTC
>CAZPTT010000100.1:10840-24969 GCA_964589435.1 uncultured Pirellulaceae bacterium
CAAAAGCCGCTTTTTAGTTCGAGCTATCGCCACTTTGTTTCAAGTCAACGCAAATGATTTCTTTATCATTGCGAACATACATCTTACCGTTTGCATACGCCGGGTGCGACCAAACAACGTCTCGTCCACGGGCGACTGATGTCGGTTCCAGCAATTTTGCCCGATCCAGTTCTTCGAATCCCTCGGGGGAAAGCTTACCAATAATAAGCTCACCGATATCATCAAAGATAAAGTACTTATCTTCGTTGGGCGTAATAAATGCCGTGGCAAACAATTGCGGCTTTTCACTCATCCAATCATCTTGGTTCCATGTCATCGCACCTGTTGCCAAATCGATGCAACGCAGCACGCCTTGGCCTCGGCCGTTGAAAGCCACACCGTACGCATGGCCGTCTTTCACGACGGGAGTCGCCATCATCGAATTCATCGCTTTATCAAGTTTGGGATTCGTTTTGAACTGACGCCATTTTTCGGTGACGGACGGAGGATTCGAACCAATCTCCAATAGCAAACTTCCCTTGTAAAATTCGCTGATCAACAATTGGTTGCCGTCTTTGCCGCAGAGTGTCGGTGTGGCGATCGCTGTTTGAGAAGCATTTCGCTCTTCAGGAAATTTGACCGTCCAATACTCTTTGCCTGATTCCGGGTTAAGCGATGTGACTCCATCCGCGTGCCAAAAAATCAATTGCGATTCAGCGCCTTTTTCGCCCTTTGCATCCCGCGGCTCGTACATCATCAAAGGCGCGTAACAAATATCAAAAGTCGTCACTGACTTCCACAGCTCTTCGCCCGTTGCTTTGTTGAAAGCCACGACACCAGAGCCTTTACCACCGACGGGAACAATCAACGAATCGCCGACGACCAAAGGATGGGAAGCGTAGCCCCAAAGAGGAGGTTTCATAGGTTTCGGTAAGATTGTTCGCCCACACTGGGCTGCCGGTATCTTTTTCAAGACAAATCAAATTGCCCATCGCGCCCAACGCATAAACGTGTTCGCCATCAACGGTTGGGGTGCAGCGAGGGCCGGTTGGATAGGCGATAAAGTAGGAGCAGTCGTACTCGTGTGACCAAACCGTTTCGCCCGTTTCGATATTCATGCATCGGATCCGTTCGCCGCCAGGAAGCTCACCGGCTTTGCGAATACTGTTTTCGACTTGCAAGCCATCCTTTCCCTCGGCGGGCTCTTCCTTGACTGTTCGATCCATGACAAACAGTTGATTTCCAACGACCGACGGCCCGGCGTAGCCAGCCCCAATTTCTTGCCGCCAAAGGACATTGGCTCCTGCCTCGGGGAACTTGCTGATCATTCCAGTCTCACGCCAAACACCGTCCGACTTTGACCCCATCCATCGCGGCCAGTCATCGGCGTTTGCGCTTGGAACGCAAATCAAGAACGTTAGCAGTGCCAGAAAAATAGACGCGGTTGAGCAGTGGTGGGAAGTTTTCATGCGAATGACCTTGTTGGAGTTTCAGGCAATCATTAGACGGGATTGAGGCGCGCGGCGCAATTTAACAGTTTGCGCGCCTCAATTAACGTACAGTCGCAATCCACGCAATGTTTCACACGAAAATCTCGACAAAAAAAAGCCCGAGAATTCTCGGGCTCATGGCGAGTCGTTAAGAGTCGTCGCCGAATTACTTACGACGCCGGAAACCAAGGCCTACCAACGCCACGCCAAACATGGCGAAAGTTGCCGGCTCAGGAACAGCCTGAGTACTAAATTGAATACTCCAATCTTCAACGGTGCCAGTGTCTGTCAAATCTCCACCTGTTACATACTGAAACGATGGATCAACGAACAATCTGGGCAACGCATTGGCACCCCCTACCGACGTAAAGGTTTCGGTTCCGCTTCCGTCAGTAACCTCGAAATTCGAACCTGTTAAACTTACGAAATCAATAGAAGAAAGACCGTCAAAAACAACATCGTGTGTCGAGGAGGAATCACTTAATAAATCAAAAGTTAGTGAAAACGACTCGTTTAAAGAAACCGACTCATCGTCGACTCCAAAAGTCTCTTGCGAACTGGAGAAATTGATACCACTCGCCGAAGCAAATGTGATGCTAAAAGAGAATGATTCGGCGAACACATTATCGTCGTCCAAATCAACGTCGGTGACCAAATAAGTTGCACTCGTCGAGCTACTTTGTGTACTAACAACTCCGGAAGTAATCGAGAAACCGCTTGATCCACCCACTCCAGTTCCACCCAGCGTACCCTCAAGCTGATTGCCGGACCCCTCATCGTCAGCGTTCATGTCTGCGATCGTTACGATACTTGCGTTAGCAGTGACACAAGCAACAAAAAAACAAAAAACCGGAAGCCAAATTTTGAACATCTTCACCATCCAAAAATCTTATCATTGATGTAAATCGCTACTGTGAGAAGTTAACTCATGATACCAAAAAATTCGCTTGACTCTAAGAAAAAGTGTAGTTCCTAGCGTTATTGTTTGGCGGACAATTCAATCGTGTGTAACTTCAATTGCCCCATCTAGCAGTACTTTGAGCACATTCAATTAAGGTACTTTCAAAAATTTGTTCCTATTTCTTTTAGGTTAGATGACTATTTTCGTCTAATCTTCTGTAACTCGGTAAAACACGCATCCCAGTTGTGAAACCGCGACATGAAGTTTTCCTCACAAAACTCGATGGCCTTGCCGGCTCCGGCTGAAAAAACAGCCGCGGAGTTTCCGAGAAAACTTGGCGGTGACCCAAATAGCGTCCAAGCAATTGGCGCGGGGATATTGGATGCGATGGCAGAGCTGGGAAGCAACAAGCGACATCGCGCGGAATTCGAACGAGAAATCAAAACCCATCTCGATTCAACGATGCGAATCGCAGTTCGGCTGACCGGCAATCATGATTTGGCAGAGGAACTGGTTCAAGAAACGATGCTGCGTGCCGTTCGCAACTGGGAATCGTTTCGACACCAATCCCAATTCAAAACTTGGTTGTACCGAATCTTGATCAACGTGTTTCGAGATCAACTCAGACGAAAACCTAAAATCAATTTTGCTGACTTGGAAAACCAAAACTGCCAATCCACCGAAGCGACCGCAGAGTCAAAAGCCCAAGCCAACGAACTGGGTGACTTGGTCGCAGGATTGATTTTGCAACTGCCGCAGAGACAACGGGAAGTGCTCGTCTTGGCGACTTACGAGTCGTTGTCCAACGAACAGATCGCCAGCACACTCAACATCAACGTTGCCAACGTGCATGCCAACCTATGCACGGCCAGAAAAAAACTAAAACAACAACTGAGTAAATATCTGTCGTAAGTCGACTGACTCAAACCATCCCATTCAACTTTTTTCATTGAGACAAACCCCAACACCACGATGATCAACGATTCTGACAATTCGCGCGATGAAGCTCATGACATGAGTGACGACCGACTTGACCAACTACTGGGCTTGGCAACGCCCAGCGTTGAGCGGAAGCGTCAAAAACGGATTCGTAAACGAACGGTCAATCTGTTGCGTTCGACGCGCTCTGGATGGAGTTCGCTTGTTAGCACTCGCTCATTTGGCCTACTCGCCGCAGCCTGTTGCATTTTTATCCTGTTTCGAGTCAGCAGTGAAATCAGGACGCACGACAGAACACTAACTGTGGCTCGAGCAAACGATCATCTGTCGAATTCAACAGGTTCGACATCTGCAGGAAATGGCTCACATACCAAAATTGCAACTCACGAGGCAGCAGCCCCCAAAGCGAGAAAGACGGCAACTAGCCACCCACCCATTTTTTCGAAAGTTGCGTCCAAACGACCAAAGCTAAAACGCACGCGATCGGATCGAAGAATCATTGGCGAAGACAGTATAAACGAGTTGTTTTCAGCCAATTTGCTTCGGCTGGCAAACTCTCCAGCGGGCATCTTTGCCGTTGATCAATTTTCAAGAACACTTGACCGGGCCATTGACGATCATTCGAAAGAGTTATCAAAGTCGACTTCGCCAGCTCATCGCCGGCTCGCCAGAACAGGCCAGGCTTCGCTTGGCAACGCTGGCACCTACAGAAAAGGCCAGACACTAATCCGCTCAAGTCGCTCTCGTTCCAGTCGCACAAAATCCGAAATCGCCAGTCATGCGAAGCAACTTAAAGCGCTGCTTGCTTTCCGTCAACGAATCGAACAGTCATTGATTGACCAGCTCGACAATCCATCTGAAACGGTAGCGGCGACTTCGTTTCGATTGCTTTGCCATTGCGGCAGCCGACCGACACTTTCGACCATCCTCAACAAATGGAATCAAGCACCATTGCGCCGAGACATCGCCCACGCCGCGAAACGATTGGCCGACCCAAGAGTTCTTGGCCAGCTTGCGTTGGCGACGGATAGCCGGGAGCTGCAGGCTGAACTGATGAGCGGACTGCTTTGCCAACAGAATTCAAACGGATTGGATTTGTTTCTTGAGCTGACCGCTAAACATGAGTTGTATGGGGTGGCTCAGACAAGCGGCCTGATCGCGAACTCAACGAAGCATTGCCTGCCAACCGAGCGACTGCTGGATCGACTTCGCTCCAACCGACTTGCGATCGCCCGAGCAGCGGCGATTACATTGTCAGAAATCAATGACCCACGAATTCATGATCACTTGCTGCAATTGGCCCAGCGCCCCGAATCAACTCATACGGCCGTGATGGCTTTGACCGCGCGGCGAGATTCTTCGTCCGTTAATTTTGTCGCCATGGCAGCCAGCGATCAACGTTGGTCGGCGACCGTCGACAACGCAAAGAGAAAATGGAGCCGATTATTGGCGGTCAATTAAACATCGCCAATTTAGTGGAACGGCGCGAACGGCGTGAGCCGTCCGGTTTTGTTCGCGCCAGGCGGCTCGCGGTTAACGGCCAGGCCTTCGGCCCTACGACTTATCGGGAATCGAGGCCCCAGCCCTGCAGGCTGGGCTAGGTAAACGATCGGGGCTTTGCCCCTAAAAAACACACGCAACAAAAAAAGCCGACTAACGATCGGCGTTTTGCCCCGAAACAAAAACATTGCAACTAATTAAGCACTAGTCCAAACTTGCGCGATGGGCTGCCTAACAAAAAATCGTTGAAATCGTTGGTACATCAAAAGGTGCAAGCCGAATGATCCCAACCAAACAATCCCAATTAAACTTAAACCTGTTAGCAACGAAGTCTTTTCCAACTCTACTAAACGAGAGAACGATATGAAAACTAGAATTTGGTCAACCAAGTTTCACAAGCGTTCGTGGACATGGATCCTGTTCACTACTTGTTTTGTTTTGCCGGCCTTGCTGCTCAACACCAACCCTGTTCACGCACAGTTTGGCAACGCGGAAGCTGAGGAAGGCGGAATGGAAGAGGAAGAGATTCTCGTTGTTCGAATGTACCAAGTCGAAGATCTCGTCAAAAACAATAGCGATCGCCCGTTCGGCGGCTTCATTTTGCCTGGCGTCAGCCGAGCGTCCAGCCTTCCGATGAACAATCGCTCGTCCTCCGGAGGCGGAGGTTTTGGCGGCGGAGGCGGAGGCATGGGGGGCGGTGGTGGCGGAGGAGGCGTCTTTCGCATGGCTCCCATGTTACCCTTTGCACCCAAGCAAGGATTTGGCGGGGGCGGTGGTGGAGGAGGTGGAAGCTATGTCTACTCAACTCAAGATTCCATGGAAGAATTACTGGACGTTCTTCAATCAACTGTTGTGGTTGAGTCCTGGGAAGACAACGGCTCTGGGCAGGCAACGATCGCTTACCTAGGCACCGTCTTCATCATCAGCCAATCTGACGACGGTCACAAACAAGTCGACTCCTTCCTCACTCAACTGCGGAACATTCGTAAAGTCAACACGACGCCCGTCACCATCAAAGCCGTTTGGTTAACGATCGATGAACAGCAACTTGATTCGTTGGAAGCCAAGCGAAATCAGGCCATCAACCCGACAGCATTGAAAGTCCTTGCCAAAACGCATGGTCGTCGCGGTCGAATCACTTGCTTCGACGGACAAACCGTACATATCGCGTCCGGGAATTTGCAAAGCTCGATCGAGTCGCTGATTCCAGTCGTCGGACAGATCGATCTTGAATCATCCAATCCGCAAATGATCGCGAAGTCTGATTCGCGGGAGCCAACGACAGCCGAACAAGCAGAGGCCAATGCAATTTCGCCTCTCGTGTTGGCACAAGTCGCTGATGACAGCAATAGCCAATCGAGCAGCGCCACCCAAACATCTGCTGGTGGACTTGGTGGGATTTCTGTTAACGATAGGTCATCCAAAGTTGGCTACACCCCGGTGATGCGTTGGATCAACTACGGAGCGGTGATGCAGGTCACACCGAAAATCGAGTCTGACGATCAGCATGTTCACTTGAACCTTACCAGCATCGTCGTCGCGCCCAATGGAGGCGGCCAACCGGCTGGCCTGACCGGAACATCGATCGACGTAGATCGACACGACTTGCGTTGTCAGCAATTTCAAACATCGGTCAGGTTGAAAGATTCAACGCCAACACTCATTGGCGGCTCCGCCACCGAAGCCGATGGCCGTCATACTTATTTGGTGGTCGAAGCCATCGTGGGTGCTGAATAAATCGCTGGCACATCCGCAGTGCCATGTCGACACTCTCGCGCAATTTGACTCATGCAACGTTTAACGCTGGCGGAACTACTTCGGCAAGTGATGAGGCTGGTGCGTCGCGTAGCGACAGATCATGGATAGCCACGGGTTTCGACCCGTGGTTTAAAGATCCAAATTCTTTCGTCGCAGAGCGACCGATCACTTCGACACCAAGGCTCTAGCTACTCAAACTGAGCGGTTGTAGGCCGCTATCAAGGAGCGTCAGCGACGATGATACGGCAAAATACAAGCCTATCACGCAAACTGAAGTTGCCGTAACTGCGCTTCACTTGTTACGGCCTACTTTCTTACGATCCGCCATTTGTCGATTGATAGCGATGCGGATTTTCAAAACGCTCAGTTTGAGTAGCTACTAAACAACACTTTACCGATTCCCCAGATCAACTCCAAGATTTTGACATAGGCGTTTTCAAACGACTCGCGGCGGAAAAACGTTGCCGTTTGATTGGGGTTACCAATAAACGGCCGCATCACGTAAGCGGCTTGGATCCCGACGAACGCGTAAACGACGATCCAAAATCGAATCATCCATCGATGCCGAACGTCTTTTGCGACAAGCGGTTGGTAATAACCTCGCAGCAATAGCTGAGCCGAAATGCTGGCCAGCCCAAACATGGCCGCGTTAAACATCACGGCAGCAGAATAGCTGACGCTTCCATCGGAGAGCGAAGCATAAACGAACAGCGTTAGCGGCAACAGCGAACTGAGAATGATCGTCAATCCAGCTTGTGCTGAAACGATTGCCCGAATCGAATCACGAATGTCAGCTCGTAGACCTAACAACGTGTTGATCACGAAAAAGCTGGGAATCGAAATCATGAGAGTGACAACGATCAACAACGGGACTTTGATTCCTGAGTAAATCATCTGCGGAATCTGTTCACCAAACGTTCGCAGCCCTACCATCCAAGCAAACGACCCCATCGCCGCCCCATACAATGGGCCACAAACAAACACGATCGTCAGAACTTTCGACCAAGATAAATACGAAGCCTCGAACGCCGGACGAGCATGCTCTTGAAGCAACTGGGAACGGCTCTCGTAATGATCCCTTCCTCCGCTGCGGCGCAAAACGTGATCGACGGTATGGAGCCCTCGCACCACGCTCTGCCAAAACCGCGGCAGAAGAGAGTTAAGTTTCTCGAAATTGGGTTTCACACTTGGCAACGATTAACTTCCAAAGAAAACGCTTTGAAGCACATTGAAAATCGCTTCGAAAAAGTTCGACTCGCGATGCCTGAGAAGCTGAAACTCTTGGCTGGGACTACCGATGAATGGACGTAACACCCACCCCATTTGCGCTCCGACCAAACCAAACACAATGATCCAACACACGAATACTTTCTTAACGTGATGCCCAAAGGAAACGCCTTCCAGACGATCCAACGGACCGGCCGCCGGATCGATCTTTTTCGCCGAAACGATTTCCTCTGCCGTCACCACTTCGTGCTGCTCATCGCCGCTGTCAACATTCTTTTCAGCCGAATCACTGAGTGGAGATGGTTGGGCCGGCAAAGGCTGACCGGTCGTTCTCAAACCACTCACGCCGCTCGCCGGGAGGCGTCGCCCCGTCGTAGCCGGCAACTGACCGCGACCAGCAATTGCCAAACGATTCAATGTTTGCACCAGAAAACTAAGCCCCAACGCTCCCGCCAAAGTGAACATCAAAACGTTGAGTAGAACAATGAATGCATAGTTCGGCGTGCTGACTGAAAAGAAAGCCAATATCGGCCCGAGCGATGCCAACACAGCCAAATTAACCGCGAGCGACGCAACCAAAAGCTTGAGCACCGGAACAATTTTTAGCTTCGACCCAACCAGTGCATTGAAAACGTACAACGACGGAAACGTTACGAGCAAAGTCAACAAAAACAACAGCGGCACCTTGGCCATCGACGCAAACGTCTGCAGAAGCGCCCGATGATAGGAGCCGTGCTCAACTCCATGCGCTAGCGCAAAGACGCCCATGCAGAAACCGTAAACGGTCGCCAACGCGATGATGACCACGCTGATTCCAACGACCGGTACGTTAATGTCGGCTTGTTGGATATCCGAAGGCTGTGTCGCTTCGCCACGAAGAATCCGATCAACATCGGTCATCCATTGGTAGAACCGATTCTTCTTGGTGGCTGTTGAGATACTCATTCGAAATTCCTCGTTGCTTTATGCTTCATGGTCGCTGGCGACTTTGCAACGCAAAGTCAAAGTGCAAAAAAAAGACGCTGGCCGATGTAGTTTTAAGACGTCAGCCCGCGCGTCAATTTGCTGCTTGATTTTCCCGTCTCGACTTTATGGGAATCCTGAACCGCCGGACTTTGGCTTTGCTGCGCGGCTCGCAAAACAGTTTCCAAAGCGGAAAGGTATTTCTCAAACGCGTCGCGTCCTTTGGCAGTCATTCGATACATGCTGTTGGTCTTTCTGCCCTGCCCTGTTTTTTTGACGGACAAAACGCCGACGTCGACCAACACTTTGAGGTGCCGGTTCAAGTTTCCGTCGGTCAGGTCGCAGAGCTGTTTCAATTCGTTGAAGTTCAATCCATCGGACGCGCCCACCATGGTGGTCATGATCCCCAAGCGAGCTTTTTCATGGAACACTCGATCAAGTTCCTCTAGCGCCGCCAAAGTTGTCGAGGATTTGACTTGTCCTTGTGGAAGCTCTTTGGACGAATCACTGGATTGTTTGTCGTTGGCTCGACTAGCCATTTTGCTGACTCCCATGGTTAGCGTCTTGCGAAAGCGTATTTGAAAGCGCATTTACATCGACTGCTTTCCGCTCCACATTCCAAAAGAGAACGAAACCGAGTGCTGTCTGCCCGACGCCAAACAGCAGAACCATTTGCAACGGAGCAAGCTGGTGAGTCTGTGAATTGATCAGCAAACAAACGATTCCGGCAAACAAATAGTAGGCGGACACCCAACCGGTAGCTCGATGTAGATCTTGGCGGCACGAAAATATGCCCAATCCAAAAACCATCGCCCACATACCCGGCAGGCTCCAAATCATTCCTGCACCACTCGACTCAAGCGCGTGTTCAGCAATCACCAATGTCAAAACCGAACCAACGATTAGCGAAGGCAACAGATTGGCAACCAATTTTCGGTGCGTTACCCAAACCTGGAGTTTGCGACTGACGATGCCGCGAATGATCATTTCGGATCCGGCCAACAAAGAACTTGCGACCGCAACGCCCAACCAAATCGCCAAGTACGGATCGATTTGCGTTTGCGGATCGGTCACGAAAGTACTTTCGAGAACCCCTCCCACAATGGCCAATAACGCGGAAAAACCGGTGGCTAACGAACGAAACCCTTGATAACTGGTGGTTCGATCAAGCTGGGCCCGAATTTCGGCTAGTTCCGAAAGAGCACGTTGAATATTCAAATTGCACCTCTGACAATTGACTTTGCACTGCAGAGCTAAAGCCTAAATGAAGCAAGTGAGGCTGTCAAACTCAATTTCTGAACCGGCAGGTTACTGGCGCCTAATCGTCGCCCGCCCCATCGTCGCCTGCCCCATCGTTGCCCGCCCCATCGTTGCCCGCCCCATCGTCACCCGGCCCTTCGTCACCCGGCCCTTCGTCACCCGGCCCTTCGTCACCTTTCGCTCCGCGAAAGTAGCGCTACTTTTGCGGAGCATAAGGCGACTATCGATCGGTCACTAACTTACGAGCTTCGTCGGCTGAGCCAATTTCACCATCGAGCTGGCCGTCGCGAATCATTTGCAACAAAGGTTTAAACTTTGGCCCAGGCTGAATTCCCATCTCGATGAGATCTTTTCCTGTCAATAGCGGAGCGGGATCAAGCTCGCTCTTAGGCCAATCCAATCTTGCGCGGCAGAAGGCGACGCCCGATTGCGAGCCGGAAACTTGCTTGCCGTCGTCATCTCCGGCCGAAGCGCCAGCCGCCGCTTTCGATCGCACTTCCTCATTCGAATTTTCATTCATTGAATCCGACAATACGCTCGCCACATCCAAAGCGTTCGCGGCATTGATGTTGATCAACAGCGGCTGGATCTCTGACCACTTACGCACGTCTCCGCCTGCCAGTGTTCGCCAATGCTTGATGATCCAAATCAAACCATCTCGCTGTTGATTCGTCAGCCGCCAACTTTGTTGCAATTGATCCACTCGATTATGGAGCCGCTGATTCTGGTGGCGTCGATTCGCCGCAGTTCCTTCCTCCGGATGCAAGTATGACTGGAAAAGAACCGCAGCCACCGATTCAAACACGTTGGATTCAAGCCGGCTCAAATCGTCGAGCGGAACCTTCCATTGATCGTTGAATGCATCACCGACGGCAACACCACTACTGGCATCTTCCAGCCACGCCGCAGGAAGGGCTTCCCTCAACAGACCAGACTCAAGCAGCAACTGGGCGGCGGTTGCCTTATTGGGATGCGAGAGCATTCTCGTCACCTCCGCGCCGATTCGTTCTTCGCTGACGATTGAGATTTCACTTGCATGTTGCCTGATCGCATTCAAGGTTTCGTTTTCCAATTCGAATTGGTAAGTCGACGCAAATCGAACTCCGCGCAACATCCGCAATTTGTCTTCATCGATTCTTTCATGTGGATTGCCGATCGCTCGAATTTGCTTTCGCTGCAGATCTTCTTGGCCGCCAACGTAGTCAATAATCTTCTCCGCGATGGGATCGAAGAACATGCCGTTGATCGTAAAATCGCGACGGATAGCGTCTTCACGCGCGTCAGTGAATTCAACCGCATCTGGGCGGCGGCCGTCTGAGTACCCAGCGTCTCGGCGAAATGTCGCAACCTCAATCGGATCAGCTTCCTTGGGCCCGAGAACCGTGATCACGCCGAACGCGGCTCCAATCGGCAACGTTCGCTTCTTGCCAAACAACTCCCGAATCGCGTCTGGCGTGGCATCGGTGGCAACGTCATAGTCTTTGGGTTTGCGGCCTAGCAATTGATCGCGCACACAACCTCCAGCCCACAGCGCCTGAAATCCGGCCTGCTGAAGTTCCGTGACGACTTGGAGAGCGAATTCACGCGAGTTCATTATTAAGTCAGTGGTGAGATCGGCTTGGTCAGTCAATTTTGTTTTGACCGTTTTAGTCTATTGCAAATTGACTCTTTCCACACCCGAAGGTTCGCTCGCACCGGCTTTGTCTTAATGGCCCATGGATTCATTGAAGCCACGCCTGCGCTCGCGCAAGCATGCCCTCGCAAACGCAATCGAGGGCATGGCACCCAAGAAAACTAACCAACATAATATTGGCTAACCACCAATTTGTTTTCGCTGGATAATTTCAGTTGGATACTTAGAATTAAATCGGTTTGCCCAAAAACGGCTATACAATATTGCTAAACAAATATTGCAACACATCTCGATCGCAGCTTCCGATCACCCACTTTCTTCGCACAACATATTTCGAGAGACCCAATGACACTGACTCCAAGCAACCCACCCATCGAAACCGACGTTGTGAAGATCAAAGAAATGCGTGACCAGCAAGTCGATTTTTTGCTTCTTGATTGTCGTGAAGACAAAGAAGTTGCGATCTGCTCCATCGATGGTTCACTCCACATCCCGATGAACGAGACACCCAACCGGGTTTCAGAGCTTACGGAATTCACCGAAAAAGGCCTGGTCGTTTACTGACACGGCGGCATGCGAAGCTTGCAGGTTGCAAGCTGGCTGCGACAAAACGGATTCCCGAATGCCCAAAGCATGACCGGTGGCATCGACGCTTGGAGCCAACTCATCGATCCAACCGTGCCTCGTTATTAAGCGGAACTTCTGAGTTGAGAACTGGCCTTCTTCATTGTTTGCCACTTCCAGTAGCTCAGGCTTCGCCACAGCCACTCGAACGGCCCAAAACGAAAATGCTTCAGCCAAATTGGTGACCCGATCAACTGAATCAGCCAAACGACTGCCACGATGCCCATCAACTGAATTCGATTAAGATAGCCGAACCAACCCAGCCCGTGCCCATAAAAAATTGTCGTGCAAATAATAGTATGCATCAGGTAGTTCGTCAGGGCCATCTGCCCAACGGCCGCCAACGATTTTTGCAGCCAACTCATCCACCCGGTCGCGCGTAGGCAATTCTTACACATAAGCATCACCATGCAGATGTAAGCGAATGCAATGCTGACACTGCCCCAATAGTTGTACTGATTGCCGAGAAAAAACGAATACTCAAAACTCCAATCGTTGGCGGTAAAGCCTTGCACACCGATCCCGACCAACGCCAATCCGACGACTCCGCTCACAACAAATCCGATCGTGTAAAACCGATTCGACTTGCTTGCGTTGAAAACGCCGGACTTGAACATTGCCATTCCGATCAGCATCAACCCGCTGATTCGCCAGACGAAGAGAAACAGAAACAAAAAAGTTTCCATGAACAAAGCGGACATGCTTCGATGTGGCATTTGCTCCAACCAACTGCCACGATAGACCGCCAAGTTCTCTTCTATCTGCTCCACCGTCGGTGACCAGTCACGAGCCATTTCGGCAAAATCCGCCTTCGGCATGTAAGGGAGCGAAACGTGTGTGATCAGCGACAACCCGGAACCGACCATCAGCAACACCACTCCGATCGGAATCAGCCATCGGGCGCGCAGCCCGCACAACCAATAAACCATCATTCCGCACATCGCGTACGGAACCAGGATGTCACCATGCCAAAGCAAATGAGCGTGCATCAATCCAATCAACAGCAGCCAAAGCATTCGGCGATAGTGAAGCCCAATGAACTTTCGCCCGTCCGCCTTGGCTCGCTCCCACATCAGCACAATTCCGGCTCCAAAGAGCATCGAAAAGATCGACATGAATTTCAAATCGAAGAAGACATACGTGAAGAGCCAGCAATAGTAGGAAAGGCCCGTCAACTCACCCGCCGCCATCGGATTCAAATATTTCACGTCGATCAGTCCGAATGACTGAACGTTCATGACTAGGATTCCCAGCAACGCGAATCCACGAAGCACGTCGATTGAACCGATTCGTTCTGAGCTTGCAACCGGGACGTGCTCGGTGGCTGAAACGCGAATTGCTTCCTGTTGAGAATCTGCCCGTGAATCATTCGCCATGTTGATATGTTCTCTTGATGGTGTTGTCGCTTGGTTGATCGTCGGTTTCTGGCCATCACTGCGATTGATGGCTTTCCGTTTCGCCTTCAAATTTGTGTCATAGAATTTACATTCGAATTCAAGTGAGCATTATTTGACTTGCGGCGGCAAAAGAATCAAAATCCTGCTTCCTATTGAATCAACCGAGCGATCGAAAGACAAACCCGATGCAAAATACCCTAATCAAGTTCATGGTTCTCGGATTCATATTGGCTGGATTGGCGGATTGTTCTCAATCGATCATCGCACAGGAATCATCGCCGACGGCTGGCAAGCAAATGGAAGCGATGTTGAAGACTTCTGATGGCGGCGAAGTCCCCTACCTCGTTTACTTGCCCAAGAATTTCAAACCTGACGCCGAGCAAGAATTTGCGATGGTGTTTTTTCTTCACGGTCGTGGAGAAAGCAACGGCCCGCTCAACCTCGTGGCAAAGTGGGGA
>CAZPTT010000101.1:0-3309 GCA_964589435.1 uncultured Pirellulaceae bacterium
ACATTCCGTTTTGTCGCAAGCGTTGCAAGTTCTGCTACTTCAAAGTCTTCACCGACCAGAATGCGAAAGACATCGAAGCCTACGTGGCGGCACTTTGTCGCGAGATCGAATTGGTCAGTAAACTGCCAGTGATGGGTTCACGCCCATTCCGTTTCGTTTACTTCGGCGGCGGAACACCTTCATTCCTCAGCTCCAAACAACTGACGTCGCTGGTCGATCGACTCCGAGCCAATATCAATTGGGATCAAGCAGAAGAAGTGACCTTCGAATGTGAACCCGGCACGCTTCAGGAAAACAAAATTAAGACACTCAAGGAATTGGGTGTGACACGATTGAGTTTGGGCATTGAGAACTTCACCGACTCGGTACTCGAAGAAAATGGCCGAGCCCACTTGTCCAAGGAAGTCTATCGAGCGTGGGACTGGATCCAAGCCGCGGATTTCCCGAACGTCAACATCGATCTGATTTCCGGAATGGTCGGCGAGACCTGGGACAATTGGAAGTACAACATCAGTGAAGCGATCAAGCTTTCACCAGAAAGCGTCACGATCTACCAAATGGAGTTACCGTTTAACACGGTCTATTCCAAAGATATCCTTGGCGAGAAAATTGAAACACCCGTTGCCGACTGGGAAACCAAACGAGCTTGGCTCGATTATGCGTTCGAGGAATTTCTTTCGGCGGGCTACAAAATCAGTAGCGCTTACACGGTGGTCAAAGATAACAACAAAGTCAATTTCAGCTACCGCGACAATCTCTGGCAAGGTTCTGATTTATTGGCAACAGGGATCGCTAGTTTCGGGCACGTTTCCGGAGTTCATTACCAAAACAAAGCCGACATGAAGCAGTATCAGGCTGACTTAATGGAGCATGGCAAACTTCCATTGGGCCGAGCACTTTCGCCGACGCCACATCAGTTGCTGGTTCGCGAAATGATTCTGCAGCTCAAACGAGGCTATTTGGATGTCGGACAATTCAAGAAAAAGTTTGACGTGGATATCACTGAGCATTGGAAAGCTGAATTCCAACAGCATGCCGATAGCGGCTACTTAACTGTTTCACCGGAACGCATCGAGCTAACACGAAAAGGATTCTTGCACGCAGATGCAATGCTGCCGCCATTTTTCGAAGCAGAGCACCAAGGAATTCGGTACACATGATCAAAACGTCGCCGTCGTCACTAATCGTGGCAAGGATTGATCAATGCAAAATTTGATGTTCATGATGGGCGAATTCGAAGCTGAATTCCCCACCGACCGTCACTTCGTCAAGAACCATATGTGGGCCAGCGTCGATCCGGACAACTCCGAAATCGTTCGCTTCGGTTTCACCGCATACGCTGTTCGCTTGCTGCAAGACGTCTATTTTCTGGACTGGTTGATCGACGCTCCGTCGGTGATCAAAGCTGGGCAGGAGATCGGCAGTATCGAAAGCAAGAAAGCCGAGAGTTCCCTATTCGCGCCGGCCGCTGGCGAATTATTGGAGCTCAACGAAAATCTGATGGAAGACCCTTCTGCGATCAACACCGACAAATACGATGGCGGATGGTTGTTCACAATGAAAGTTTCAGAAAACGTTTTCTTGACCCCCGAGCAATACATTGAATTGCTGGACGATGTATGGGCAAAAACGCAACGTACGATCAAAGGACAGTTGAACGACTAGAAATCGCCACCGACCAATAACGTTGCCACTCAGAATTCCGAGGTTGGTGCTTCATAAGTGATTTCGGGTTTACTCGTCGTCGAAAGACTAGCTTTTGTGCTGGCGATCTTGGCCAACGCTTGCGTAATCCAGGTCACACCAACGATTTCTCAAAGATGTTTAGGAACATTTTTGGTAGAATTGGAATTCGGATTAGGCTTTCAAACCAAGTCACTCGTTAAGAATTATTTATGGCCAAGCGTATTTCTGTTGTTGTTTCTCAGAGCCCGAGCAAGAATCCTGGCAAGCGAAAACTGGAAGAGGACATCGTCGCTGGATTGCTTTTCGAAAATGGCATCGACGTTACGATCGTCCCTAACCTTTACGACATCAAACCGGACAGCACCGGAATGCTGGCGCTGCAATCGCTCGGCGGAAACGTAGTCGTCTGCAGTTGGATGTTCGAACGGGCCGCCCATTGGATCCTGGATCGCAACTCGATCAACGGCCACGTCGGCGAAGTGCTGATGAAAAACGAAGATGAAGACGGCGAAGATCTAGAAGACGAGGAAGAAAGTGGTGACGCCGCGGCCGATGACAAGCAACGAGTCATCGAGTCACGCGAAATCCCCAACCGCAAAATCTATTGCCTTGACCTGAAGATCTCCAACAAAGCCGCTGACTACATTGAAGAAGTCAAACGGATTCACAAAGAGAACTCCGTCCAGGTCGTTGGACTTGGCGATATCATCAATGCTGCCCCGATGCCCGCGCCCAAACAAAATGGCGGACTCGTTTCACTTGGCAATGGTAACGGCAAGAATGGAACTAACGGAAATGGCGCATCAGAACGGATGGCCAACCCGACCAACGACACTGCGATTGCGGCAGATGGCAACGGGCTAGACCAACCGTCCATCGTCAATCGAATCGAAGAAACCGGCGGCCGCCGCTGGTATCCCGTGATTGACTTTAGTCGTTGTACAAACTGCATGGAGTGTATCGATTTCTGCTTGTTCGGCGTTTACGGTGTCGACAGCGTTGATACGATTCTTGTTGAGCAGCCGGACAATTGCCGCAAAGGTTGCCCGGCGTGCAGTCGTGTGTGCCCCGAAAACGCGATCATGTTTCCGCAGCACAAAACTCCAGCGATTGCCGGTTCCGCCGATGCAGTCGCCAGTTTGAAAATTGATCTCTCTCAATTGTTTGGTGCTCCGGCTGACGGAAAATCAGCCGAAGAAATGGCAGCGTTGGAACGTGACGAACAGCTAATCGCCGCCGGCCGAGAAGCCGTTGGAATGACGGTCGGGATGCCTCGACGTCAAGAAAACAAAGCCGAAGAACCCAAAGACGATTTGGATGATTTGGTTGACGCGTTGAACGATCTCGATATCTAGCAAAGCTATGGTTCGAGACCAACCCGCATCAAATCGGCTTGCGCAATTGTGGGTCTCAGGAGGGAGGGCCGAAGCATCCAAATGTTGAGGCTAGTCACGAATAACACCAATAGACGGCACTTCTCGGTGAACAACACCATGTTAGCGTTGCCGAGGCACCCGTTTTCCTCCTACTCGTACTCAGCCTTCGGCGGTACTCGTACTCGATTGGCAATGAAGTCGAGCACAAGTACCATTCCATTGAGTACGAGTACGATTTTGGGCAACC
>CAZPTT010000101.1:3409-24728 GCA_964589435.1 uncultured Pirellulaceae bacterium
AGATGGCGTTAACCGAGAAGTCGCGAATAGACACTAATTTCCTACGTGTGCATTCGTGTTAATTCGTGTGATTCGTGGCAAGAACTGAACCTTAGAGTTTCCAATGCTCCCCAGGACGGTAGTTGCCAAAGTACCAAAGCTGGCCTTCAGGATCGCGAGCCATATAACCACGCGAGCCAAAGTCTTCATCGGCGACTTCTTGAACGATCGCTGCCCCTCCCGCGACCGCGATTGCATGGTGTGCATCTGGATCTTGAATAAACATGCAGATCGCAGCGTGTACTCCACTGAGCGATTGAGGGCTGACGCGTTGCATCTGCGGCTTGGGCCCTGAAACCATCACGACGGCATTGCCTAACGTAAGTTCAGAATGCACAACGCCCCCGTCCGGCCCGGGAACAATCAGCCGACCATTGAACCCAAACGACTTGCAAAGAAATTTAATCGCTTCCGCTGGATCATCATAAGTCAGGCTCAAATAGATATCGCTGGTAACTTGAGTTAGTTCATTCATGCTCGACGGCTTTCAAAACGGCCTGGGAATCAGAGTACGCTTCTATGACAGAACATCTTAAGCTACCGCTAGACCTTCGACCAATTTATTCCTCGACCATTCTCAGGCAGTAGCCGCTCGAAACTGAACTTCCATGCTTCAGCACGTACGTAGGTCAGGCTATTGCCTGAAGGCTTTTGCTTTCGTGAAGCACCACGCCAATGCTCGATTAAATTCGACCCAATGACGAGTTCTTGAGAGAACCTGTTCAACAAAATAGAATGCCGTGCAACGTTTCGCCTAAGATACGATCCCACTCCCCGCCACCTGCTTTGGCCGGTGACTTTCCGCTGCAAATCAAAATTTTGTCAATGTTGACTCTTCAAATCGCACGATCGGCTTAAAACCTAGATGCCAACCACCGTTCAAAAACGAGATGGCGTTCACTACACGCCTTCGAAATTGGCACAATTCCTTGCTGAACAAACTTGCATTCAGTTTCGTTCGATCCATTTTTCTCGCAGACCGATCCGTGTTCTTGACCCGGCTTGCGGTGACGGAGAACTTCTCCTGTCGCTGGCAAAAGTGCTAGTCGAATCGGCAGACATTCCACTTGATCAAATTCAAGTGTTCGGGTTTGAAAAGGACACGAGCGCGGCTCAGCGAGCGAATGAACGCATTCAAGAAATTGGTGTCACGCAGTTGGAAATTCAGGGCGGTGACTTCTTAGAATTCGATCACCCAAAAAGCGACGATGCAAAGTTTGATATCGTGATCGCCAATCCACCCTACGTTCGAACACAGATTCTGGGACAAAAACAAGCAAAACGTTTTGGCAAACGGTATGGCATCAGCGGACGTGTCGATCTTTATCATGCATTCACGATCGCGGCAGCAGAATTGCTACGCGAAAACGGAATCATGGGGTTGCTAACATCGAACCGTTTCATGACCGTCAAATCTGGAACAAGCTTGCGCGAAAGATTGATAGATGACTTTCAAATCAAGCAAGTTTTTGACTTGGGTGATACGAAGCTATTTTCCGCGGCCGTCTTGCCGGTGGTTTTGACTGCCATCAAGCGAAGAGTTTGGGATCAGCACGAAAATCCTGCGGCGGATCCAATAATACCTGAATTAAAAACCAGTTTTTGTCGCGTCTACCAATCGAATCAAACGGCAACCACCCAAAGCTCTGGCTCGATTCTCGATGCCATTCCGAGCACAGACCATTGTGGCGTCATCGGATCAGATGATGGGCGTTTTTTGATCGAACGAGGCGAGCTCATCGTTTCAGGTAAGGACTCGATCTGGTCGCTCTCCAACCAAATATCGCGCGATTGGCTGGCCCAAATTCGGTTGGGCACTTTCTCAACCTTCGGTGAAATTGCCGAAGTAAAAGTAGGCATCAAGACGACGGCTGACAAAGTCTTCGTTGGAGGGGCGTCGCCTGGAAACTGGAACGAGTTACCCGAAAGCCAACGTCCTGAATCGAAACTGCTTCGCCCGTTGCTCACTCATCATGATGCCCACCGCTGGAGTATTTCTCAGCCTCTTTCGCGGACGGTACTTTATCCTTACGAGCAAGAGGTAGATTCATCAGAGAGCCATTTATCGCGCGTCGCCATTCGATTGGAGGACTATCCGAAAACGGCTGCCTACCTAAAAACACATCAAGAGCGATTGTCAGGCCGCAAGTACGTCGTCGAGTCAGGTAAGAAGTGGTTCGAAATTTGGGTCGCTCATCGCCCGAGTGATTGGTCGGCTCCCAAAATCGTTTGGCCCGACATCTCGGAACGTCCTCGTTTTTTTCTCGACGAAGGAGGCGCAATCGTGAATGGCGATTGCTATTGGATCAAGTTAAAGCCAGACGTCGATCCCGATTGGATTTTCGTGATGTTGGCGATCGCCAACTCCCAAATCGCCACCAAATTCTACGACACCGTGTTCCACAACAAGCTTTACGCGGGTCGCCGAAGATACATGACTCAGTACGTCAAAGAGTTCCCGCTTCCCGACAAGGATACAACTATCGGGAAGAAGATCATTCGACTGACAAAGAAACTAATTAAGCAGCCAACTGAAGAGCATGAGAAAAAATTGGAGGCGCTCGTCCAACGGAGTTTTGGCTTCTAAGAAAAATGACGAATGTCGCAACCGCAACAAGGTTCACTTCGCTGACTTTTCGAATCAGGATTGATCAACCATATGACCGTACACTTCGTAGGCTTCGCTCAGTAAATCTTTCAACTGCTCAGCTTTCACTCGCCGTCCTGGTCGATGAAAAAACATAGTGCCAGTCTGAGCTTCAACCGAGACGCCCTTCTTGGTTTCGAAAAATTCCAAAAGCGACGGTTTGAAAAACGCGCGTACCATTTCTTCGTTGGAACTTTGCAAAACAAAGAGCTTTGAAAATTCTGGATGTGTATCGAAATCTATATCCTGAAAGCCCATCGCGCTACCGAGTTTGTCAAACATGCCTTCAGGGCGCATTGTAAAATCCGGGCACTTCAATTGGCTGGATTGCATGACCGCTAGTGACATGCGATGCGTATGAGAATTCTTACCGCTACCAGTCGTGAATTGATAATCGAAAATCGCCAGCTTGACCTCGCCTGAATCGCCTTGAATCAGGTTCCTCATTTTCTTGGCGCGGCCGCGATTGAATAGCTTGAATTCCTGAAGCTGCATCAACAAATTGCTATTGCCATCTGGAAAAAAAGACAGTCCCATTTCGGTCGCAGCCACTTCTAATTCTTCGCGGCGTTTCTTTTCAGCAAAATGAGACCAGATCAGCCCGCCGACAATCAGCGTGACGACGGCTCCGAAAATCAAAAAGGGAATCAGTGCTTCCATGGCTAACTCTACCTGGTCTATCGTTTTTAATTTTCAACTTTCGAAACACCCTCTTGATCGCGATTGCGGAGAGGGAAGGCGGAAAAATGACCTCATTGCTTTCTTTCCCGCAAGATTTGCAAATGTGTTGCAAACTCAAAACGTCAATTCAAGCTACGAAATTTGAACCAACTCTGATTTGGGGGGTGGCTCAACCTCACGCGGGTCGATCCAATTTTCCGGTTCAAAGTGCTCGTCGTACACACCATAGTCGTGGTAAGCAAACTTCTTGGCCAGCCGATAGGCCCAACTCTTTTCGGGAATCGGCTTCATCTCCGGAGAATACTGCGAGGGGTTGGGCTGCGTCGCTCGCAACTCAGCCAACGCCGTCTTTCTGGCCGTTGAATCTTTCGCTCCATGGCGATCTGCCAGTTCTTCGATCAAGTCTGGCCGCTCAAGCACAATGCAACCGCGTGTGTGTTGCGCCGCAGTCTTACGAAAATCTTTCAAGAAATCAGACTCATTAAACACCTGATCGAGTGGGCGCTCGTCGTGAATGGATTCTTTCGCAAATTGAATGATCGGGCAGGGCTCAATGTCCCCCCACGGATTAACGTGATGAGTAAACCCGGTGGCGGCTGGGCACAGCGCATTCCCGTCAGCGTCATAGTAGGCGTCGATGACAATGATTGGTTTCTTACAACGCATGTCCACAACAAATTGCCGAGCCTTTCGTTGCTGTTCGGTTGTCAAAGCGAGATCTGGAGACGCTTCTGGGCCCATCGGACGATAAACGTGATACCACGTGTACATCACGCCCATTTCGATCAGCCGATCCACCCATTCCTCGCGGAGTAGGTCGTCGAAATTCGTTTGGCAAAGACTAGTACAAACGCCCGTCATCACCTTATTGTCAAGGCAATGCTGCAAACCACGCATCGTGTCGGACAGCACGTTGGCTTTACCACGACGTTCGTCGCTGATGATTTCCGAACCTTCCACGCTGATCAGCGGTGTCACGTTGCCGCATTTGCGAAGACGTTTGGCAACTTCATCCGTGATGAAGTGACCATTGGTGAAGACCTGAAAGTAAACGTCTGGATGGGCTTCGAGAATTTCGAACAGCTCTTTGTGCATGAAGGGTTCGCCACCCAGCAAACCAAAAAATGAGTTGCCCATTTTCTTCGCCGAATTGATCATTCGATTCATCGCTTCGACGTCAATTTTGTGCTGCTTCGCGGCAACATCAACCCAGCAACCTTGGCATCGCAAGTTGCAACTATTGATGATCGAGATGTACAGATACGGCGGAAAGAACTGACCTTTTTTAAGTCGCTTTTTGTGCGCCTGCACACTTCGCATCCCCTTGATTCCCATGTTCCAGGCAAGCTTCCATAACAGTCGCTTGTCGGTTTCCAACAGCATGCGTTTCGCTAGACGAAGGTACATTCTTTTCTCGAGTTGAAGATTCGCGTTCTCGACCAACCTGCAGGCTGTTCGTGAAGCCCGCATCAAGTCAGTTTGACTCAGTATAACGCGACCCGTATTCGGAGGCACGGGGCAAAACAGAAGTTGTTGGAAATGAAAACTGAGCAGCAAAGCTACCGAGCGCCGCAAAGTGTTGAATCCAACATTGGGGGCAGTCGCACATCTTCTGCGGTGCTGACTGCGGCTAATCGAAGAGGAACTCGGGTAATTTGATTCCAAAAATCAGTTGAGCCGAAACACTAAACCAAAATGACTGAACCAAAATGCTGAGTCACCCTGACGTCAGTCGGATCGCCGATCCGCGCAACTTACCCTATGCAGCATTTCTTACGCTCTCTTGATTCGCAAGCGGGTTACCGGATTCGACCAACCGAGTACGCTGCTTGTTGAGAACAGATATCAGGTCCCAGTGGTGTCGATCAATGTCCCGCAACTTCATCGCGCCCACTCGCTGGATGGCATGTTGCCAGTTTTCGATACCCAGCGGCAGCGAGGCAATTTCTACCATCGTCGCAATGCAAGTCTTCATCGTTCTTTGCCCCGAAGTCAATTCATTTTGACGAAGCAAAGTCCGCTGCGCCGATTTACCGTGGGCGATGGTTGCCTCGTCGGTAATGTGAATTGGCTTGTCGATTGTCATGACGCTGTCCGGACAGAACACGCAATCGAATTTGAGATTTTGCAAACTGTGAGCCAAATCAAGATCAAGGTAAAGCGAATCCAACTGTTCGTCGCAACTGCCAAGCGATGCCAGCAACGATCGTCGGTAGAATCCAGCCCAAGACGTTGGGCCGATCGGACTCAGTTTCCGAGTTCGGCGAGCGCTCAACGACTTCTTGTTGCCAACCAGTTTTCTTCCGAAAGAAAACCCGGAACGAACTCCACCGGTCACCAAACGAGACGGATCTTTGGTTCCAACGATTGCTGGCGAAACGCTTCCAACATCAGGATCTTGAAAGCTCTCAAGCACTGGCTGCCACCAGTTTTCATTTAGCTGAACACCCGGTCGTAGCAGCAGGACAAATTCGCCCTTGGCGACACGCAACGCATCGTTGAACATTCGGATCAGATGCGGCTTACGCTTGGTCGCAACAAAGTCGACCTCTCGTCCCAGATCATAGGGGTCTTCATATTGTTCGTTGTGCGCGACAATGACTTGACAGGAGTCGGTGCGATAGCGAAGAACCGACGCAAGCGTATCTTCAAACAGTCGCGGATCATTCAGACGTGGAACAACGATGGAGAACCGGTACATCAAACAACCTTGCAAAATAGTGGCGGACAAGGAAGGAGCAATAGAGAACGTGGTGGAAGCGTGAGGGTCGCTGCTAAGGCTGAAGTCGGATTATCGTGCGAACAATCTACATCAATTCTGAGAGAGTCCGGTTGGCCGGATGGCAGCACGACCGTTTTCGTTCAAATTTGCTAATTCGCTAAAGTTGCGACTCTGATGACGCATCTGACAGCGTTTTAAACCTCAAGACTTGCCCGAAGATTCTTGATCGGCAAAAGCATCAGGATTCGCAACGACGCCAGATCCGAGCGGCCTAGCGATTTTCTTTTGCCGGTTGCGACGTACGACAATCAACCCAATGATAATCATCATTCCGCCAATGGCTTGCACCGTGGTCACGACTTCTCCGAGCACCAACCAACTACATGCTAGGGCGACCAAGGGAACCAAATTTTGAAAAACGGCCGCATGGGAAGCCCCCAACTGCTGGACACCATAATTCCACATCGCGTACGCCAAACCAGTTGAGAAAATCCCCGAATACAAAATACAAAACCAGGTACTCCACTCGATCGCAGTAATGGACTCAGGATTAAGTGAAGCGCGAGCCGCCAGGAAATGAATCGGTAACGTACCAAGGGTTGCCAGAAACGCCAGTTTGATTGGCGAGACGAACCTCAAGATCGGGCGGCTGATGACGGAGCCCACGGCCCAAGCCAACGCGGCAAACAAGACGATGAAGTTACCAACTACGTTTCCCGTCGTCACAGTCACGCCGACTTTTTGCAACGTCACAATCGCAGTCCCAACAAACGTCACGGTTAAGCCAACCCATGCCAGCCGTCCCAGTCGCTCACGGACAAAGGTGACGGAAATGATGGCGGTCCACATTGGGATCGATGACATAATCAAGGCTGTATTTCCAGCCGTCGTTCTGGCCATTCCCATCGCAAACGCAATTTGGTAGATCGCACCGGTGAGAATCGAGAAGCCTGCCATGACCAAGAATGTTTGAAACGCAGTCAGCCGGTTTGCTTCTTCGGTTGAGGCTCGCGGCCGAGTCCTTTGTTCCAGCCACGCACAAATGCCAAGCGTGAGGGCAGACAGTGGCAGCCGAACCGCATTGAAGAAATACGGATCCATCTCGTTGATGGCCAGCTTCATCACGGTGATGTTGATGCCCCAAATGAACGCGACGATGACCAGATTGAGATCCGCCAACAGATGGGACTTAGGTTCAGCGGACATGGGAATCGACGAAGCCAATCGCGTTCAATGATGAAGTCGTTTGAGGTATTGGGCTGGGGTCGAATCTAAAACTTAACAGCAATTCCCAAGAGTCTTGCGACCTGGACAACGGCCTCGGAATTGACGGGCAACAGCAAGAGTGCCCATCTTGCGAACTCGGATTCAAATCTGAGGCTTAGCTGAAATTTACGCCTCAGTTATTTTCAGCGCCACCATTGCCGGGAACTTTTAACTCGTTGTGTAGGTACTTTGCCCGTTCGCTATTTCGCTGATCAGTATTCAGAGAAGTCTGACGAATTTTCTGCAAGTGGGCTGGCTGGGTTCGAATGAACAACTGGTTGACTTGAGGGATTTCCAAATCGCCAATCAGACCAAGGTTGATCCCCATGCGAACGCGGGACAACAGCAACATTGTTTCTTCACTGCTAATTTGTTTGGCATTTTGCAGCGTGCCATAGGCTCGGCTGACCTGGTCAAACAAGTCGTTTTGTTTCTCGTTGACCAAAAAATCGCGTGCCTTTCGTTCATAGTCAATAATCACGGGAATCACATCACCAACCTGAGCGAGCAATTCTTCTTCTGTTTTTCCAAGCGTGATTTGGTTGCTGACTTGATAAAAATCACCCATGGCTTGCGTGCCTTCACCGTACAAACCTCGAACCACGAGGTTAATCCGCTGTAGACTACGAAATACTTTTTCGATTTGCTGGGTGATCACCAGTGCCGGCAAGTGCACCAGCACACTGACACGCATGCCCGTCCCCACGTTGGTCGGGCAACCGGTCAGGTAGCCCAATTCTGGATGAAACGCGTAGGTCAAATGCTCTTCGATCACATCATCGACTTGGTTGATTTGATCCCAGGCTCCGTCAAGATCGAGCCCACTCTTCATCACCTGAATTCGCAAATGGTCTTCTTCATTGACCATCAGACTAAGTTGTTCCTGCATGTCGATTGCGACCGCACGAGCACCGTCGGAATTCGCATGTTCGCGACTGATCAATTGTCGTTCGACTAAAAATTGACGATCCAAATTTTGCAAATCGGCAACGTCGATGAACGTCAGGCTCTTGAGAGCTTCGTCATTGGTCAGCCGAACTCGAACGGTCGATTCAATGTTGGCTCGATCGATATCTGTACAACGCCGGATGAAAGGATAGTCGGCCAGGTTTCGTGCCAAACGTATGCGGCTGCTCATGACGATATCTGATTCAGGGCCGCAGCCCTTTAGCCATTCTCCACATCGCGTCGTCATTTCGTCGATGCTCATGCCGAACCTCCTTCCAAAATCTGAATTCGGTCACGCAAGCGCGAAGCACGTTGATAATCTTCGCCTTCGATGGCCAGTGACAAACTTTGCCGAAGCTGAACCAGCTCAAATTTACCTGCTACTTTTTCGGCATCTTCGTGAGGCAACAACCCCATACCGATACCCATCCTCACTCGCGACAACAGGCGCGTCGTCTCCATGCGGTTTTCTTCAGAGAGGTCGTCTAGATCAATTTTCAGCAGTTCCACCATCGCCAAGGAGACTTGGCGTCGAAGGCCTTCTCGATTCTCTTCCAACAACAATTCTCTAGCTTCTCGTTCGGCTTGCACAATCATCGGCACGGCACCACCGACTTGATCAATTAAGTCGGATTCGTTTTGGCCAAGCGTGACCTGATTGCTGATGCGGAAAAAATCACCACCTGAAAGGTCACCGAACAACTCCCGTCCTGCCACATCGATCCGGCTGAGCCCACGCAAGACAGCATCGATACTTTCAGTGATCACCAACGCTGGAAGATGTAGCACGACACTGACTCGCATCCCTGTGCCGACGTTCGCCGGGCAAGCCGTTAAATATCCCCAACGAGGACTGAACGCGTAATTCAATTGCGATTCTATCAAATCATCAAGCTCGGTCGCCTCGCTCCACGCGCTTTGCAAATCCAGGCCTTCATGCGTCACCTGAATCCTTAAGTGATCTTCTTCATTGACCATCAGGCTGCTATCAACGATCAAACGGGATGCCGATGCTTCGGTCGCGACTTGCTGAGGCGTTTGAGATTCATCGCTCTTCGCATCTTCCTGCGCATCGTTTGAGGCGTCCGATTCGCTGGCGTCCGATTCGCTGGCGGTTGATTCGCTGGCGGTCGCTTGATCGGAACTGGACAGTTGTTGATTGATTTCAATCGCTTCCAAGTTAACCAGAAACTGACGTTCCAGCATTTCCAGCTGATCCGAATCAACCAGCGTCAAAATGCTCAAGCGCTCGTTGGAAACCAAGCCCGCTTTCACCGTCGACTCAATGTCGGAACGTTGATCATCGGAGCAGGCGTTGACGAACGGAAAGTCGGCGATGTTCCGCACCAGCCGGACTCTGCTGCAAACGACGATTCCGCCAACTGATTGTGATTCGGTGCTTTTGCCGGAGTCCTCTCCGCCAATTGAGCCTTCGTCAATTACCAACTTGACCATCCTCTTCGATTTGCTTGATTCGGTCACGTAGCTCAGTCGCTTTTTCGTAGTCTTCCTGCTCAACGACTTCTTTCATTTGTCGTCGTAAGCGGATCAACTCGGTTTGCGATTCGGTGTCGTGAACACCACGCTTGGGATGCTTACCAACATGCTTGCTTTCGCCATGCACATTGATCAACAACGGCTCCAATTCGGTTCCGAAGAAAACATAATCGTGTGGGCAACCAAGTCGTCCGGCTTGGCGAAATTCGTAAAAAGAAATTCCGCAAATTGGACATTCTCGGGAATCAAGCTCCTGCAAATCCTCGGCGGTTTGCTCAAGCTTCAACTGTTGCTGCAGAACACCAGAAACGACAGGCGCATCGTCCGGCGTTTCATCGGTTTGTAGATAATGCTTCGCACAGTCCGGACAGAGGTGTAGCGCTAATAGCTCGTCACCCGTTAAGTCCGTGATGTGGAAGGTGGCTGGCTTCTCACATTTTTGGCACTTCATTTTATTCCTATCGCCATCGGCTATTGCAGATGGATTGATTGATTTTTCGTTCGCCTAACTCGACCGGTTACGACAACTAAAACTGCGTCATCCAGCCATTCAGGTGGTCGACCGTTTTATCCCATCGCGTCGGCTGCCCATCGGAACAATTCTGCCCCATCAGCCACTCAACGAAACCGTCGACATCTTCGAAGTCGCCCGAATTTTATCCCCGGACTCGACACGGTACAAGGTTTGATTCCTTTAAGGTTTACTCGTCCGCTGGCAGTGGACACTTTCGGGTACGTTGTTGTTGATCCAACGTAACGTTAAGCTTTGTTTGCCGTAGTTTGATGCTCTCGATTTGCTCGACGGGCATCAGTGAGGCCGCCGTGGAATCACGCGATGGGGCACCGGTCAATTTCTTCCCCAATTCTCAACAAACCTCCGGCAATTAGGGTGCTTTACCATCCAAAAGATTCGCCTGAACAAAAATCGAAGGCCGCACCTGAGTTGGTTTTCGACATCCATTTTTCATTTGGACAACTGGATGTTCGAAAGACACTTGATTTGTCTAACTTAACCGTTCGCAAGATACATGCATTGCTTCCCTGACTTTAAAAAATTTTGCGAGCTGGCGGACTCGTTCGACGCCGTTCCGCTATCGCGACGGTTACTTTGCGATTCCCTGACGCCCGTCTCCGCGTTTCGACGAATTGATGATGGAAAAACGGCCTGCCTGTTCGAAAGCGTGATTGGTGGAGAAAAAGTTGGACGGTACAGCTTCCTCGCCGTCGATCCTCAAATGCAAGTGACCGCGCGCGGAAACGAAGTCACAGTCGCATCCAATGGCAAAAGTGAAACGTTTGAGTCGGACAACCCGTTGGCTGAAGTTCGCAAGCGCATCGAAAGCATCAAAGTCGCCCAACTGCCCAACATGCCGCCATTCACCGGTGGAGCTGTTGGCTATGCGGGATACGACGTTGTGCGATATGTCGAAAAGCTTCCCAATGCTCCCGAAGACGATCGACAACTCAATGACATGTCGTTTGCGTTTTATGATTCAATGTTGGTTTTCGATCACATCACCAAAACGGTAACAGTCCTGGCTCTCGCTTGGCCAGCCCGCCACGATTCGCTGCAAGACGCCTACGACGAAGCCAACAATCGGCTTGACGAATTGGTCGTCCAACTCAACAACCCAACCAACGACTTGCCCGTCGTCGACGCGACTTATCCGACAGGTGAAACTCCTACTTATCGCTCGAACCAGACTCAAGCAGAATTTGAAGATTCCGTCAACAAATGCATCGAGTACATTCGCGCCGGAGACATTTTTCAGGTCGTCCTCAGTCAACGCTTACAACTGGACATCTCGTGCGATCCGTTTGAAATTTATCGCTCGCTGCGAGTCATGAACCCCAGTCCATTCATGTTCTTTTTGCGAACCAACGAGGCCACACTCGTTGGTAGTTCGCCCGAGATCATGTGCCGGGTGGTCGACAACGAGATGACCGTCCGACCGTTGGCCGGAACGCGCCCGCGCGGCAAGACTCCCAAAGAAGACCTGGCTCTCGAGAAGGAGCTTCTTGCCGATGAAAAGGAACGTGCCGAGCATGTGATGCTCGTCGATCTTGGCCGCAATGACGTTGGCCGCGTTGCTCGATACGGATCCATTGAAATTCCTGACGTGATGGTCGTCGAACGATACAGTCATGTCATGCACATCTCCTCAACGGTCACGGGACAATTGCAAGACGATTGCGATGCATTCGATGCCTTGATGGCGAGCCTACCGGCTGGAACGGTTTCTGGCGCACCCAAAGTACGCGCGATGGAGATCATCGACGAAATGGAACCTCACCGACGTGGTCCTTACGCTGGGGCCGTCGGCTACATTGACTACTCGGAGAATATGGATACCTGCATTGCACTGCGAACGATGGTCATCAAAGACAATGTTGCTTATGTGCAAGCCGGTGCCGGAATTGTTGCCGATAGCGACCCGACGAGCGAATACGAAGAAACGCTCAATAAAGCCCGTGGTCTTTTGCGCGCCATTCAAATGACTCACGACCGACTGGGAAATTGATCGGCAATCATTCGGGCTGAGAAGGCCGTTTACCCTCTGGCGACCGGCGCCCCTACGCCGCCAAGCAAGTATTTGGTTTTCTTGGTTGTGAACTGGCTCACCCGTTGCAACAATAGCGGCTCTCCGAAGACACCCTGATTGACTCCTTGATAATGAGATCCCCGTGAACCACTTTCCCTCGCCCAAAATCCGTTCTGGCAAATCGAACCGCTCAAATTCCAGCAGCCGCCTTCAATGTGAAACGCTCGAAAACCGCCTGATGCTTTCGGCGGTCGAGATCATCGCTGCTGGTGTCACCAACGTTGAGCAAATGGAACTTCAGATTGATGGCCAAGTCGTTGAGACTTGGGACAACGTTGGCGGCGATGCCTATGGTGGGCAGTTCGAGTCCTACAACTATTCAACGACCGAAAATATCTCGGCCAATCAAGTTCGAATCGCTTTCACAAACGATCTTTATGATGCCGAAAACAATATCGATCGCAACTTGCGTGTCGACGCCATCGTGATTGATGGCGTTCGGTTTGAAACCGAAGATCCCTCCGTCTTCTCAACCGCGACTTGGTTGCCAACCGATGGAATCACTCCCGGAAACCGAGAAAGTGAATACTTGCACGGCGATGGCTATGTGCAGTTTTCTGATGGCACTCCGCCCACGGGTTCACTTATCGAAGTTCGCGCTGCGGGCGATGAAGGTGGCGAGCAGTTCGAATTGCAAATTGACGGTGCAGTCGTCGCGGCCTTCACAACCACAACTGCCGACCAAACATTCCAGTATCAAGCAAACACAACGGTCGATGCGAATCAGGTTCGGATCGCATTTACCAATGACTCTTACGACCCGGCCAACAACATTGACGGCAACCTCCAGGTTGACTTCATTACGATTGATGGCCAATCGTTTCAAACAGAAGCTCCTAGCGTTTACTCAACAGGTACTTGGCTGGCGGCAGACGGTATCGCGCCGGGATTCCGTCAAAGCGAAACGCTTCACACCAACGGCTATCTTCAATTTGATGCTGATCCCGTCGTCGAGCCGCAACCGGGCAACATCGGCTTAACGCTGGATAGCCTGACAATTGATGAGGATCTTGGCCTACTCAATTTTGTAGTCTTTCGTGCAGATGGTACCGACGGCTCGGTTTCAGTCGACTACACAACGACCACTGGCACTGCTGATTCGGGCGATTTCGAATCGGTCTCCGGCACACTTGTCTTTGACGATGACATTACGGGGCAACAAGTTTCGCTCGCTATTACGGATGACGATTTAGTTGAGGGCGACGAAACGTTTACGTTTGCTCTCAGTAATCCAACAGGTGGAGCGACCCTTGGTGCGATAACGACTCAAACAATCACAATTGCCGACAACGACGAAGTTGTAGCCGGCATTATTTTTCAAGACAGTTTCGAATCGGTTTCTAACTGGACAACCAATCCGACTGGCAGCGACGACGCAACGACCGGGCAGTGGGAGATTGGATCCCCTCAGACCACCACCAGCAGTGGAATCACCTTGCAGCCCAACTCTGGCCATACCGGCCCGGGCGCACTGGTCACTGGCCTGGCGGCCGGATCTTCCGTTGGCACATTCGACATTGATGCGGGGGTAACATCAGTCCTTTCTCCGACGATCGATATTCCCGTTGGAGCCGAAGTCGAATTGCGGTTCGAATACAGTTTTGCCTACCTCGATAATGCGACCAACGATGATTATTTTGAAGTCGCGATCGTTTCTAACGGCGTCACGACCGAGTTGTTCGACGATCACGCGCATGAATACAATCAAACGTCGACTTGGGATTTAGCCACCCTGGACATCTCTCAATATGCGGGATCGACGATTCAGATCTTATTCGAAGCTGCAGACCTGAGCGGCGGAAGTCTGGTCGAAGCTGCGGTTGATGATGTCGTTGTGGAAGTCCTCCCCAATCTTCCGGGCACCATCAGTGTTTCGACAACTGGTGTCAATCTAGATGAAGCCGCTGGCACAGCCCAAGTCACCGTTGTTAGAAACGCAGGCAGAGCAGGGGCCGCCAGTGTCGATTTCACGACCGTCGCTGGCACAGCATCGACCAGCGACTTCACGCCGGTCAGTGGCACTTTGAATTTTGCCGACGGCCAATCGGAAGCCACCATCACGATTCCAATTATCGACGACTCGCTTGTTGAAGACTTGGAAACGTTCGAAGTCCTGCTTTCCAATCCAACCGGCGGAGCCAATCTGGGCGCGGACAATATTGCTTCGGTTACGATCGTTGACAACGACAACTCAGTTGCAGATTACTTACCGGATCTAGTACCGATCGCCTCGACGCTTACCGAAAGGCTGAGCATTGATACATCCGAAATCCCTGGCCGGTCGTTGTTGAGATTTTCGACGGAAGTCGCCAATGCTGGCGATGGGCCGCTGGAGCTATGGGGCGGCTCCGTGTCAGGAAGCTCGCAACAGGTGTTCCAACGGATTTACCAAGCCGACGGCGGATCCCGTGACGCGTTGGCGGGAGAATTTGTTTATCACGCCGGACATGGCCACATCCACTTCGAAGGTTTCGCGACTTACGACTTGAAGCTGACCAATGCGAGCGGACAAATTGTCGCCAGTGGAGGTAAGACCAGTTTCTGTCTGATCAACATTCGCCAGCCACTTCCTGACGTTTCAGCGAATGCCGGACTGGTTCACGGCAGGGGCGGAACGAGTTGCGGCCAAGTGCAAGGGATCAGCGCTGGCTATTCGGATGTCTATTCCGCATCGTTAGACGATCAATGGATCGACATCACGAACGTTGCCGACGGAACGTATTGGCTTGAGATTGAAGCCGACCCGGAAGACAACCTTCAGGAAACGGATGAAACGAACAATACGGCTCGCGTTCAAGTCACGATCAACAACGGTCAAGTATCGTCAAATTGAGCTGATGCCAATCGTTTAGAATTTGTCCAACACCCGCTCTGGAAACTCAGCGGGTGTTTTTATGGGGTGCGGCTCAGCTTGCATCGCCCAGCCGGCTCTGGATGACAATTGCCAGCGGTACGACTACAATGCGGTTTTGCCCAACGTCTTAAGAAACGTGAGTTCCAGTGAAAATTCTGCTTGATGAATCCCAATTGAATCAAGGCGTTGAAGAACTTGCCAAATTGATCAACGAGGAATACGGGAGTCGCCCGTTAACCATTGTTGGCGTCCTCACAGGCAGTGTCGTTTTGATGGCGGATCTTATTCGCAAACTTGAAATGCCGATGCGCGTGGGCGTTGTTCAGACCAGCAGCTACGAAGGCACCGAACGTGGCGCTCTCACGATCAACTCCGAAATGATGCTGGACATCACTGGCCGCGACGTTCTACTAATCGATGACATTTTTGACACCGGCAATACGCTCGCAGAGGTCACTCAATTGATGAATGACCTGGGGCCGTCCAGTTTAAAATCAGCGGTTCTGCTACTGAAAACTGGCTGCCAAGAAGTTGATTGGAGACCTGAGTTTATCGCCTTTGACATTCCGGATGAGTTTGTCGTTGGCTACGGTCTCGACTTCAACGACGAGTATCGGAACCTGCCGTACCTGGCAGTCTTGGAACCGGCGGACCTTCCCAGCGCTCAACAAACCTAGAGTCGTAATAACTCACATGGCGACGATTGCGAGAGTTTTGCTCGCTTCGATCATCACACTTATGAAAGCAATCTTTGAGATAAATCTTGAAGATCAATTTATCGTTCGAGCAGTAAATTTACCGGGAACCAATACCGATGGCCCCGCTTCGTTTGGCAATCATGACTCGCCGTTTTTGGCCCTATTGTGGTCAGAGCGAACTCAGTGTCGGTGAAATTGCCAGCGCGGTTAAGCGTGCGGGGCATCACGTCGAGATCTTAACCATCGCCTGGGACAAGAATTGGCCCTCCACTTTTTCCTATCGAGAAATCGGGGTCACTCGTTTAGGCCAGCCGGTCAGCGGCCGCTGGGGAGCGTATCGCTACTTAAGAAATCTGTCACGGCATCTCACGGACTTCGAGCTCGATGGGATTATCGTTTTCGGATTGCAAGCGGAATCCTGGGCAGCAATCCGAGGCCTTTCGAAACAGCTTCCGGTGGTAGTGCGGGTCGATCAACATGAGCTCAACGCTCAGCCGACAAAACCCTTCAGCAGCCGGCAGCTTACAGCGCTTTCCAAAGTGAAAAAAATATTGGTCGATTCACAGCACACCGCCAACCAACTTTTACAACACAACGAAATCCCTGGCGAATTGATCTCCGTCGTCCCTCAAGGCGTAGAACTCGACCCAATCACCGAACGAACACTAGCGAAACAAAACGCGGCGCGCATGTCGCTTTCTGATGCCCATCCAATCTTGTCGATTGATTCAGCCCAACCATTAGTCGTTTGTGGCTCGCCAATTTACGGCGACATGGGACTTCATGATCTAGTTGATTGCTGGCCACGAATACTTGATCGGTTTCCCAACGCTCGACTTTGGATTTTGGGCGACGGCCCCAAGGGCAGGGAGCTCTGGGAGAAGATTGTCGATCGGGGGGTCGCCAATTCTGTTATCATGCCCGGCTATTTCGATGATTTGGCCGATGTTTTTCAAGCTGCCAATGTTTATGTTCATCCACTTCAGGAAGACTCCAGTTGTCGTTGCCTGAAACGCGCTTTGGCGGCGGGGCTCTGTGCAATCGCGACTCAGTCTCGATCGGCTGAGAAACTGATTGAAAAAAACGTCAATGGACTGTTAGCTCCAAAATGCAATCCCGAAGCGCTTGCCGAAGCAATCAGGTTCGCTTTAAACGAAAGTGACTTACGAGATCGAGTTGGACGCAAGGCCCGCCAATTGGCGCTGGAACGTTTCGACGTTACCAACCTCGCCCCAGAATTCGTCGCGCCTTTTATGGCAACAGCGGAATGCGACACTCAATCAGCGACCTAGTAAACAAACACAACCAATACAAATCTCTCAGGCATACACGATCTTTTCTTTCCAGCCCGAATTTACCCCAATCATTTCTTAAAAACCTGTCGCCAAATTCAGTGAACCGCATCCTCTTTGTCGCAGAATCCTTATTCCCTCTCGGTCCCGCTGCGCAGCTGATTCGGCTATCGAAAGCACTCGCCGAAGACTTCGAAATTCACATCGCAGTGCTGCACGAATTCCACAATTGCGAGAATCCGTTCTACGAATCGAATGTCAAAGTTCATTTGCTTGGCAGCACTCCCGTCATCAGCCCTTTTTCCCGCGCGAGCCTGTTGGCGACATACCAGTTAAAAAAATTGATCAGATCCATCCAGCCAGACATCGTACATAGCTGGGGAGGCGTATCTGAGTTTGTTGCCCAAGTCGCAACTCAATTACCGAACGTGAGCGGACCCAAACGAGACTTGCGCGTCTTCGCCACCGAACTTTTCTTGCAACCGGAAAAACGTTTTACCCGTCAGCTTTATGAAAACCGATTTAGCGATGGCTTTGAGCAGTTGATCGTCCCTCACAAACTGAGCGCGCAACACTTGGTCGAAAATGGATACCCAAGCGAGGCTCGGGTTATCCCAAATGATGTCGGCACGTTTGATTTAAGTCGCAATGAATCTCGTCAATTTATAATCGACGAATTGAACTTACCCAGCGAATCTAAGATTGCTGGGACGGTGGCTCCACTCATTGCGCGCACCCGCTTGAAAGACCTAATCTGGGCGTGCGATCTGTTGGCCTGCATTCGCGACGACTTTCACTTCGTCATCATTGGCAAAGGATCACAACTGAGCCGACTGGATCATTTTGCTTCGCTGACCGAATCGAGACGCAATGTCCATTTCGTCGGCGAACCGATTGGGGCCGAGAAGTTCTTGACTGGGCTCGATTTTTATTGGCACTCACACTTGATCGAACCGCTTCCGAGCAATTTACTAGCGGCGATGGCGACCGGAATTCCGGCTGTCTCGGTTTACGGCCCTGGCACATCGGAGATCATCCGCCACCAGGAAACAGGATTCGCTGTCAACTTTGGTGCCAGAGACGAATTTGCTCGCTGGACGAAGTACTTGATCGAGCAGCCAGATTCCGCAGCGCAGCTCGCAGCACAAGGCCAACAATACGTACAGCAGACGCACGCAAAAACATCGATCGCCGACAATTACCGACAGCTTTATCGTTGATCAATCTTCGGATTTTTACACTTAGCGATGCTCTGGAAAACTTGCCGGTAACGCTGGAAGTATTCCGATTCACATCGGATGATATTGTTACCAGTAAATGGCCAGATAAACTTGACGAATGAACATGTCGGCGAGCAAAATTGAGCGGCGCGAGCCAAAGAGTTCGAACCAAGTCGCCAACTCAAGTCACCAACTCAAGTCACCAACCCAAGTCACCAACCCAAGTCACCAACCCAAGTCACCAACCCAACTGAGCCAAGGATAAAGACGTGATGAAGAAGGTACTGATATTCCTCGCATTAACTATTATCGCCGTAGGAGCCTCAATTCCATTTTGGGGCAATGAGGTACCGCCTCCCTTGTACGGCAAAGTGATGTTTGGCTTGGATTCGTCTGATGCAACTGCGACCGCAAACTTCATCGTGCAAGGCACCGAGATTTATTTTGACGCAAACAAAGACGACGTCCCTGATTCGGCGGAGCTGGTGGATTCGAACTCGCTGCCAAGTTTCAAGTGCGACGGTTCGGTCTTCCAATTACTCGAATTAAAACTGGGCGTCTCACCAGATTTGATTGATGTGCTACCCCAGCAACTTGCAATGACCGTCGAAGTTACGGGCAGTCCAAAGTATCAGCAAGCTGGATCTGTTGTCATGGTATCCGAACCATCCCAATCCAATTGGTTGCACATCGGAGGCCCGATAAGCCTAGTGTTTACCGATCCAGAATTTGTTTTTTTCAAAGGCGAAACGGGAGCGGAAGTTCGCATCCAGGCCGGCGCGATCGCCCAGGGACTCGCGTCTGAAATTGAACAATCGGTTGACCGAACTCGGCAGCCAGTTTCGTTCGTGTCCAGTGACGAGACGAGAAATAAAAATCGAATTGCCAGTCTGTTGCCGATTCCCGGATCGGCTGTCCCAAAGCTGAAGCTTGAGTATCACAACAATGGAAATCCAATTGTTGAGCACATCGTACTCGATGACTTTTGCTGAGGCACATCGTTTGGGAACTCGGTTCGAGTCCCAGATTCAGTTCAACCTGGCCCAGTCAAAGCCACGTTTTCATTTCCTGACTGGCAAGGGCCCCAAGTCGCCGAGCTGGTCGTCGATCTAGTGGTCGAAGCTCGATCCAAGTAGTTCGATCATTGCGTGATTGGTTGCCTCGCTTGCTTCGCGGCCATTTCGTTCGCGTCCTATTTTCGTTCGCCCAATTTTCGCGCGCCTAATTGTCTCGCGCCCAAATAGCGAATAAGCAAACCCGCCAAGATCAAGCCACCACCGATCAACGTGGTAGCTGCGGGGAATTGGTATTCGGGTGAGCTGCGCCAGGCGACGTAGACCCAGACTGGCACCAACAGCGGCTCCAACAGAGTAAGGCCGGATGCTTCGTGGCTGGAAACGGATTTGAGTGCCATCGCGAACAATATGTAAGGCAGGCCTAGCTGGAAAACGCCAAACGCGAACAGGTAGGCCCATTGCCACCCGGCAGGATAGACTCCGTGTTGAACCAAAGCCGGTGCGAAAACCAAAGCCGTCACCGCGTGATTCAAAAAGATCAACCATGCTGAATCGAGATCACGATTCCATTTGAGCGTGACGACGACCAAGGCAAAAAACAATCCTGACGCCAATCCGTACCGCACTCCGATCGGTGAAGCCCCCCACAGCTCAGCTCTCAAAATAATTGCAACGCCAATTGCAGCAAACACCAGCAGCACCCAATCTCGAACCGTCGGTTGTTCACGAAAGCAAACCCAACCAATCAAAAACACCCAAGCCGGAGCTGTGTACTGCAGCCAAATTGCCAACGTCGGCTCGCATGAAACCATGCCATTCAAATAGGTCCAATTCATAATGGCAAAAACAGCCGTCATCGGAATCAATCGCCACGACCATTGGATGCGTCTGACCATGAAGATCAGAACCACGGCAGCAAAGAAGGCTCGCCAAAACGCCAGCAAAATCCCTCGAGACTCAATCGGCCAGTCGCTAAAGATTGGGGCCTTGGCAAAAAAACCACTGGTGCTCCACATGAGTGCCGCCGCGACGATCAGCATCCGGCCGCGCCAGACAGATGAACTTGTGAGGGCAGAGTGACCCGGAAGAATCGCCGGTTCCGAACGCGGATTGGGGTGCGGCTCAGTCATTAACTCTCTTGCACCGGCCTTTGGTTAATCCGTCGTATTTCACGGCATCTCGGTTAACGCCACTATTAGCTTCTCAAAATCGTACTCGACTTCATTGCCAATCGAGTACGAGTACCGCCGCAGGCTGAGTAGGAGTACAAAAAAAAATGGGCGCCTCGGCAGCGCCAACATGGTGTTGTTCGCCAAGAAGTGTCCTTTTTTCACCCGCTTCGGTGAAGCGATACTTTAAGAGCTACCCCGCACAAAGAAAAGCCGTTGTCAAAAGAAGTGCGTCAGAGAAGGAGAGGCGCAAACAAAAAGACGTTGCCGAGCGGGCAACGCCTTACTTGCTTCTGAACGTCTTCGACAGGAAAAGGCAGGCATAGGTGCCTGTCGCTCCACCCTCTTACCAGCTAGTTGGTCGCATAAAACGCGTTCAACCATGCCAAACGATAAACCAACGCAGTCAGTACCGGCAGGTCAAAATCTTCGTAAATCCAATCGCCAACATCCGCATACGCTTCTGCGTTTTCGATCAGACAACTGTCCCCATCGTTGGCGATCGCGTAAGCGATTTCGTTGTCAACGATACAATTGAGAGTCGACAGCAGATCTTCAATAATTGGATCGACTTGAGTACTTCCACTCCACTCAAGATAGGCGATTGTATAGGCTCCGCCGATGAACAAGTTTCCGCCGTAGCGAGACAAGCGGTCTTCGCCTTCCC
>CAZPTT010000102.1:0-2466 GCA_964589435.1 uncultured Pirellulaceae bacterium
GTCCAGGCTTGCTGATCTTCTTTCGAGAACTCAATTCTCGGTTTCGCCTTGTCCTGAGCTGTCTTGCTGGAAGCTGTTTTTTCTAACTCCTGAATCGGTTGGCAAAGACAAAGGCAAAGGGCTATTTTCACGACAACCAACTCGACGGAAGAGAGTTGAGCTTTGGTTGTTTCAATGAACGTCGTGAATGAAACCGACATAATGATTGTCAGCAAGATTGGAATTCGCATGATGACTTTAGTTGTAAATGGTGGGTTTGATTGCGTGATCGTCGAAAGAACGAGGGTAACGAATGGGCTTGAAAAGTTTGATCTCGGCATGATTCATCGAAACGATTCGAGGGAACAGTGGTCAGATGCTTTAGCCGACTGAAGCGACTGATGCTTTAGCCATCCCGGTTATTGCAGCAGTCTCATCCGGAATCACGCGAGTGCACAAATGGGAGCGGCTAAATTTGCATCTATCACAGCCCATTCCCACGTCGCGACAACTTGCATGCTCGATCGGCATTATGTTGAGTGCTGCACGATTCTACATTGCTGTACAATCGTTTGTGGTAGCTATAATTCGCACTCCGATCGCTTTTGTAAAAATCGCGAGACGTAGCTTACCTCACTGCGGTTGTTTGAGTTGAGGTCTTAGAGGTCGTTGCTCGGTCAATGGATGATAGAACTTCTAATAGCGTCGGTAATGTCGTTGCCCATTTCGACCGGTTCGTTTTGGATAATGTGCGCGGCGATGACCGGAATGCTACAGCCCTTGGCACCTCTACGCCGGCGATGACGACTTTACGCTGACGCCTCCAAGCCAAGCTGACGTCTCCGGGCTCAGGTCGACATCCTGCCGATCAGGAAATTGAAGTTGTCGATTGGGCGATTTCTCGCGAGGTAAATCAGACGAAAATGCGGGATCTAGATGGCGACTTTCATTGCCAAAAGACAGGTGCGAAGGTAGATTTAGGTTTGCTTTTTTTGACGCCGGCGAAGACGTTTTCGCAGCCCGCGTCGCCTCGATTTTGGACTGGATTGCTTCAACGTGGCCGCAAAACTAAAGACCGTTACCCTCGGCTGCAAAGTCAATCAATATGAAACCCAGTTCGTTCGTGAAGGATTGCTGGGAATCGGTTACACCGACGCCGAGCAAGCGCAAGAGGCTGACCTGTGTGTTGTAAATACCTGCACGATTACAGGTGAAGGCGATTCGAAAAGCCGTCAGATCATTCGCCGGATGCACCGCGACAACCCAGACGCGCGGATCGTAGTGATGGGTTGTTACGCCACCCGCGAGCCCGAAGCCGTCGCCGCGCTGCCAGGCGTTTCGGAAGTCGTTACCGACAAACGAGAGCTGCCTGATTTGCTCGGTCGCTTCGGTGTTGTCGATATACCCAACGGCATTTCTGGTTTGAACAATCGTCACCGAGCTTACGTCAAGGTTCAAGACGGATGCTTGCTCAAATGTAGTTACTGCATCATTCCGACGGTTCGACCTGACATGTTCAGCCGTCCGCTGGCGGAAGTTTTGGAGGAAGTCGTTCGCTTGCGTGACAACGGTTTTCGCGAAGTAGTGCTGACAGGAATTCATCTTGGTCACTACGGCGTTGATTTCAATAAAGGCAAGCCGAAATCTGAGTGGACTCGGCTGTCACATTTGGTTCGGGCCATTTGCCAAGCGACGCCCGAGTTACGAGTTCGGATGTCGAGCATTGAAGCGACCGAGGTGACGCACGAATTGATTGAAGTCATGCAGGAGTATCGCGACCAAGTCTGTCCTCATCTGCACGTTTGCTTGCAGAGCGGCAGCGACCGAATCTTGCGACGAATGAAGCGGCGTTGGACACGGCGGCATATCATTGATCGTTGCGAACAGGTCAAGCAGGAGCTTCATCTGCCAGCCTTCACGACGGACTTGATTGTCGGTTTTCCTGGGGAGACCGAACAGGATTTTGAAGACTCGTTGGATGCTTGTCGGCAAATCGGATTCTCGAAAATTCACATGTTCCCGTTCAGCCCGCGGCGAACGACACCAGCGGCCGATATGCCTGATCAAATTACCAAACAGGTGAAGTCAGAACGCGGCAAGACTGTTTCGAAACTCGAAAAGGAAATTCAGCAGCAGTATTTCCACAGCCTCGTGGGAGAAGAAGTGCAACTGCTGATTGAAAACGTTGGCGAAGATGGAGTCGCGTCCGGGACGTCGTGTCGATACGCCCAAGTGAAATGCGAACTACCTGAAGCAACAGAAAACGATCTGGTGAATGTCAAAATTCAGCGCGTCGAGGCAGACCACTTAGTCGCACAGGCAATCTGAAGTTGCCGATTCACGGCCGGACTATTCGCGGCCAAGCCAAGGAGCACAGACTCTTCAGGAACGACCGAATTAGCCGGCGTTGTTCAAGCTTTCGACCGTTGCCAGCAAGCTCCTGAAGAGCTTCGCTGCGAGTTTCCAATGCGAACAAAGGCGAACAAA
>CAZPTT010000102.1:2566-10869 GCA_964589435.1 uncultured Pirellulaceae bacterium
GCGAACAAAGGCGAACAAAGGCCGGCGTTACCAATCCATCGAAACGGTGCGTGGATTTTCCAAGCCTAGCTTTTTCATTTTCTTGTACAGCGTCGTGCGATTGATCCCCAATTGGTCAGCCGTTTCATTTCGGTTCCAATTGTTTTCACGCAAGCACTGCATGATGATTTGTCGTTCAGGCCCTTCCAATGCTTCTTTGAGCGTCTGACGTTGTCCGGCTGGCGCGACAGTCATCGTCGGGGATGTATTCGCGTTGACGATATGCCCTGGTAGATCGTTGGTTCCCAGTAGCGGGCCTTTGCCCAGCAAAACGGCTCTCTCGACAATGTTTTGCAGTTCTCGAACGTTGCCTGGCCACTCATAAGCCGAAAGGGCTTGAATGGCAGCCGCGTCAAAGCCTTCAACTGACTTGCTTTCCTCTTCGCAAACCTTCATCAGAAAATGTTGGGCCAGCGTTGGGATATCCGAGACTCGTTCTCGCAAGGATGGCAGTTCGATATTGATAACGTTGACACGGTAGTAGAGATCTTGCCGGAAGCGGCCTTCGGCCACGGCTTTGGAAAGATCTTCGTTCGTCGCCAACACAATACGAGTATCGACTTTAAACGTTTCAGTGCCACCGACCTGTTCGAATTCAAGTTCTTGCAAGACGCGAAGCAATTTGACTTGCATGCCCGGCGAAGCAGTTCCGATTTCGTCGAGAAAGATAGTGCCGCCTTCCGACTGCTTGAACTTACCTTCTTTATTTGTCGTGGCACCGGTGAATGATCCGGCCACGTGACCGAACAACTCACTCTCTAGCAAGTTTTCTGGAAGTGCACCGCAAGCGATTTCGATGAACGGAGCTTTACGGCGAGCCGATCGTTGGTGAATCGCGCGGGCGATCAACGACTTTCCAGTTCCACTTTCTCCAGTGATCAAAACAGTTGCTTTGGTGTCAGCAATATTGTCGACCATGTCAAATGTCTTTTGCATGCGGCGATCGTTGCCGACAATGCTGGCTCGGCCAAATCGTTCATCGAGCTGTGTTTTCAGTTGTTCGTTTTCTTCGATGACTTGCTGTTGAGAAAGGGCTCGTTTCATGGCGAGCAAAATTTCATCGTCGATTAAAGGTTTGGTCAGCAGGTCGAAGGCACCTGAACGAATGGCTTCGACGCCTGTATCAACGGTCGCGTAGCCGGTCATCAAAAGAACGATGACTTGAGGGTAGTGCTTCTTGCAGTGCCGCAGAATATCGAATCCGTCTTCATTGCCCAAACGAAGGTCAACAAGAGCCAAATCGATTTCATTGTTGGCCAGATGCCGTTCCGATGTTTGACTGTTGGCTGCCAGGAAAGTCTTGAATCCCTGTTCGGACAACCACGATCCCATCGCTTGTAACAAGTGTTGATCGTCGTCGACTAGCAGGATGTTGTAAGGTCTGGCTTTTTCTTGCGGTTTCATTGGTCTGTTCTGTCGAGGTGGTTTGCAGGGTCAATCTTTGCGGATAACTTTGTGGGGTCGGTACGAAGTTTCCTGTTGTGGTTGTTCCGGCCGACGAGCTGAGCGATAAATGCATCACGCTGGCTCGGCGCTGTCAGAAAGCAACGTCACAGTGATTATTTAGGTCATCCTCAGAGGAAGAGCTCCGAAATCGAGCTAAGTGCCCGATTTTCGGCTTTCCAGAACCCGATTATTTTTCGTTGTCGATACAACCCACATATTCATCACGCTCACCGCAAATGACATTCCCCCAGTTCAGCATCCCCCCAACCGACGTTCCGAATCCCAAGTTGGGCTTGGAAAACGCGATTCGCAAATAAGTCTTTGAAAAGCACTCTGTTGATGTTGAAGAAGTACGCCGTTGAAGAAGTACGCCGTTGAATCGGTCGTCGAAAGGTAAGACGTTGAAACCTGTCAAACTGTTGATCGCCGATGAGCACCCGATCGTCATGGACGGATTGGTGCGATTGATCGACCCTGCCCAGATCGAGCTGCTGGGCTTCGTCAAGACAACAGAGGAGTTGGCTGGTGCGCTTGAAAGTGACACGCCGCAGGTATTGGTTAGCGACGTTCGCCTTGGTGGAATCGACGTGATGAAGCCGCTGGAGTCTTTCGCCGTCGCGGAGGCCAAATTTCGCATTGTCTTTTTCTCAGCCCACTCGAATCCGACGTACATCGCGCGGGCGGCGACTCTCAATTGTTTTGACTATCTCTTGAAGACGTCACCCACGAGCGAATTGATAGAAGCCGTTTTAGCAGCGGGAGCGGGAAAGCCCACACCACCAGAAAGCTTGCTGATCAAGACCCGAAAACGGGCCCGAAAGACTTCGCAATGGGATCAGGTCGTGGTGACGTTAACCCAACGTGAAAAGCAAGTTTTGCAACATGTTGCTTTGGGCCTTAGTAATCGCGAGATTGGCCGATCACTCGGGATTAGCGTCGAGACCGTAAAGGAACACGTGCAAAACACGCTTCGCAAACTCGATGCCAATGACAGGACCCAAGCCGCCGTGTGGGCGGTGCGCCAAGGGCTGATTTAGCATTGCACTTTCTCTTTCCGCCTTTTTGAAACTCTACCTGTTCTGATCGGTCTAATGTGCCAGTTCGTGCTTCGTCAATGTTGAGTTGACTAATCTTTATGGGTGCCATGCCCTCGCTTGCGTGGGCATGTTAATTTGATCGCGAGCATGGCGCCAATCATTTCAGTTTTGACAAACAATTAGCGTGACTGTGAAGGCACATTCAGGCCCACGATGAAACGTTCCATCCTTGCCTCAAGGTTGGAAAATTCGGTTCCAAACTCTCTCCCAAAAGCGCGGTATCGTTCCTTGGCAGAATAGCCTGCAAAATTCGACCGATTGCCATCAGCACGCAAAAACCTGAGGTAATCTTCCGGGCGTTTCTCACTTAGGTAAAACGTCAGTCCCCAACTGATCGCATAAGCACGCGTCGGATCTGATCGGAAAATTTGATCGCTGGCGACCATTTTTGAAATCGTTCCTTTGACGCGATCTTGTTGATAGTAACGCTTCAGATCAATCAATCGCTCTCGATTGATCCGGTCACGCTGACGCGTGTAGTGCATGCTGTTGTTGACGCCTGGAGCTTCAAACAGCATCGCCAAACCTTCGCTTATCCAACGCGGAACCGGCGCAAAGCGACTGTGGATGCCCGTGTTGAAAGCAGTCTGGTGGGTTGCTTCATGAATGATCGTATCGGCGTTAAAAAACCAACTTTGATCATGGGAAGAACCTCGACGCTGATCGTAAGTTATGATTCGGTTACTTCGTGGCGAGTAGTAGCCAAGAATTTTGCTGTCGTAATCATGATAAGCCCGCAAGAATTTGTCGAACTCACCCCGGGTTCGTAAAACAATCGCAACCATCGGAAATTCGGGTTCCTCTGGCGACAGACCGCGCGTGGCGAAATACGCGTCGAACCGGGCGTAGAGCTTTTCAAAGGGCATCGCCCAAACTTGATAATCTCCAGGTGGATGAACGACAATGAAGTTTCGGGTAACGGAAACTTGATACTTGGAGCCGAATTCTTTTTGCAGCTTGGATCGAACGGTAGAAGTCGAATAAGGCTTGAACGAGTCGCTGACCTTGTCGTAGTCTTCAGTCGATTTGACGGGCAGAATGCTGATCTTTCCGTCACGCCTGAGCAACATCAGTTCGCTGCCATCCCAAGCCAGTGGCTTGCCGACATAGCTACGGCTTTTGTAAGGCACTTTGACTGTGAAGTCATAACGATCGATGCTTTGCGCGTCAGCTGTGGTCGTCAAACCAAAGGCTGTCAGACAAAACGACAGTCCAATGAATGCGCAGCAAAAAAAGGTTTTCTTGAAAGCCAAGATCATGGTTTCAACTCCAGATGTCGAGCGGCAGGATTTTGCGGTCTATCGAAACTCTAGTTCACGAATTGCGTTAGAAAAGGCAAAAAAGCACGGCTGACAATGATGCTCAATTACAACATTATCCAGCCAAGACGATCCATATTCTTGGACGCTGGCTGAGCAAATTGTTAGACTAGAAGCGTCAACTTACTCTTCGTGTACCGCTGGGAATCGTGCGATGTTCAGACGAATCAATCAATTTGCCGTTTGCGTTTTGAGTGTGTGTACTTTGTTGATGATCTGTAACCCATCGTTGGCACAGGATGAACAAATCGGAGAAATGGAGTTGATTGAGCGTGTTGCGGTTTTGCAACGTCAACTGGAATCGCAAGTCGTTGCGGATCGAGACGCTGCAGAAAAAGAGCTGATTGAATTGGGGCCATCCGTTCTCGATTCACTTGAACCAACCACCGAAGACACGCCCAGTGATGCGATTCAGCGGACAGCTCGCGTCCGGAAGGAATTAGAAACCATTGCCGTTGCACGTGTGACTCAAGCCAGCAAAGTCACTCTCAAAGGAACGATGACTGTCAAAGAAGCTCTTGCTGCCATAAAAAAACAAACGAGCAACGACGTTGCAATGCCTGATGAGACGCCCGACCAATTGGCCGATCACAAAATCGAATTGAATCACAACAACGTTGATTTTTGGGTCGCCGTCGCTGACGTCATGAAGCAAGGCTCGCTCGTTGTCGATCCTTATGCGGGACAACCCGGCCAGTTGCGGCTGACGCCTACGCCACGAGCCAGAATCATTGCTGCCAATCCTGGCATCGGCGAAGATGAACTAAAAGAGGCTGGGGTTGGCCCGGAGAAAGATCCTGACGCGGAAGCCGCCCCCAGTCATGTGTCCGGAATTTTTGACCTGCAAGTTGTTCGCGTTAACTCATCTAGGAACTTGGCGAATCCAGAATTGAATTATTGCAATCTGACGGTCTTGGTGCGTTGGGAACCAAGAATTCGTCCGATTTCAATCGACTTGCCGGCTTCAACCATCAAAGCCATCGATGAATACGACAATCCAATTGATGTGCCCAATCCAGATCAAGTCATGTCAGGGATCGTTCAACCGGAAATTCCGGAGCTTGAGTTTTCAATTCCAATCGGGTTGGTGGATCGTCAGATCGAAGTCATCAATTCGTTCGAGGCAACAATCGATGCCGTCCTTCCTGGTCGAACCGAAACGTTTCGTTTCAAAAAGATCGGCAAGTTGAAAGCTGGGAATCAGCAAAGCAAAGCCGGTGCGATTGTCACCTTTGGAGGAATTCAAAAGAATGAAGACCTCTTCGGTGTGACCGTTAAACTGAGTTTCGAAGAAGGACAAAACGCTCTGGAATCTCATCAAGGCTGGGCGTTCAACAACCCCGTCTTTCTCGAAGACGCAGATGGCAAGAAACACGAAGCGATCGCCTACGAAACGCTTCGACAAGACAAATCAGAGATTTCGATTCAGTTTTACTTCGAAAACGATCCGCAAGACATGACGTTGGTTTATCAAACGGCGGCAGCGATTGTGGAAGTGCCAATCAAGGTTCTGCTCAAAGTTATTCCGTTGCCATGATTTTCTCAGGACTGATTCGTTGCTTGCAAAAACCAAAATCGCCTTCGCATTCATGCTGCTGTTGTGCTTGCCCAGTTCAAAGGCCTCGGCGCAGGATACTTACCGCCAAGACCTAGGCAATAGTTCCAGCGAGAAAGACTCGAACGAATTCGAATCGATTGTGGCGGCCACCGTTAGCGATGCCGCTGGTGGGCAGTATGAGATCACGACGGGTGCAGCTCGCGCATTGTTGGCGCATGCAGTTTCTACTGCCGTTGAGGCATCGAATAACAAGGCCCTGATGAACGCGGCCGTCAATCAATTGGTTGATCGTCGGCTCGTTTATGACTTTCTCAATCAAAGCACGAAGAAGATTGGTGAAGCAGAAATCCGATTAGAGTTGGAGCAGTTTGCCCTACAACTGGCCAAAGTCGAACAAACATTGGAGGCTTACCTGACGAAGCGCTCGCTACTAAAAAACGAGTTGGAGTTTGAGATTGGTTGGCGACTGGCTTGGTCTCGGTACTTGAAGGATCAATTGACCGATGACTTACTGGCCAAATTTTTCGAACAGAATCGTTGCCAGTTTGACGGCTCAAAAATAAAGGTGGCCCATCTGCTGGTCAAGCCTTCGTCAGCGGATCTTCAGCGAATTCGTGACGCCGCCGCAAATAGGACTGATGCCAGCCAAGTATATCAGGGCCAGATTTGGGTTGAAGCAAGAACGACCGCTGAAACGGCTCTAACAAAATTGAACACGGGTGAGTTGAGTTGGAACGAGGTGGTTGAGCAGTACTCCGATGCCCCAACTAAAACGTCGGGCGGCGAGTTGGGCTGGATCGAGTACCACAAACCAATGCCGCCTTCATTCTCAATCGCTGCCTTTGAACTGAAGGTGGGCGAAGTCAGCCAAATCGTGAAAACGAACGTTGGTTTCCATTTGATAAAATGTCTAGATCTGGAGGCCGGAAAAACTGGCCTCAAAGACGCGATGACGGAAGTTCGGCAAAGCGCCGCGAAAAATCTGTTTGCATCGCTCGTCGAAACCCAACGGACTTCTCAAACCGTCGAGTACGCTGACGGATTTTCAAAGTAGGCGCTGTTTAAACACTTGGCTGGTTTCATCGTCGGGACGATCATTCCTTTTGCCAAATGAATAGCTGGCGATTCCCTCGCGGACGCGGCCCTCGATCAACGGTAGCCGTTTTGCGTTCCGGATCGTAAAAGCCGATTCCAATTTTGGTAACGCCCTCCATTTTCGCGGCTGGAATTGTGACACGGTCGATGACCGTTGCGTTATGGGTAAAATTGCGAAAGAGCTTTCGATTGGGATCGCCACGTCCAACAACTTTACCGTCATGCCCAAGCAATTTGATAAACCGTTCACTACGGCGGCCTTCAAAAAGCTCCCAAGCCATATCAAGAATTAGCGAACCATCAGAATTTTCCGTAGTTCGGCAGCCTTTGAGAATTGCGTCTTCTTCGAACTTCGCGTCACGAATCTCGTCAGAGGTCACCGATGCGATGACGCTAATTCTGCCGGAATCCTCTGGGTTGAACCGTGCCAAGTGAATAAACAAGCCGCTACCGGCGAGCAGCATTATGGACGGAACGATCCAAATTGGTTTTGACTTAAGGAACAACGACTTGAATTCTTGTCCAACCGACTTCCAGAATCCTCCTCGCTCGATCGATGTGACGATCGTTCGGCGAAACGGCAGTTCAATGGTCTGATAGAGCACGGCAGCAAAAATGATCGAGAGCACAAAGCTAGTGATGACAACGCCAGTCATGACCGGCGTTCCTTCGAACCAATCTTGCCTTGCCAGAATCAACATGACACCCATGTGAATCATGTAGAACGAGTAACTGATTTCGCCAAGGTAAACGATCGCAGGATTGCCAGCGAACCTTGACAGAATTCCCCGGGTTCGCGCGAACGTCATAATGACGATCGCGAAAACGGGCGCGGCTCCGCAAAACCGGAACCAAAACCAAAGCGTCGGCGGAATTCCAAATTGCGACTTCGTCTGAAACAGACCGAATTTGCCAGCGAAAAAGTAAAACCCGACGATTAAAGCGACAGCGCCGAGTTCAGCCGCCGAATCGACAATGAAGTTTCGTTGTCTCAAATCGCCGCTCTCACGTTGCCGATTTTGATTCAGAAACCAACGCCCGGTTGTAACCCCGATCGAAAATTCCAGCAGGCGGAATAGCGGGTTGGTTTGGGCGAATGCCTTGAATGAAATCCATGGATGATCTGCGGGCACAAATCGTTCGACCAACAAGAGTAAACCGACAGTCATTAAGGCGATGCCGCCCAGTTTGACAGTGAATGACTTGGTGTTTCCCAGCAGTAGAAACGGGAAAACCAAATAGAAAAAAGCTTCAACAGAAAGGCTCCACGCTGGCCCATTGAGGGAAAATATCCAGTCGTAGTTCGGAATCCATCCTTGCAGCAAGAAACAATTGGCGGCAATTTTCTCGATCGGGTAGTCACGTCGAAAGAAGCCTTCGGATCCCAGCACGAAGAAAAGTGCGATCAGCATGGTGGCAATGTGAAGTGGCCAAATTCTGGCAAACCTTCGAAGGTAGAACTTGCCGTATTCGAATCGCGTCGAGTCGCCGGATGCCTGCGCAGCTTCAATTCGCGTGCCGTAGACGTAAGTCAGAATGAATCCCGAGAGGACAAAGAAGAAACTGACTCCGGCTCCGCCCAGTGGCATGTTCAATTCGAACAACGGCCAACGACCCGGAATATGCGAAATAAAAACAGCGAACGCTGCGAAAAAACGCAATCCAGTGAGGGCTTGGAGGTGGTTAGTTTGATACTGATCAGGCATCAACTGATTGTAGTTGATCCGATTTCAATCCGCCTATGCCGAT